>JBKOWS010000070.1:0-34948 GCA_046724565.1 Actinomycetota bacterium | reverse complement strand
CCCCCCCCCCCCCCCCCCCCCCCCCCCCCCCCCCCCCCCCCCCCCCCCCCCCCCCCCCCCCCCCCCCCCCCCCCCCCCCCCCCCCCCCCCCCCCCCCCCCCCCCCCCCCCCCCGGGAGACACGGCGTCGTGGCTGAGCTTCTGTTCTGGCCGGCCTTGCTCGCCTACGGCGAGGCGGCTTTCGCCTACCTGAGCGAGGCGCGGCGCCCGGGGATGTCCGGCGGGCTCGCGACCTGGGGCGTTCGCATCGGCTGGCTCGTCCAAACCGCGTTGCTCGCCGTGCAGGCAGCGCGTGCCGACGGCTTCCCGTGGTCGACCTGGGCGGGGTCCCTCAACCTGTTCGTCTGGCTCGTCGTCGGGGCGTACTTGATCTGGGGCTGCCAGCCGCGCTACCGCCTGCTCGGGCTTGCCGTCCTGCCGCTCGCCGTCGTCCTGCTCGCCGCGGCGCGCGTGGGAGGCGGCACCGCGGTTGGGGGTCACAGTCACTACTCGAACGTCTTCCTCGTGCTCCACGTGGGACTCGTGCTTGCCGCCTTCGCCGGCTTCACGGTCGCCGCGGCCCTGTCCGCGCTCTACCTCTGGCAGGAGCGACGGCTCAAGCGGCGCGAGACATCGATCCTCCGACTTCGCGCCCCGGCACTGGCACGTCTCGACGCCGTCGCCGCACGCACCATCGCCGTCGCGCTGCCCGCGCTGACGCTCGGGATTGCCGTCGGGATCGTGCGGCTGCATGACCGCGGCGGCAGCTTCGACGCGCTCATGGCGGTGACGGTCATCACCTGGGCGGTCTACGCCGGCTATCTCGCTCTCCGCCACCTCGCCGGCTGGCGCGGCCGGCGTGCCGCCTATCTCGTCCTGGTCGGCTTCGCGCTCGTCGCGGTCGTGCGCCTCGCCCTGCCGGTCACCCACTTCGCAACATGAGCATCGTCCTCGTCGGCATCTCACATCACCGGGCTCCCGTGGAGTTGCGCGAACGCGCCGCTCTCGACCCGCAGCGCGCGGCCGAGCTGGCCGGCACGCTCGCAGGTGAGGGAGGCGAAGCCGTCTGTCTGTCGACCTGCAACCGCACGGAGCTGTACCTCGCGGACGAGTCGCCCGAGGCCGCCGAGGACAAGGCCGAGGCTGCGCTCCTCGCGCTCGAGGCCGAGCTCGGCCCTGCGCTCTACCGGCTTCGCGACGAGGCCGCGGCTCGTCATCTCTTCCGCGTGGCGGCCGGGCTCGATTCGCTCGTACCTGGAGAGGGCGAGATCCTCGGGCAAGTACGGGCCGCGCACGCAGCCGGCGCTACCGGTGCGATTCTCGATCGCCTCTTCCGCCAGGCTCTTCACGCGGGGAAGAAGGCGCGTACCGAGACGGCGATCGGAGAGAGCCCTGCCTCGGTGTCGTCCGCCGCGGCCGCGCTCGCGGAGCAGGTCTTCGGTGACCTGCGCGAACGCGACGTCGTCCTGATCGGTGCCGGCAAGGTCGGAGAGCTCGCGATTCGGAATCTCGTTTCGCGCGGCGCGTCGATCGCGTTCGTGGCCAACAGGACCGCGGATCGGGCGCAAGAGCTGGCTTCCCGATTCGGCGGGACGCCGCTCTCGCTGGAGCGCGTCGGCGAGGCGCTCGCGCACGCGGACGTCGTGATCTCCTCGACAAGTGCACCAGGCTGGACGCTGACGCGAGAAGTCGTGGAACGCTCGCTTCCCCTTCGAAAAGGCCGGCCGCTCTTCCTGATCGATCTCGCAGTTCCCCGCGACCTCGAGCCGACGATTCATGAGCTCGACGGTTGTTACCTCTACGACATCGACGATCTCGAAGCCGTCGTCGCGGAGACCATCGCCGACCGCAGTCGGGAGGCCGAGCGCGCGGAGAAAATCGTCGCCGACGAGACCGACCGCTTCCGCGCTTGGCAGGCCTCGCTGCGCGTCGTTCCGGCAATTGCATCGCTGCGGGCACGCGCGGAGGAGATTCGTGCGGCCGAGCTCGACCGCGCGAAGCTGAGCGCCGCCGAGCGCCGCGCCGCCGAGTCCGTGACCGCAGCGGTTCTCAACAAGCTCCTGCATCTGCCTACAATTCGTATGAAGCAGGCGGCCGCGGCAGCCGACGGCGTGATTTATGCTGACGCTGTGCGCCACCTCTTCGGGCTCGAGGACGAACGCTGAAGACCGCGGACCTGATCGGTCGTCCGCTTCCCGTGCAGGCCCCGACGGCGTTCGTACGCGTTCGCCGCGGAAGAACGTGTGGTCAGACGCGGGCAAAGCGCACCTGGTGTCGTGCTTATCCGCGTCGGCTCCCGCGGCAGTAGGCTCGCGCTCACGCAGGCCGAGCTGGCGGCAGACCGGCTTCGCCGCGACGGCATCGAGATCGCGCTCGTGCCCATCACGACCGCGGGCGACCGCGACCGCACGCGCCCGTTCGGTGAGATCGGCGCGCGCGGTGTGTTCGTCAAGGAGCTCGAAGAGGCCCTGCTCGGCAACAGGATCGATGTCGCGGTCCACTCCTCGAAGGACATGACCTCGACAGACACCGACGGTCTCGTGGTCGGTGCATACCTCGAGCGCGACGATCCGCGCGACGCACTCTGCGGTGCGGACGGCCTGCGTGCCGGAATGCGTGTGGGTACAGCCTCGATCAGACGGCGCGCGCAGCTGCTCGCGCTCGAGCCGACGCTTTCGATCGAGCCGCTTCGCGGCAACATCGACACCCGTTTGCGCAAGCGCGGCGAGCGGGGCCTGGACGCGATCGTCCTCGCGGCGTGCGGCCTCGATCGCCTCGGCCTCGCCGATGAGATCGGGCTTCGCTTCGATTCAGACGTGATCGTCCCGGAGGCGGGCCAGGGCGCGCTCGCCTTGCAGGTGCGGGCCGGCGAGGAGGAACTGGTCGCGGCGAGCGATCACGGCGAGACCAGGCGCCGCGTGGAGGCTGAGCGGACCTGCGTCGCGGTGATAGGCGGAGGGTGCCTCGCGCCGGTGGCTGCCCACCACGACGGCGCGATGCTCACCGCGCTTGTGGCGGCGGAGGACGGGAGCTGGGTCGAGCGGCGCACCGGTGACGATCCGGCCGAGGTCGCGGCGGCGCTGATGCAGTTCGTCTCGGCCTGAGCATGCGCGTGATCGTCACCCGGCCGCGCGCCCAGGCCGAGTCGCTCGCGGCTGCGCTGCGCGCGCGCCAGTTCGTGCCGGTCCTCTGCCCGCTTATCGAGACCGTCCCGATCGATGACGGCCCGGTGGAGGTCGGCGGCTACGACTGGGTCGTCGTGACGAGTGCGAACGGAGCGGAGCAACTGGCGCGCCGGCACCTTGGCCATCTACCTCGCGTGGCTGCCGTCGGCGCGGCGACCGCGCAGGTTCTGGCGGACCACGGGATCGCCGCCGACTTCGTTCCGCGCGATGCCAGTCAGGCGGGCCTGGTCGCCGAGCTGCCGCGACCGCACGGACGTATCCTCTTCGTCGGCGCCGATGGTACGGGCGAGCTCCTCAAGTCGGAGCTCGCCGCGGACGCTCGCTACGTCTACCGCACCCTCGAGGTTCAGCCGGAGTCGCCCCCATCGGGAGACCTCGTCTTGCTTGCGTCAGCATCTGCGGCACGCGCCTGGGTGAAGGTCGGTGTCGACCTTCCCGCGATCTCGATCGGACGGTCCACGACTGCGGCCGCTCTTGCCGCAGGCATCGAGATCGTCGGCGAAGCGCGAACACCGGACCTCCAGGGGCTCGTAGACTCCGCCGCGGCGTGGCGCGATTCATCACGTTCCTGACTGACTTCGGCCTGCAGGACGACTTCGTCGGCACGTGTCACGGCGTCATGAAACGCATCGCGCCCGATGTCGACATCATCGACATCACGCACGGGATCGCCCCGCAGGCCGTCTTGCAAGGGGCGCTCACGCTCGCGAATACGCTGCCGTTCATGCCCGAGGGAGTCCACCTCGCGGTCGTCGATCCCGGGGTCGGCGGCTCCCGGCGCGCGCTCGCGTTGCGTGACGGCTCGGGACGGCTTCACGTCGGGCCAGACAACGGCCTGCTGATCCCGGCGGCCGAGAAGCTCGGCGGGATTGCGGATGCGCACGAGCTCGCCAACCCGAAGTACGCGCTCGAGTCCGTGTCACGGACGTTCCACGGGCGCGACCTCTTCTCACCGGCCGCCGCGCACCTCGCGCTCGGCATCCCTCTGGAAGAGCTCGGCCCACCGATCGATCCGGATGCGCTAGCTCGCCTCGATCTGCCGCAGCCGGAGGTCGGAGCAACGCGGATTCACGCCACCGTGCTCTCGATCGACCGCTTCGGGAACGTCCAGCTCAACCTCGAGCGTGAGCACCTCGAGAAAGCGAACATCGTTCCCGGCACGCGCGTTGAACTGCAGGTCGGGCCGGAGCGCTACTACGCGGTCGCGGCGCGTACATTCGCCGACGCCCGCTCGGGCGACATCATCCTCTACGAGGACGCCTACCGGAACATCTCCATCGCGATCAGCGGCGGCAACGCGGCAGCGATGTTCGGCATCTCGGAAGGGTGGGACGTGCGGATCCATCTGGAGCCCGTGTGAACCGTCGCGCTATCGGCCAGAAGCTCGCCCGGCTCGCGACGAACGCCGCCGTTCGCAGCCCACTTCTCTGGCGCCTCTTTCGCCCGCTCGTGCGGCGGATGTTCGACGACATTGCACCCACCTGGGACGAGATGCGCAGTCCGAGCCACCTCGCCTCGTACGAGCGCGCCCTCGAGGCCGTGGACCCGCCGAGGCGAGCGCTCGATCTCGGAACCGGGACCGGCGACGGAGCGTTCGCGATCGCCCGCCGCTTTCCAGAGGCGAACGTCGTTGGCATCGATCTGGCTGAGCGCATGCTGGCCGAGGCCG
Source organism: Actinomycetota bacterium (assembly GCA_046724565.1). Taxonomy (GTDB): domain Bacteria; phylum Actinomycetota; class Thermoleophilia; order Gaiellales; family Gaiellaceae; genus 3-1-20CM-4-69-9. Next base: position 30,116 of record JBKOWS010000070.1, on the reverse strand, counting down.
TGCGGAAGACGCCGCTGGAGCTACGGGACAGCGTCACGTTCGAGCGTGGTGACGCGTCGAAGCTCGGCTATCCCGATGCGTCGTTCGAGCTCGTCGCCCACGCCAACATGATCCCGTTCTTCGACGAGCTCGACCGGGTGCTTGCGCCGGGCGGACAGGTGGTGTTTGCGTTCGCCGTCGGCGCCGCGACGCCGATCTACGTGCCGCCGGAGCGGCTCCGTGCGGAGCTCGAACGGCGTGGATTCACGGACTTTGCAGACATCCGGGCCGGAGAGGGAACGGCCTTCCTTGCACGCAAGCCGAAGGCCGCTTAAGCTCGAGGGCACAAGGTCGTTCGCGGCGCGGTATCACCGGTCCGGACGGCCTTTCTTTTTGTCCGGCTAGTTGAGCTCGGCGGCGGCGTCAGGGAAGCCACGGTCCTTCGCGTTTCCTGCGAACACCTGAGCTTCGTTCTGGCTAGTGAAGCCGGCGATGTACACCTCGAAGCCGCCGCACGGATCCGGGCGCAGCTTCGCCCCGGGGAAGCCGGAGGCGCCGGCCTTGTTGACGATCGCCTGACCCGAGGGCCGGTCGCGTCCGTGGCCGAGGATCCCCTCCCAGCGCCCGAGTTTCTTCGCCTGGATGCACTCGAGCGTGACCGGGAAGCCTTCCTTTCTGGCCTCGTTCTGGAGGTCGACGCCGATGTCGAACGTGTCGATTCCACGGACGACGACACGGAAGCCGTCGCACCCTTCGATGATGTTGGCGTTGACGAAGCCGCGCCCGACGACCTGACTCTGCAAGGTGAGGGCCTGTTGGTGGGTGTTGCGACGGCCGAACACGGCCTCGAGGCCGCTGACGTATTCGACGCGGTTCCCGCAGGCCTGCTGGAGGCTCTTCGGCGCCGGCGTCGAATGCGACAGCCCCAGCGAGGGCATGAGAACGGCTGCGGCACCGGCGACGACGGCCAGCGCTGAGAAGCGTGCGACCCTCACGGCGCACAGTCCTAGCAGACCGGCAAGTCGGCGGTCGCAGTCTTAACGAATCCTTTAGAAGGCCGACGGCCGATGGAAACTGCAGGTGTGCTTCCCTGGGAAGAGCCCGGTTGGCTCGAGCGAGCGGCGGCCTGGACGGGAGCCCAGCTGCTGGCGCAGGGGATCGAGCCGCGCGGCGAGCTGAGCCTCGAGCGCACACGTCCCTGGGCTGCGGTTGCCGCGATCGAGACGAGCGAGGGGCGCATCTGGTTCAAGGAGCCCGCTCCTGTCATGGCTTTCGAGCCCGCGCTGACCGCGTTCATCTCGAAGCGCAGTCCGGACGACTCCCCCCGGGTCGTCGCGTGGGAGGGCAGCTGGCTCCTGACCCGTGACGCCGGCCCGCAACTCCGGCCGTTGCTCGAGACGGCGGCGCCCGCTGCTCCGAAGTGGGAGGAGATCCTTCCGCGTTACGCCGAGTTGCAACTTGCACACGTCGGATGCGTCGAGGAAGCGTTGGCGCTCGGAGCCCCGGACAAGCGACCCGCAGAGCTTCTCGCCGACTATTCGCGCCTCGTTCAGGATGTTCGCGCTCTCGACCAGGTGCCCGTCGAACGCGCTCGTCTCGCGTCCCTTACGCCCGCGCTCGAGCGCACGGTGGCTGCGCTCGCCGGGCCCGTACCGACCACGATCATCCACGAGGAGGTGCACGAGGCCAACGTCTTCGTACTGAACGGACATTCTCGTTTCCTGGACTGGGGTGAAGGGGCGGTCTCGCATCCATTCGCGGGTCTCACCAACACGTTGCGCGACATTGCCTATCGACGCGGCCTCGAGCCGAACGCGGCGGAGGTGCTGCGCCTGCGGGACATCTATCTCGAGCCGTGGTCGCGGTTCGCATCGCTCGACCATCTGCGTACGATGTTCGAAGCTGGCTATCTGCTCGGCATGCTGTGCCGGGCGGTGACGTGGCAACGCTTCCTGGCGTCTGCGTCCCAGGAGGCGCGAGACGAGTACGACCGCAACGCCGCGATCTGGCTCGACATCCTGCGCGAAGGCCTCGAGGACGGCGTCCGGCTCGGGGCCTCCTAGGTCCGCACGCGGCTACACTGCGCGCGCCTGGCGAGGTAGCTCAGTTGGTAGAGCACACGGCTGAAAACCGTGGTGTCGCCGGTTCGATTCCGGCCCTCGCCATCCGCCCGGCGAAGTCCGGCCGCCGCTTCGCGGCGACCATGATGACTTCGCCGGGTTCCACTTTCGATTCGAAGCCGATGCGGCCGCGCCGGGCAAAGCCGGCCGCTGCGGCGACTGTGAAGATCAGGTTCCAGACTTAGCTGCCGCAAGTCGGTCGACTAACACGTCTACGAACTCGTCCTTCAGCAGGACCGCATCAGCGCCCGCTTCAGTGACCGCTTCGTGCAGAGCAGTGTGTTGATCGCCGGTCAGCGCGATGACGCACATGCTCGGATGATCGCGGCGCAACCGTGCGACCGCGGTGACGCCGTCGAGCCGCGGCATGTGCAGATCGATGACCACAGCGTCCGGCGAGAGCTCGTCAGCGAGCTCGATCGCCGCTAGTCCGTCCGCCGCCGTCCCCACTACGGCCAGCTCGGGTTGACGCTCGATCAACGGCGACAAGGCCCCGAGAAACGGCGCGTCGTCGTCGGCAAGAAGCACTCTGATCGTGCCCGCCGCCTCGGCTTTCCCCATGGGTCAGCAAGTTAGCCTTGTCCGCCGTGCCTTCGCAACCTTTTCGTCACAAAGTGGCCGTCATCGGGGCCGCCCTGGATCTGGGGGCCGGCCGCCGGGGTGTTGACATGGGTCCCTCCGCGATCCGCTATGCGGGACTGGATGCGCGAATCGCCGAGCTCGGTCTCGACTACATCGACCTCGGGAACGTGGAGACCGCTGTCGCCGAGGCGACCGCGACCGGCGACGAACACGCCCGCTTCCTGCCCCAGATCAAGGACACCTCGGAGCGGATCGCCCGGCTCGTGGCCGGCACGGCGCGCGACGGTTTCTACCCGGTCGTCCTCGGTGGAGATCACACGGTCGCACTCGGGTCGCTGGCCGGCCTGCGAGAGGTGCACGGCCCCGGTGGTGCGATCTGGATCGACGCGCACGGCGACCTCAACAGCCCCGAGACGAGCCCGACCGGCAACGTGCACGGGATGGTGCTCGCCGCCGCACTCGGGCTCGCGGGTGAGCGCTTCAAGGAGGAGGGCTGGGGACTACCCGCGCTCGAGCCCGGGCGGGTGGCTCTCATCGGCATCCGGGCGCTCGACGAAGGCGAACGGGCGCTGCTCGGCCGGCTCGACGCGAAGGTGTTCACGATGAGCGATGTCGACCGGCTCGGCGTCGAGCCCGTGCTGCGCGATGCCCTGGCGCACGTCGCCGGTCCCGGTTTCGTTCACGTCAGCCTGGACATGGACGCTGTCGATCCCGATGTCGCTCCGGGCGTCGGCACCCCGGTGCGCGGAGGTTTGTCCTACCGCGAGGCGCATCTGGCCATGGAGCTGATCGCCGAGTCCGGCCTCGCTTCGTCGCTCGACGTCGTCGAGGTGAACCCCGTGCTCGACCGGGAGAACGAGACCGGCAGGCTCGCGGTGGAGCTGGTGGCGAGCGCGCTAGGCGCGCGAATCTTGTAGGAAGCGCTCCAGCGCCACCGCCGTCTCCTCGTACGCGTCCCAGAAGATCATGTGGCCCCCGGGAACCTCGAGGACCTGCATCAACTCGCCGAGGATGGTCACATAGGCGTCGAGCTGCTCCTCGCGCACGAGTCCGAACTGTCCGGCGTGGAGGAGGAGCGTCGGAACGCGGAGTGTCTCGGGCGGCGGCGGGGGCGTGCAGAGCTCGCCGTAGGCCGTGATCGCCGCGCTGCGACAGTAGCGATAGCGGTAGAGGCCGTCCTTGCCGCGGTCGAGGTGCTCTCTGACGTCCTCCTCGACGAACGCACGCGGTGTGGCGACGTCGAATGCCACCCGCTCGTCGACAGCCTCGTCGGGCAGCGCGAAGCCGCCGTTGGCTCGCTCGCGCTCCGCGAAGTCGAAGCCGACGTGGGGCAGGAGTTCGATCGCAGGGTCGAGCAGCGCGGCTCGTTCGATCCGCTCCGGTGCGAGGTCGGCGAGCTCGAGGATCAGGCGGCCGCCGTACGAGTGGCCGACGAAAGCCGCGCGCTCGATGCCCGCATGCTCGAGCGTCTCGAGGACGTCGGAGACGTGGGTCGCAATCGTCCAGGGCGGCTCCCACGACGACGACCCATGTCCGCGTAGGTCGGGCGCAACGATGCGGTAGCCGGTGAGACGCTCTTCGGCCAGCTTGCGAAAGCGGCGGCCGAAGCCCCCGATGCCGTGCAGCGCGACGACGGGAGGAGCGGCGCGATCTCCCCATTCGTGCAGTTGGAGCAGCATCAGAGCGTTCCGAGCAGTTCGGGCAGCGCTTCGCGCCAGTCGCCGATGACCGCGACGTCCGCCGCGCCCATCATCGGCGTGTCCCGGTCGGATCCAACCGCAGCGACGACGTTCGCTTTCACGAACCCCGTTTGCTCTTCGAAGTCACCGCCGAGGCCGACGGCGACGAGCAGTCGCGGCGCGACCTGCCGTCCAAGCAAGCCGATCTGCCGGCTGCGCGGGAGCAGTCCACGCTCGCAGGCCGCCCGGGTGCCGCCGATGGCGACGCCCTCGGGGAGTTGCGGAAGATCATTGACGTCACCGCCGACGCATACGACGATGTTGGCCTCGTCGAGATCGCGGGCGGAGGCGGGGTCGCGCTCGATCGCCCGCAGGCGGGTCTCGGGCCAGCCGCCCGGATCGAAGCGCTCGATGTTGGGCTCGACCTCCCGCGGCTCGAGGGGCTCGAACATGCGTGGCCGGACCGTGGCGAGCTGCGGCGTCGTCGAGCCCATGATCACCGAGACGATGTTGCCGCCGTACGCCGGCTTCGTCTGCACCAGTCGGCCGCCGCGGTCGATACCGAGCCCGACGCAGTCGCCGGTCATTCCGAGCTGGAGCTCGCCGGCGACCCGCGGGCCGACGTCGCGTCCGTTCGCGGTCGCAGGAAAGACCAGGACGTGCGGCCGCAGCTGCTGGAGGACCGCGCGCACGGCGTGCGCCCACATCTCCGGGTGGTACTCGGCCAGGCGCTCGTCCTCCACCGCCACGACTCGCTCGGCACCGTGCCGGGCGGCCTCGCGGGTAATGCCGCCGATGTTCGTTCCGAGCACGAGCGCCACGTTCTGTCCGCCGAGCTTGCCGGCCAGCTCGCGTCCCTTCCCGAGCAGCTCGAGCGACGCGCGGATCGGGCGACCGCCGGTGTGCTCGACGAACGTCCAGCAGTCGTAGCTCTTACCCGGACGCTCTCCGAGACGTTCCGGCTTCTCCCACGCCGACGGCTCGAGTCGCCGTTCCGCCAGCAAGGCGCGCAGCCGGGTCGCCGCCTCCTCGACTGACGCGAAGACCTCGCCGCTCCGTTCGGGCGTCACGTCGTGTACGGCAAGCACGCGCGTCGGAGAGCCGGTCTGGCCGAAGCGCCTGTCGTACTCGTACACCTCGTCGACGAGACTCTGTGCGGTCCAGACGTCGATCCGTCCGTCGGCGCTCTCTTCGGTCTCGCGTGCGTGTGCGAGGGAGAGAAGCGCGGGCCCGGTGAGCTCATACGTCTCGAGCCCGTCGTCGGTCTCACGAACGGTCAGAATGGCGCTGCCGCGAACCTCGGTCTCGAGCACGCTCGTGACGTGCGGCCACCCCAGGAACGCTGCAACCTCGGGAGGAACCTGCCACGTCTCCGAATCCGTGGTCTTGCGGCCGCACAGCACCAGGTCGACGCCGCCCTCCTTCTCAATCGCGAACGCCAGCGTGCGCGAGGTGCCGATCGTGTCCGCCAGCGCGAAGACGCGGTCCGAGAGGTGAACGCAGCGGTCGGCGCCGAGGGCGAGGCAGGTGCGCAGAGCCGCTTCGGCCTGAGGTGGGCCCATCGTCATGGCCACGACCTCGCCGCCGCCGTTCCTCTCCCTCAGTGCCACCGCATGCGCGACCGCTGCGGCGTCGAAGGGGTTCAGGAGGAGCGGCACCCCCTCGCGGCGGAGCGCCTTGGTCTCCTGATCGAACTCGATGGCGTCGCCGCGCGGGACCTGCTTGATCAGGCAGACGATCTTCACGTATGGGAGCCTAAAGGGACGTGCTTGCGGTCCTGTACGACATCCACGGCAATCTGGTTGCCCTCGACGAGGTGCTGGCGGACGCCAACGCCGCCGGAGCGGATGCGTACCTGCTCGGCGGGGACTTCGGCGCGTGGTCGCCCTGGCCGCTCGAGACGCTGGAGCGCCTGCGCTCGCTTCCGAACACGACGTGGATCCGCGGCAACGGCGAACGCTGGTTGCGCGAGCCGCCGCTCGATCGACCCGAAGTCCTCGAGGAGCTCGAGGCGGCGGACTCAGGCGTCGGGACGGAGGAGGGGTGGCTGTACTCGCTCCAGGCGCAGAAGGAGCTGGATGCTGTCCTGTACGTGCACGGGTCGCCGTTCTCGGACGTCGAGAGCTTCCCGGCCGAGCCGAGCGACGACGACGAGCGCATGTTGGCCGGCGTGCGTGACCAGACCGTGGTCTTCGGACACAGCCACCTCCAGTTCATCCGTCCCGGGCCGAACGGCACGACGCTGATCAACCCGGGCAGCGCGGGCATGCCTCTGGATGGCGACCCGCGTGCTGCCTACGCGCTGCGTCGCGGCGGGGGTGAGTTCGAGTTTCGCCGGGTCGAGTACGACGTCGAGCGTGCAGCGCAGGCCTGGGAACGGCAACCGGGCTGGGGGAAGATGGCCGCCGAGCGAATCCGCCGCGGCTCGGATTAGCCCTCCGTCTCTTCTCCGCTTCCGGACGGCTCGTAGTAGGTCGTGCCCTTGAGCTCGTCGGGGAGGTAGTCGACGTCGAAGCCGGCGGGATCGGAGTGGGGATAGATGTAGCCCTCGCCATGGCCCAGCCTGCGCCCGTAGTAGCTCCCGTCGCGGAGCGCCTTCGGTGGACGCAGGTTGCCTTTCTCCTGCACGTCACGCGTCGCCCGTTTGATCGCTTCGTAGCTCGCGTTCGACTTCGGCGCACGTGCCAGGTAGATCGCGGCCTGCGAGAGATTGAGGCGCGCCTCGGGGAGTCCCACGTGCTCGACCGCCTGCGCAGCCGCCACGGCCACGAGCAGCGCGCGCGGGTCTGCGTTGCCGATGTCCTCTGACGCCAGCACGATCATGCGCCGCGCGATGTAGCGGGCGTCCTCGCCGCTCTCCAGCATGGCGGCCAGGTAGTAGACGCTCGCGTCGGGATCCGATCCGCGCATCGACTTGATGAAGGCCGAGATGAAGTCGTAGTGCGCGTCCGCGGCCTTGTCGTAGACGAGCGGGCGCTTGCGCGCGGCGTCCTCGATGTGCTCCTCCGAGAGTGGTTCGCCGGCAGCCTGCGCTGTCTGCCACGCCAGCTCGACGATGTTGTGCACCGAGCGCGCGTCACCGCCTGCGCGGATCGCGATCAGATCGCGGAGCTCGCCAGGTATCTCGGCGCCTATCTCCGCGGCACCACGAGCGGCGATGAGCTTCAGCTCGTCGACCGACAGCGGCTCGAGCTCGTAGACCTGCGCGCGTGACAGAAGTGCGGAGTTGACCTCGTAGTACGGGTTCTCGGTGGTCGCGCCGATCAGCGTGAGGACGCCCTCCTCGACACCGGGCAGCAGGGCGTCCTGCTGGGCCTTGTTGAAGCGGTGGATCTCGTCGAGGAAGAGAATCGTCCGCTGCCCGTTCGCGCCCAGCCGTTCGCGCGCGCGCGCGAGGACCTCTCTCACCTGTGCCACCGTTGCGGAGACGGCGGACAGTTCGACGAACTCCGCTCCCGTCATGCGCGCGATGATCCGGGCGAGCGTCGTCTTGCCGCTGCCCGGAGGCCCGTAGAAGATCGCCGAGCGGACCCGGTCCTCCTCGATCGCGAGGCGAAGCGCGGAGCCCTCGCCGAGCACGTGTTCCTGGCCCACGAACTCGTCCAGCGACTCCGGCCGCATCCGCAAGGCCAGCGGCGCAAACTCCGGCAGCCGCTGCTTCGCCGCGTCCGAGAAGAGGTCGCTCATTGCAGAGAAGTATGCTCCCGCCGGGCCAGTGGCAACCGGGACCCACGAGGACTTCTCAGAGCCGATCCTGCCCGGAAAGGGCGCGTCGGACTACGAGCGCTACCTGCGCACCGACGACCTGCTCGCGTTGCAGAAGTCCCCCGACGAGCGGACGCATCCCGACGAGCTGCTCTTCCAGACCGTGCATCAGTCCTCCGAGCTCTGGCTCAAGCTCGGGACCTCCGAGGTCGCCAGGGCGACGGTGCACGTGCGAGCGGGGGAGCTCGCGCCTGCGTTGCGCCTCCTGCGGCGCGCCTGCCTCTGTCTGCAGTTCATCACCGCGCAGCTCGACATGCTCGAGCAGATGTCGCCTTGGGAGTACCAGACCATCAGGCAGGTCCTCGGACACGGCAGCGGCTTCGACTCGCCCGGGTTCCGCGAGGTCCGCCGTGTCACGCCGCCGCTGGGTGAGGCGTTCGACGCCGCGGTCGCGGCGGCCGGCCTGGACGTGGTCGAGCTCTACGTGCGGGGGCGCGAGCACGAAGAGCTCTACCAGCTCGCCGAGGCGCTGGTCGAATGGGACGAGCGCATCACGATGTGGCGTATCCGTCACTACAAGGTGGTAGCGCGCATCATCGGCGACCAGGTCGTGGGAACGCAGGGAACGCCGGTCGAGGTGCTCGGAAAGATGATCCACCACAACTTCTTCCCGGCGCTCTGGCGCGCGCGCAACCAGCTGACCGCACGCGCGAAGGAAGAGGAAGAGTCCTGATGGCGACAGTCTCTGTGCGCGAGGAGGTGACCGAGCTCCTTCAGGAGCTCATTCGCGTCGACACCACGAATCCCCCGGGAAACGAGACGGCTGCGGCAGAAATGCTCCGCGCGTATCTGGAGGACAGCGGCGCGGAATGCGAGCTGTATGCGCGCGTCCCCGAGCGGGCAAACCTCGTCGCCCGCCTCCCTGGGAGAGGCGATGGTCCGAGCCTCCTGCTCCTCTCGCATACGGACGTGGTGCTCGCGGACGCAGCCGAGTGGTCAGCGGACCCGTTCGGCGGCGAGTTGCGTGACGGCGAGGTGTGGGGACGGGGCGCACTCGACATGAAAGGCCAGGTGGCCGCGAGCGCAGTCGCGATGGCGACCCTCGCACGCGAGGGCTTCGAGCCCGCCGGCGACCTCATCTTCGCCGCCACTGCCGACGAGGAAGTCGGCGCCGGATATGGCGCCCAGTGGTTGTGCGAGGCCCATCCCCACGCAGTTCGCTGCGACTTCCTGATCAACGAGGGCTCCGGCGAGCGGCTGGAGCTGGGCGGCAGGCCCTTCTACATCTGCTCAGTGGCCGAGAAGATGAGCGCCCCGTTTCGCTTGCGTGTCCGCGGCCGGAGTGGCCACGCGTCCATGCCCGGCATCGCCGACAACGCCCTGGTCAAGGCCGCGGCGCTGATCACGAAGCTCGGCGACTTCGTCCCCGCGCGTCGGCTGACCCCCGAGGTGACGGCACTGCTCGAAGCCGTCACCGGTGAGGCGCCGACCTCGCCGCAGGACGCCCTCGGTCGTGCGGAGGAGATCGGAAGCTTCTTCGCGGCAATAGTCGAGCCGCTCCTGGCGCCGACGTTCTCGCCGACGATGATCAGCGCCTCGCAAAAGCGGAACGTCATCCCCGCCATCTGCGAGGTGGTCATCGACTCACGGTTGCTTCCCGAGACGACCCCTGTGGAGCAACTGGCGATCGTGCGGGACGTGTTGGGCGAAGGGGAGTACGAGCTCGAGACGCTCGAGGCACACGGAGGGACGCGGTCGCCGATCGGGACGCGGCTCTGGGACGCCGTGGCGGCGTGGGTCGCGGAGGTCGAGCCCGAGGCGATGCCGGCCCCGATCTGCGTCGCCGGCTTTACCGACAGCCACTGGTTCCGGCAGGCGTTCGGGACGGTCGCGTACGGGTTCTTCCCGTCGCGGGCGATGTCGCCGGAGCTCGCCGCGAGGCTGGTGCACTCTGCCGACGAGCGCGTCCCGGTCGAGGACCTCGAGCTCGGGGTCGACTTCCTATGCCACGCCGCGCGAAGCCTCGGTTCCTAGTCTGTTGCGGAATTCGACTCTGAGTCGATAACCTCGACCCATGGCCAAGGAGAAGATCCGGCTCGGAGGGATGGCACTGGCCAACGGTGTGCTGGTGCACGGGCCGAAGGCGTGGGCCTGCGCGATCCGCACGGACGACGGCGAGCTGAAGGTCGCCGCCAGGCTGAAGCGGCTCCGCTCGACGAAGATCAACAGCCCCCTGCTGCGCGGTCCGGTGCGTCTGCTCGACGCGCTTGCGATCCTGCCGGAGATCCGGCGCGCGCTCCCGGAGGCACGGCTTCCGTTCCAGCGTCCTGCGGTGCTCGCGTCGATGCTCGCGAGCGCGACCGTCGTCCGGCTCGTACGCGGATCCAGATCCGTCGGTCCCGGTGCGCAGGAGCTCTTGAGCGGCCTGCTCTCGCTCGCCCCGGCGGCGATGGCCCTGCGCAGCTCCGACGTCGCGGCCTATCACGGCGCCGAGCACATCTCCATCGGTAGCTACGAACAGGGCAAGCCGGCCGCCAAGGAGCACGACCGCTGCGGCTCGCACCTGCTCGGGCCGTTGCTCGCCACGACGGCGATCGGCAATACACTCGCGGCGCGCGCGCCGGCCCAGATGAGGACGCAGGCCAGGCTAGGTGCACAGTTCGTGGCGCTGGCGGCGTCGACGGAGATCTTCGGCTGGATGGTGCGCAACCCCGACAAGCGTTTGGCCCGAGCTCTCGCCAAGCCGGGTCACGAGCTCCAGCATCGGATCGCAACTGCCGAGCCGACGCCCGAGCAGATCGAGGTCGCGGAGGCAGCGCTCCTCGCCTGCCTAGAGCTCGAAGAGGAGTAGCCATGGCCCTCACGGAACGCACGCGCGAGCGGCTTCCACCCGAGATCTTCGACCTGCCGGTCGAGAAGATGCGTGACGGCTACTACGCCGACGTGTACTTCAACCACGCGCGGGCAACGCTCGAGCATGACGACCGCCATCCGCGCGTCGTTATGCAGGTCTTCCAGAAGAACGACGCCTACCTTGGTGGGATCGACGAGGCAATCGCGATCCTCAAATTGTGCTCCCTGGACTGGGACGCTCTTACAGTGCACGCGCTCTACGAGGGCGATCGTCTCGAGCCGTGGGAGACCGTGATGACGATCGAGGGCGATTACACCCTGTTTGCGCATCTGGAAACCGCATACCTCGGCGTTCTCTCTCGCCGAACACTCATCACGACCAACGTCGTGCAGGTCCTCGAGGCCGCGAGCGGGAAGCCGATCATCTTCATGCCGGCGCGACACGACCACCATCGAGTCCAGACGGGCGACGGCTACTCGGCATACATCGCGGGACGTGTCGTCGGCGCCCCGATCGGCGTGACGACCGACGAACAGGCGTCGTGGTGGGGCGGCCGCGGCATCGGAACCGTTCCGCACTCGCTGATCTCCGCCTACGGGGGCAACACCGTCCTTGCCGCGACGAAGTTCGCTGAGTGGGCGCCGGACGACATCAACATCACCGTCCTGGTCGACTTCGAGAACAATTCCGTGCAGACCGCGCTCGACGTCGCGCGCGCACTCGGGCCGACGCTCTGGGGGGTGCGTCTCGACACGTCTGAGACGCTGGTCGACCGCTCGCTGTGGAACGAGCTCGGCGACTTCAGGCCGACCGGTGTGAACGAGCGGCTGGTGCGCAAGGTTCGCGACGCGCTCGACCACGACGGCTTCGAGCGGGTCAAGATCGTTGCGTCCGGCGGCTTCACGATCGCGAAGATCAGAGACTTCGAGCACCGCGGTGTTCCTGTCGACGCGTACGGCGTCGGCTCGTCACTGATCCGCGGTTCGAACGACTTCACAGCCGACATTGTCCTGACCGACGGGCGCCAGGCCGCGAAGGTCGGCCGGAAGTACAACCCGAACCCGCGGCTGGTGCTCGTCGAATGACTGCCTCGTACCTCATGCGTGAGCTTCCTCTCCCCGCACATTTCGACCCGAGCCGCGTCGGCGATGTCTGGCGAGTCCCGTACGAAGACCGCGCAGGCGAGGCTTCGGCGTGGGCCGCCAGGTACGGCCTTCACCCTGCGGCCGAGGACGACTTTCGGCTCGGTCTCCTCGCCGTCGACGTCCAGAACACATTCTGCATTCCGGACTTCGAGCTGTTCGTCGCGGGGCGCACCGGCTCGGGCGCGGTCGACGACAGTCGTCGTCTGTGCGAATTCATCTACCGCAACCTGGGCGCGATCACGCAGATCTTGCCGAGCCTCGACACCCATCATGCGATGCAGGTGTTCCACGCGATCTGGCTCGTCGACGAGCACGGCAACCATCCGGCGCCCTACGTGCTCGTCTCGGCGGATGACGTCGCGAACGGCCGCTGGAGGGTGAACCCCGCGGTGGCCGAGGCGCTCGGGATCGACGTCGACTACGCGGAGCGGCACCTGGCTTACTACACGCAACGGTTGGCCGAGGGCGGGAAGTACGACCTGACCATCTGGCCCTACCACGCCATGCTCGGCGGCATCGGCCACGCGCTCGTCTCCGCGGTCGAGGAGGCTGTCTTCTTCCACGGGATCGCACGGGACAGCTCTCCCGACTTCCAGGTCAAGGGAGAGAACCCGCTCACCGAGCACTACTCGATGCTCGGTCCGGAGGTGACTGAGGGACCCGACGGCGACCGCCTCGGGGAGACGAACACCGAGCTCATCGCGAAGCTGCTCACCTTCGATGCGGTAATTGTGGCCGGTCAAGCAAAGAGTCACTGTCTGGCCTGGACGATCGACAACCTCCTGGAGCACGACCATTTGCGGGAGGAGCTCGCCGAGCGCACCTACCTGCTCGAGGACTGCACGTCTCCGGTCGTCGTCCCCGGCATCGTCGACTACACCGACGAGGCTGATGCCGCCTTCGAGCGCTATAAGGCCGCGGGCATGCACGTCGTCCGCTCCACCGACCCGATCGAGCGCTGGCCCGGGATGGCGCGGACGATCGCCGTGAAGGACACGTAATCTCGGACGCCGAGCGCGGGCGGACCAGTTCCGTTAACGCTCCCCCGCCTTCCTGCCGATGGGGTGGGCGTGCTGATCGCGGCCCCGTGGTCCTGGCTCCACGACATTCCGTCGATCGCGGAGCGCTGGCTGCCGCTCATGTTCTTCCTCTGCATGGTGGCGATCGTCTACCTGCTCTGGCGCACCCTCGCCGTGATGCCGCGTGTCAGGCCGACGCACGTCCAGCCTGGTTCGCGCCAGTCGGTGAGCCTCGATGTCGTCGCCGGGGTGACGGAGGCGAAGGCCGAGCTGCAGGAGGTCATCGATTTCCTGAAGGATCCCAAGCGCTTCGAGCAGCTCGGCGCGAAGGTGCCAAAGGGCATCCTGCTGTACGGGCCGCCCGGCACGGGCAAGACGCTGCTCGCGAAAGGCGTGGCCGGCGAGTCCGGAGCGCGCTTCTTCTCGCAGAGCGCGTCGGCCTTCGTCGAGATGTTCGTCGGGCTCGGCGCTTCGAGGATGCGCAAGCTCTTCGACGAGGCGCGCAAGCACGCGCCGTCCATCATCTTCATCGACGAGCTCGACGCTGTCGGCGCAGCGCGGACGGGTCAGGGCTTCACTCGCGAACAGGACCAGACGCTCAACCAGCTGCTGGTCGAGCTGGACGGGTTCCACCCGGCCGATCAGGTCGTCGTCATGGCCGCGTCGAACCGGTTGCAGGACCTCGATCCTGCGCTGTTGCGTCCGGGCCGCTTCGACCGCCAGATGCTCGTCGGCCCCCCCGATCTGAACGGCCGTGAGGCGATCCTCCACGTGCACACTCGTAACAAGCCGCTTGCCGCCGACGTCGATCTCGCAGTGATCGCGCGCCAGACTTCCGGCCTCACGGGTGCGGACCTCGCGAACATCGCCAACGAGGCGGCGATCTTCGCCGGGCGACGCGGCGCGCGCTACCTCTCGGCCGCGGACTTCGACTCGGCCATCGAGCGCGTGGTCGCCGGGCTCCAGCAGAAGAAAGTCCTCACCGAGAAAGAGCGGCGGATCCTCGCCTTCCATGAGGCCGGCCACGCTTTGATGTCGCACCTGATGGGTGAGATCGCGCCCGTACAGAAGGTGACGATCGTCTCGCGCGGCACGGCGCTCGGCTACACCCTCAACCTCCCGTCCGAGGACCGCTATCTCGAGACGAAGGAAGAGCTGATCGACATGCTCAAGATCGCGCTGGCAGGCCGCGCCGCGGAGCAGGTCGTGTTCGGGCGCGTGACGAACGGCGCAGCGAGCGATCTCGAGAAGGCGACCGAGATCGCGCGCGCGATGGTGTTCGAGTGGGGCATGTCGGATGTCGTCACGTCACGTACGTTGCGTGCCGACAACTACGCACTCTCGGAGGAGACGAAGCGAGTGCGTGACATCGAACAGGCACGTCTCACCGACGAGGCCTACGCCGAGGCGGTGCGGCTGCTCGAAAAGCATCGTGCGCCGCTCGACCGACTGACAGTGGCGCTGCTGGAGAAGGAGACGATCAACCGCGAAGAGGTCATGCACCTGCTTGCGGACGTCGAGCCGGAGTCCCGCGCGTCCGAGACGGTCGGGACGCCGCGCGTCGTCCCGCTGCCCCACGAGGGCTAGACACCGCCGCTTCAGGCGGCCTACGATGGGTTGGTGCAGCGAGCTGGCTTCGCCGCCGTGGCACTCCTTGCAGCGCTTACCGTCGGGGGGGCGTCTGCGTCTGGGACCGCGTTCGGCCTTCCTGCGCACACCGCTGCTGGGAGCTCGAGCTTCAGCGATCCGACGGGCGACGCGGGAGTTGCGCCGGACATCACGGGTGTGACCGTCTCGAACGACGACCAGGGTCTGATCACGTTTCGCATCACCGCTCCAAATCGCTCGTCGCTCGGGCCAGACGATGCGATCGCGGTGCCGCTCGGAACCGACGACCCGGATCTCGCAAACGGTTTGCGCAGCGACGGCATGAACTTCATCCTCGTCCTGGAAGCGACCGGGCCGTCGCTCCTCGTCTGGAACGGCGAGGAGATGGTGGCGGTCGACCCCACGCCTGGATCCGTGACCGGCTCGTTCAGCAACGGCGTGGGAGTCGTGACCGTGCGCCAGGAGGATCTCGCTCCCGGCTTCCCGGACATGTCTGTTCCGATCGAGTTGAGCTTCTACGCGCTTGGCATTGCCTTCAAGGGCAACGACGTGCTCGCGCAGGACGACGCGCCCGACGGCGACGCGATCTGGAACTACCGGCTGACCGAGGCGCTTCGCGTCGTCCTCACTGGCTTCAATGCGGAGAAGAGCGTGAAGCCGGGAGGAACGTTCCTCGTGATCATGGGCGCGGCCCACACGGACACCGGCGCGGCGGTCGCGTCCGGGAAGATCAGCTGCAAGGCGCGTCTCGGGAGCAAGACGCTCAATGGCAAGGCCCGGTTCTTCACCGTTGTCCTCACGTCGCCGGCGACCGGGCGCGTGGTCAGGAGCCCGACCGCGACGTGTTCGTTCAAGGTGCCGAAGGAAAAGTCGAAGGGCAAGACGGTCCGGGGGTCGATGTCGCTGCGGGAAAGCGGCGTGACGCTGAGCAGGCCGTTTACCACTCGAGTCCGTTAGGCAGACCTCGCCCGATAGAGTCGCCCCTCAGTGGCGGCGCGGGGGATCCACCATCTGGGTGTCGCGGTCGAGGATCTCGATGCGGCCCTCGCGACGTACGAGCGTCTCTTCGGGGCCGAGGTGGAGCAGCGTGCGACGGTGGAGGACCAGGGCGTGCGGGCCGCGTCGCTTCGCATCGGGGCGGGAAGGGTCGAGTTGCTCGAGCCGCTCGGCGAAGACACACCCGTCGGCAGGTTCCTGGCGAAGCGTGGTCCCGGCATGCATCACGTCGCCTACGAGGTGAGTGACCTCGGTGCGACGCTGGCAGAGCTCGCACGTGCCGGCGCAGATCTGATCGATCCGCAGCCGCGACCGGGGCTCTTCGGCCTACAGGTCGCGTTCGTCCATCCGGATTCCGTTCACGGCGTTCTCTCGGAGGTGGTCTCAGGTGGCTGAAGCAGAACGGGTCCGGATCGAAGTCGCGTTCGACGGCGGGCAGATCATGGGGGCTCTCGTGTCCCCCTCGAGCGCCGACGCTCTCGAGCAGGCTCTGGGGTCTGCCGAGCTGCGCGCCGGCACCGGCGAAGCAGCACTTTTCCTCGACGCCGAAGACGGGCGGTACACCATTGCCCTCCAGCGCGTCGTCTACGTGAAGAGGTTCGCTCGCGAGAGCAGAGTCGGCTTTGGCTCGGCCCCGCCCACGTGAGCGCTCCCGAGTTACCAACCCCGCGCGCCGGGGCATCTCTCCGCTGATGGCCGAGGAAGCCACCCGCGCTGCGGCGCGCCCTGCGAAGGACTCGGGCGCGGACATCCGGCGTCTCGTCGAACGCGCGCAGGAAGGCGATCGACAAGCGCTGGAGGAGCTCTACCTCCTGCACTTCGACCGCATCTACAGCTACCTGCACATGAGCGTCGGCAGCCGTCACGACGCGGAAGACCTGACGACGCAGACGTTCACGAAGATGCTCGAGTCGATCAAGCGGTTCCGCTGGCAGTCCGCGCCGTTCTCGGCGTGGCTGTTCCGCATTGCCCACAACCTCGCCATGGATCACTTTCGCGCCTCGCGCCGCTGGCAGCCGGAGGAAGAGGTTCCGGAGCCGAGGGACGAGACCGAGCCCTCCGCCGAGGCGGCGGCAATGCAGTCGATCGGCCAGCAGAGCATGCTGGAGCTGATCGAAGGGCTGTCGACGGAGCAGCAGCAGGTGCTCACGCTCAAGTTCGTCTTCAACCTGCCCAACGCCGAGGTCGCGACGATCCTCGGCAAGACTGAAGGTGCGATCAAGTCGCTGCAACACCGAGCGCTGGTCTCGTTGCAGAAACAGATCTCCCGGCACTAGTGCCCCTCGAGGTCGGAATCGTGGGGCTGCCGAGCTCCGGAAAGTCGACCTTGTTCCACGCGCTTACCGGCGCCCGTGCAACCGGTGACGTCGGCATGGCGAGCATCCCGGATCCGCGGCTGTCGCGGATCGCCGACGTGATCCGCCCGCGCAAGGTCACGCCGGCGGCGATCCGCGTCGTTGAGGTACGGGGAACGGGGCCGGAGCTGCTCGGAAACCTCCGCCAGGTCGACGCGCTCTTGATTGTCCTCGACGCGTTCTCCGGGACCCGCGTTCCCGCGGACGACCTCGAGACGTTGCGGCTGGAATTGCTCGTGGCGGATCGAGATCACGTCGAGCGGCGGCTCGAACGAGTTGCGAAGCAGGCGAAGTCCGGTGATCCGAAGCTGAAGCAGGAAGTCGCGGAGCTCGAGCGGATCCTCGCGCACGTCGACGCCGGCGGGACGCTCGCCGACTGGCCTGGCGCGCTCCCACCAGAGCTCGAGCCGCTGACGACGAAGCCCTTGCTTGCGGTCGAGAACGGGCCGGACTCAATCGACCTCAAGCTGGAGGCCGAACTTGCAGAGCTGCCGGCCGAGGAGGCCGCGGCGTTTCGCGAGCGCGCGTCGGCGCTCGAGGAGGTCGTGCGTCGCCTGAGTGATGCGCTCGGGCTGATCACCTTCTTCACGGCCGGAGAGAAGGAGACGCGCGCCTGGTCGCTGCGTCGAGGACAGAGCGCTCTGGATGCGGCGGCGACGATTCACTCGGACATCGCGCGGGGCTTCATCCGCGCCGAGGTCATCCGCTGGGACGATCTCGTGGCGGCCGGCTCACACGCGGAGGCCGCGAGACGCGGCCTCCAGCGGCTCGAAGGCAAGGCCTACGAGGTCCAGGACGGCGACGTCCTGAACATCCGGTTCAACGTCTGACGGGGGCTAGCAGCACCCGTCGGGACAGCAGTCCGGAGGGCAGTCGCACTCGGATCGCACCGCCATTCGCGCCTCCTTTCATCGATGTTTATCGATAGAACGGGTCGGGGTAGATATATTGAAAGACGTCGATGAAGTCAAATGCCGTCCTGCCCGCTCTTTGCTGCGGCCCGGAGACTCCGCCTCTGAGCGAGCCCGAGCGCGATGATCTGGCGGCCCGGTTCAAGGCGCTCGCCGACCCAACGCGTGTCGCGATCATCAACTACCTCTCGGCTGCAGACGAGGTCTGTGTCTGCAACCTCACCGATTCATTCGAGCTTTCGCAGCCGACGATCTCGCATCACCTGAAGATCCTGCGCGACGCCGGGCTCGTGGAATCATCGCGCCGCGGCACCTGGGCTTACTACCGGCTCGTGCCCCAGGCGATCGATGCGTTGCGCGGAGCGCTCGGCGCATGAACGTGCTCTTCGTCTGCAGGCAGAATGCGGGGCGGTCGCAGATCGCGCAGGCGCTCTACGAGCGGCGAGGCGGCAACGCACGGTCGGCCGGTACGACGCCTGCGGAGCGTGTGCACCCCGAGGTGTCAGAGCTCATGCCCGAGCTAGCGGACCGCGTTCCGAAGAAGCTCGACGACGCCGACGCCCAGTGGGCTGATCTGGTGGTGACGATGGGTTGCGGCGATGCTTGTCCGGTCCTGCCGGGGAAGCGGTATGTCGACTGGGAGCTGGACGATCCGGCTGGACAGGATCTGGAGACGGTGCGGAGGATTCACGACGAGATCGAGCGCCGCGTGTCCGCTTTGCCGCTCTAGCCCGCTGAGATCAGCGCGACGCCGGCGAGTGTCAGCGCGATTCCGCTCTCCTGCGACCGCGCGACTCGCTCGTTGAGCACCAGCCGGGCCATGATCACCGTGACGATCGGATAGAGCGATGCCAGCACCGAGGTCACGCTGACGAGGCCGGTCGTGGAAGCGGCCGCGAAGAGCAGGTTGCCCGCCATGTCCCCGATCCCGACGAGGGCGAGTGGGGGGAGCCGCCGCGCCTCGACCGAGAGCGAGGGCCGCCGAATTGCGATCACGCCCAGGATCACGATGGTCGAGGTCGTTCGAAAGAGCAGCGACGCCCACCAGAAGTCTGCGTTCCCTGCAGCGTGCATCGGCGGGAAGTAGCAGCCGAAGCCGAGCGCGGCAAGGAGCGCAAGGCCGACTCCCGCGGCCAGGCGTGAGTTTCCCTGTCCCGGCTCTCGTGAGGCGAGGAAGACGCCGACGAGCGCGCAGCCCATCCCGACGACTTGCCAGGCGGAGGGCCGGTCGCCGCTCGCGACGCCCACGGCGACCGGAATGACCGCCGAGACGCCCGCGATCGGGGCGACGATGCTGATCGCACCCACCGCCACGCCGCGGTAATAGGCGTAGAGGCCGAATGTCCCGGAGATGGCAGCCGGGATTGCGAGCAGTGCAGTCGAGCTCTCGGGACCCTTGCCGCGCACCAGGACGATAAGCGCGATCGTGATCAGCCCGCTGAGCTGGACGTAGAAGAGAACGCGGAGCGCTCCGAGGGTACGACCCATCAGCGGGCCGAAGAAGTCCGCCAGCCCCCACGTCAGGCTCGCGCCCAGCGCGAGAGCAATCGCCGCCACGAGACGACGCTACTCAAATGCGAAGCTGCTGCGCCTTGGCGAAGCCTCGGCTGTAAATGTTGTTTGGTCGGCTGGGCAGGCGAAGCCCGCCCAGCCTCAAAGCGGCGTCGCAAGTCGACGCCTTAGTCAGTCGGGGATCGGTCGCGTCGCGGCGACCGCGTCCAACTGGTTCGCGTGGTACAGCACGGCCGCCTCTGCGGTGCGGGCCGCGCGTGCGTCGTGGTGACAGGAGATCGCGTGCAACAGCTCCGCGCGGGCGTCCGGCTTCACTCCACCTGCGCGTTCCTGGACCATGCGCAATCCGAGGTACACGTGCCCGAGCAGGCGTCCTTCCTCCGTCTGCCGGAAGGTTGGGCCGGGACTCAGCTCGGCTACGCGTCCGATGTCGTGCAGCAGCGCGGCCGCCACTAAGAGGTCGGCGCGCAAACGCGGATGAAGCTGCGAAGTCTCACGACAGATCGTCGTGACGCCGACGGTGTGCTCGAGCAAGCCGCCGGCGTACGAATGGTGCGTCTCGGCAGCGGGAAGCCGTCGCAACGAGGCTCGCACGTGGTCGTCCGACACGAACCGCAAGACAAGGCCGGCGAGCCCGGGATGCGCGATCTCGCCGGCGAGGAAGTCGAGGAAACCGTCCAGCTCGTCTGCGTCGCGACGGAGCGCGGGCGCGAGATCTGCCGGATCGGTCTGTGGGGCCGCTTCGAGCGTGCGGACGTCGAGCTGCAACCGGTCGCGGAACTTCTCGACCCGAGCGAGCACGCGAACCGCGTCCCCCTCCGCAAACCGTGAGTCGAGCAGGTCGACGTCGTGCCACACGCGCGCGTCGATGCGACCACTCTGGTCGGCGAGCTCGAGCGCGAGATACGGAGCGCCGCTTCGTGTCCGCAGCCGCCGCTTTCTCGCGACCGCATAGATGCCCTCGACGACCCTTTCTTCAGCGAGGTCTGCGATCGCGCTCATCGACCGGCCTTCGGTCGATGTGGGGAAGGGGCGAAGGGGGAAACCGGCAGGTTTCCCCTCTCGAGGCGTTCCCTAAAGAAGGGAGCTCGTGAGGAAGACATGGTTGCCCTCACGGGAGTGAGTCGAAGACGAGCGATACGCGTGAATCCTAGGTCCGAACCCGGATGCTAGGGTCGGTCCCGATGGCCGATGTGAAGCGGTTTCGGGCCGAGCGCTACGACGAGTCGAAAGCCGGTCCGTTGGAGCAGCTCGTCGCGCCGCCCTATGACGTGATCTCTCCGGAGCAGCGCCTGGAATACCTGGCCCGCAGCCCGTACAACGTCGTCCATCTGACGCTTCCGGAGGACGAGCAGCAGGCGGGGCGTGACATTGCCGACTGGCGCGAGAGCGGTGTGCTCGTCCGAGACGAGAAGCCGGGCTACTGGTTCCTCGCCCAGGAGTATGTCGGGCCGGACGGGATCGAGCGGACGCGCTCCGGCCTCGTGGCGTCCCTTCGCGCGGAGCCCTACGAGCGAGGTGTCGTCCTGCCGCACGAACGCACGCACAGCGGACCGAAGGAGGGCCGGCTGCGCGTGCTACGTGCGACGCGCACGCAACTCGAGCCGATCTTCCTGCTCTATGAGGGCGAGCCGCTTGCGCCGCCCGACCGCGAGCCCGATCTGCAAAGCGGCGGCGACAAGCTCTGGCAGATCGACGACGCGCCGAGCTTCGAGGACGTTGAGCTCCTGATCGCCGACGGCCATCATCGCTACGAGACTGCGCTCGCCTACGCACAGGAAGGCGGCTCGCCGTACCTGATGGTCGTGCTCGTCCCGACGCAGCAGCAGGGTCTGACGATCTTTCCGACGCACCGCGTGGCCGAGCACGTCAACGGGACGCGGGGTACTCCGATCGACGAGCCGGGAAAAGAGCTGCCCGGGGTCGTCCTCTACCGGAACGGCAGGTACGAGCTCCTCGAAGGCGACGGTCTGGACGTGGAGATCGTCGAGCGGATCGCACCGCAGGGCGTCTCCTACACCCCGCAGCGGGAGGAGGCTGTCGCGACGGTCGATCGCGGCGACGCGGAGGCTGCGTTCCTGCTCAGGCCGACGCGGATCGAGGATGTCTGGGCGGTCGCCCGGCGCGGCCAGACGCTGCCGGAGAAGAGCACCTACTTCTTCCCCAAGCTGACCTCGGGTCTGCTCTTCCACCCGCTTGACTGACTGGCTCGCGCTCTGTCGCGAGGCGGTCGGGGACGTCCGTGGCGTGCTAGGGGAGCTCCCGCGACGCGCCGACCGCGAGACGGTGCTCGGCGAGGGAGAGGGCGGCGACGAGACGACTGCGATCGACGCCGCGGCGGAGCGTGTGATCCTCGCGCGCCTCGCCGGTGTCGACGACGTCACGATCGTGTCCGAGGAGGTCGGGACGGTCGGCCAGGGCGGGACCTACGTCGTGATCGATCCGATCGACGGCTCGCTGAACGCCAAACGCGGCATCGGGTTCTTCTCCCTGTCCGTGGCCGTCGCCTCGGGCCCGACGATGGGCGACGTCCGCTTTGGCTTCGTGCACGACTTCGGCACCAATGAGGAGTGGACGGCGTCGAGTGGACGAGGTGCGCAGTTGAACGGACACCCTCTCGACGGCGACCTGCCACGCAACGAGATCGAGATTCTCTCGTTCGAGGCGACCCGCACTGCATCGGTGGCGGAGAAGGCCGCGGCCGTCGTCGATCTCGCCTATCGCCTGCGCATCATGGGCTCGCTCGCGCTGTCGCTCTGTCACCTTGCGGCGGGGCGCGTCGACGCCGTCTGCTCGCTCAAGCCTGCGCGGTCAGTCGACATCGCCGCGGCGCAACTGCTCGTCCGCGAGCGCGGTCTGGCGATCGACCTGCCGGAAGCGCCGCCCTTCGCGGCGGCCCCGCTCGACGTCGAGGGGCGTTCACGGGTGGTCGCAGCGGGAACGCCTGAGCTATGCAGGCGCCTCGCGGACGCCCTGTCCACATAGGCTGCTCGGGCTGGAACTACCAGACATGGAAGGACGAGTTCTACGAGGGCAAGCCCGCGCGACTCTGGTTGCAGCACTATGCGCGGTTCTTCGACACGGTCGAGGTGAACAACACGTTCTACCGCTTGCCGCTGACGACATCCGTAGCGCGCTGGGTGGAGGAGACGCCGCCGCAATTCCTCTTCGCCGTCAAGGCGAGCCGCTACCTGACGCACGTCAGACGGCTCACGGATCTCGGCGGCGGTATCGAGCGTTTCTACGAGCGGCTGGACCCGCTGGTCCGCACACCGAAGTTCGGGCCCGTGCTCTGGCAGCTACCGGCGACCTTCCGGCGAGACGACGATCGTCTCGCGACCGCACTGGCCGCGTTGCCGCCGGGTCGACACTGCTTCGAGTTCCGGCATGCGAGCTGGTTTGTCGATCCCGTCTACGACCTCCTGCGTCGGCGCGGCGCGGCGCTAGTGATCGGCGACCGGCCCGAGGTGAAGAAATTCCAGAGCCTTGAGCTCACTACTGATTGGACGTATGTCCGCTTCCACTACGGCTCGCGGGGACGCAGGGGGAACTACAGCGAGCGCGAGCTCGAGGAGTGGGCTCGCCGTTTCGAAGACTGGCACGGCGAGGTCGAGGTCTTCGCGTACTTCAACAACGACTGGGAAGTGTTCGCGGTCCGGAACGCACTGTGGCTGAAGCAGAGGCTCGCGAGATGAGCGTCGTCATCCGTTCCGGCCGTCCCGACGAGGGCTCGCGGCTCAGGGAGATCGCGATCGGAGCAAAGGGCTTCTGGGGCTACGAGCCCGAGAAGGTCCGCGAGTGGGCGAACCAGGGCGACTTCACTCCGGAGCGTCTGGGTGAGCTGATCGTGTTCGTCGCAGAGTCCGATGGTCACGCGATCGGCTGGGCTTCGCTGATTCCGAAGGGCGAGGTCGGATGGCTCGAAGACCTCTGGATCGATCCGACCTGGATCGGCAAGGGAGTCGGATCGCTGCTGTTCCGCCATGCTTCGGAGCACGCAAAGAACCTGGGAGGGAGTCGCCTCGAGTGGGAAGCAGAGCCAAACGCGATCGGGTTCTACGAGAAGATGGGTGGGAGGTACGTTCGTGATAGCAGCAGCGAGTGGGGGCGGACGCTGTCCGTGATGGGTGTCGATCTGCGTGCATGAGGTCAAGCTCACCTCGCCGGACCGTGTGCTGTATCCGGACGACGGGATCACGAAGGGCGATGTCTTCGAGTATTACGAGCAGGTCGCTCCGACGCTCGTCCCGCATCTGAAGGACCGGCCGTTCACGATGAAGCGGTACCCGCACGGGATCAACGGCGAGGTCTTCTTCCAGAAGCAGGCACCGAAAGGCATGCCGGACTGGATTCCGACCCGCCAGTTTCGGACGTTGCCTCGGGAGGGCGGCCCGCGCCTCGTCGACTTTCCGCTCGTCAACTCGCCTGAAGCGGTGGTGTACATGGTGCAGATGAACTGCATCGACATGAACGCGTGGTACTCGCGGGTCGACAAGCCCGACCGGCCGGACTTCGTGCTCTTCGACCTCGACCCGCCCGACGATGGGTTCGAGCTCGCGATCGAGGTCGCGCATCTGATCCACGAGCTCCTCGACGAGCTCGAGCTGCCGGGCTACGTCAAGACGAGCGGGGCCGACGGCATTCACGTCGTCGCCCCGATCACTCGGCGTTCGACGTTCGAGCAGACCTATGACTTCGCCGAGCGGGCCTCGCGTCTCCTGGAGCAGCGACATCCGGGCAAGGTCACCACGGAGTGGCTGAAGAAGAAGCGCGAGGGTGTCCTCGTCGACCACCGGCAGAACGGCCACGGGAAGACGATCGCGTCCGTCTACTCGGTACGCCCGAAGCCGGGTGCGCCGGTGTCGACGCCGCTTCGCTGGGCGGAGCTGACTCCGGACGTCCGCCCGCGTGACTTCGGGATGGTTAAGGCCCTCGAGCGCATCGACCGGCACGGTGACCTCTTCGCGCTCGTTCTGGAGGAGCCGCGGCCGCTAGCCCCGGCCGCCAAGAAGTTGGAGCGGCTAGGCTCAGACCTATGAGCGAGCCCAGTCGCGACCTGATTATGAAGGCGCTCGAGCGCGTGATCGACCCCGAGCTCCGGCGGCCTGTCACGGAGCTGGACATGGTACGCAACGTCGAGATCGAAGGCGGCGACGTGCGGGTGACGATCGCGCTGACGGTCGCCGGCTGTCCCTTGCGCGACTCCTTCCAGCAGCAGGTCGCCGACGTTATGCGCGACGTGCCCGGTGTCGAGCGCGTCGCGCTCGGCTTCGACGTGATGACTGCCGAGGAGCGCCAGGCGCTCACGACCAAGTTGCGCGGAGGCCTTCAGGAGCGCTCGAAGGGACTCTCGTTGTCCGCGTCGACACGCGTCCTCGCCGTGTGCAGCGGCAAGGGCGGTGTCGGCAAGTCCACGCTCACGGCCAACCTTGCGGTGGCGCTTGCACAGAGCGGCAAGCAGGTCGGCGTGCTCGACGCCGACGTTTACGGCCATTCCATTCCGCACGTCCTCGGCATTCACCAGAAGCCGGTCCTCGTGGACAAGATGATCGTGCCGCCTGTGAAGCGCTTAGGGCGGTCGCGATCGGTTCCATCGGGTCGACCGGTCAGTTCAGACAGACTCGCGAGCAAGCTCCCGAGTCCTGATGGCGACATCGCAAGCGACGTCGCAGTGAAGCTGATGTCGATCGGCTTTTTCCTCGACGACAATCAGCCGGTGATGTGGCGCGGGCCGATGCTGCACCGCGCGCTCGAGCAATTCCTGTCGGACGTCCACTGGGGCGAGCTCGACGTGCTCGTGGTGGATATGCCACCGGGGACCGGTGACGTTGCGATCTCGCTCGGCCAGCTCTTGCCTCGAGCGGAGACGATCGTCGTGACGACGCCGCAGCCCGCGGCGCAGGAGGTCGCGTCGCGTGCGGGTGTGATGGCGCAGAAGACCGGCATGCGGCTGGTCGGCGTCGTCGAGAACATGACCGGCGAGGTGTTCGGCTCGGGCGGCGGCCGGCGGCTCGCCGACGAGCTCGGCATTCCGTTGCTCGGCGCGGTTCCGCTGGATCCGCTGCTTCGGGAGTGCGGCGACGCCGGCGAGCCGCTGATGTCCGCAGCCCCGGACTCCGAGAGCGCAGCCGAGCTGCGGCGCATCGCGGAGATACTTGTCGTCGCCGAGGCCGGCTCGATCGTCAAGCC
The DNA here is from genome assembly GCA_046724565.1 of Actinomycetota bacterium. Lineage (GTDB taxonomy): Bacteria > Actinomycetota > Thermoleophilia > Gaiellales > Gaiellaceae > 3-1-20CM-4-69-9. The sequence goes on along the minus strand of JBKOWS010000070.1, from coordinate 4,462 downwards.
GCTGACGATGGTCTCGCCCTAGGCACGCTCACCCGTGGAGGTGTTGGCGCGCCTGACCGCTCTCGGCTTCTCCGAAGGAGACGCGCAGACACTCGCAGACCACTTCGAGGACGCGGAGCGCCGCGGCAAGCGCGGCCACGGCTACGCCCGCGTGGACTGGCTCGAGACTCTGGCGGACCTGGACCCCGGGGCTGAGCCCGAGTGCGTCGAGGCGGAGGCCTGCTACGAGCGCTGGGAAGGGAGGGACGCACTCGGCTACCTGACCTTGGCTGCGATCTGCAGGGGACAGCTCGAGGATCCGCCGGAGGCAGCCCGTCTGATCGTCGCGCACGACTGCTTTCCAACCGGGATGCTCGGGCACTGGGCGCGCAGCCTCGCAGCGGGAGGGCTGCTCGGTGTGGTCACAGCGACCTCCCCGCGTCGCCTCGGACATCCCGACGGCGGGCCGAAGCTCACTGGGACGAACCCGCTGGCCATCGGCATTCCGAGCTCGGACGGCCGGCCGATCGTCAGCGACGTGTCGATGGGGCGGGTGACGTACGGCGACGTCATTGCCGGCGTCGCCTCGGACGACGAGCTCGTACCGTTCGGCGGCGAGCAGGCGCACAAGGCGTTTGCGCTGGCGGTTGGATTGCAGCTGCTGGTCGACTCGCTCCTTGGGGACGGCTACGGCGCGGTGCTGTTCGTGGCGCGGCCCGCGGCCGATCCTGTGCCTGCGTTTCGGCGACTCGCGGACGGCATCCGTCTTCCCGGCGACTCATGATGCTCGCACGGCCACCCGCAGTCGTCGCCGGCGAGCTCGTCCGGCTGCAGACGCGGCAGCATGTCGTGGCGCTGACCTTCGACGGCGGCGGCAACGCAGACGGAGCGAAGGGAGTCCTTGCCGTGTTGCGCAAGGAGCACCCGGTCCTACCCGTTGCTTGCGCGTGCGATCGGCCGCCGCTACCCGGTGGCGAATCACACTGTCCATCATCTGGATATGCGGCGACTCTCGACTCCCGCCGCGACGCGTGAGATCAGGCGCGCGCAGAGCATGATCCTGCGTGCGACCGGACGCGATCCTCGTCCGCTGTTTCGCTTTCCCTACGGTGCGCGCAACGCGCGAACGCTGGGGATCGTGCGGAAGCTCGGCTACGTCTCAGTGCGCTGGACGGTCGACACGTGGGGCTGGATGGGCCTCACCATGCAGAACATCGCGGGGCGGCGCCGCGTGCTCGAGAACCTCGTGCCGGGCGAGATCGTCCTGATGCACCTCGGCTCGTCGCGCGACGGGAGCACGATCGACTCGAACGCCCTGCCGGGTGTGATCAAAGCGGTCCGCGTCCGCGGCTACCGGTTCGTCACGCTTGCGGGCGTGCGCGCACCCGCGCCTTCACGCAAGTAACACAGTGTTACTTGCCGAAAACGGGCGCCCGTTTCGGCTCGCGAGCTGGCCGGAGCGCCGCGCTGGATTCGCTCGTAACACCGTGTTACTTGGGAAAGCGAGCTGTCCGCATCGCCGGGCTCTCAGGCGGATTCTCTGCGGAGCGCGTCGAGCACGATGGGATCGATGCGCTCGACGCCGTCGATGCGCTCCTCGAGATTCGCCTTCCCCGCCCAGGCGTTGAAGGCCTTGTCGAGCTCGCCCTCGTAGCCGAGCTTGCCGAGACGCTGGCGGAGCTCCGCCCCGAGTGCTTCGTCGACGTCGAGCCAGTCCTCCGTAGGTGTCGTGCCGAACAGTTCCTCGTGCAGTGAGTAAAGGCGGCGCAGTTCGGTGATGGGCAGTTCGTGATCGTCGACACGCAGGTCGACGATCGTGTCCGACAGGTTGGCATACCCCGCGTCCTTCTCGACGACAAGCAGCGCCGCTGATTGCTGGCCGCGGCTGTCGCCGCCCGCGACCTGCGCGGCGGCGAGGCATTCGATGAGGCGCTCGGCCAGCTTCAGGTGCGCGTTCGACTCGAACGTGACGGCCAGCGCATCTACGGTCGCGCCGGACACGAGAATGTTTCCCTGCGCCGCGTAGCCGTCGCCGGTCCGGCCGCCCGCCCAGTCGTTGCACTCGGCGCCTGTGAAGGTCGCCGCTCGCCCGGCCCAGTCAACGACGCCGACCTGACGATGCTCGCGGCCTTCGTCGGCGGCCGTGAGCGTCTGCACGACCTCCTCGGCGGTCTTGTCCGAGCGCAAGAGCGACAGACCGTCGGGCCCGTAGCGTGGGTTGGCCCACGCCTGCGTCGCAACCGCGCCGACGTGGGGCTCCGCCCACGGGACGACGGACCCCACCGCCAGGAACTTGGACTGCACCGCGACTCCCCACTGACCGGCGTGGAGATCGCACGCGACGATCGAGAACGTCGCGACGAGCGCCCTAGGGGCCATACGTCAATTCGCGCAGATCGAGCTCGAGCAGCTCACGTCGATCCGGTGGGACGAGTGCCACCGCGACCTCGGGGTGCGCGAGCGCGGCCTTGATCTCCGCCGCCGACGAGGCGCGAACCACGATCGGGCGTCCGGCCTCGTGCGCCGCGTGCAGCTCGTCCACACGTCTGACCTCGTCGAGCACGAGCGCCTCGTCGAGGTCGAGCTCGCCATCGACGGCGATCTCCGGCACGCGCCGGCCGGTCGCTCCGAACCAGCGCTCCCTCACAGCGTCAGCGACCCGCCCGGGTCGAGGACGACGATCTCCACGTCTTTCACCAGCTGCTTCAGCTCGTCCGGAGTCCCGGCGAGAAGGGGAAACGTCCCGTAGTGGCAGGGAACCACTCGCTCCGCGCCGATCAGCTCGCAGGCAACCGCGGCCTCACGTGGATCCATCGTGAAGTGACCGCCGATCGGAATCACCGCGACGTCGGGCGAATAGATGCGGCCGATCAGCTGCATGTCGCCGAAGACACAGGTGTCGCCGGCGAAGTAGACCTTCTTGCCGTTCTCGAGGCCGACGACGATGCCCGCTGCCTCGCCGCCGTACGAATCATCGGGCGCGGCACCGGAGTGGAACGCATTCGTGAGCGTGAAGGTTGCACCGGCCGCTTCGACCGTTCCGCCCTTGTTCGGGCCCGGCAGGTCGTCGGCCTGAGCGCCGTTCTGCTTCAGCCAGCTTTTTAGCTCCACCATGGCAACGACCGGAAGCGGGCCGAACTTCTTGGAGATCTCGATCGTCGAGCCGACGTGATCACCGTGGCCGTGCGTGACCGCAATCGCGTCGCAACGTTCGGGCTCCTTCTCATTCTCGGGGCACTTCGGGTTGTCGAGAAAGGGATCAACGTAGATGCGCTTCCCGGCCGGGGTGTCGAGCCGGAAGGCGGCGTGTCCGAGCCAGGTGAGAGTTGCGTCGGCCATCGGTCTCCTTTGCGTCTGGGGCTGCGGCGCGGAGCGTAAAGGAACGTCCGGTCCGGGGGCGAAGCTTGGCGGGGATGGCCCGTGTCGTCCCTTCGCTGCTGATCCTGGCGGCTCTGCTCGCGGACGCGAGTGGCGGACACCGCGTCGCCCTCGCCTTCGTCTTCCTTGCGATCCCGGCGGCCTTCGTCCTCGCCCTGGCCTGCTACGGCGACGCTCTCGAGTCGCGCTGCAGCCTGTTGCGGCCCGTCCTCACCGGTCTCTCCGTCGCGCTGCTCGTCTTGAGTGCTGCGCTCCGGAGCCCGGCCGTCGTGGGCGGGGTTCCCGCACTCGCGACCTCCGCGCTGGTGCTTGCCTTCGTGCTCTACGGTGCGGTCGCCGTCGGCGCGCTGCTGCCTGGCAGCCGCACCGTTGCAGAGTCTGCCTAGCCAGATCCGGGGGTGCGGCTAGCCGCACCCTCAAGACGCCAGCCCTCCGCCCTGCTCGGCCAGATAAAAAGCCACTAGTGCTCGCGCGTCTCGCCCACGTCATGGTGCGTCGCCGCTACGCCGTGATCGGCGTGTGGCTCGCGCTGACGCTGTTCGGCGCCTTCTCTGCCGGACAGGTCTCGAAGCGTTGGTTCGAGAGCTTCTCGATCCCGGGCTACTCGGCCTACGAGGCGAACCAGCGGACGCTCAAGACCTTCGGAACCGGAGAGCAGGCACCTCTGGTGGCCGTGTTCCACAGCTCCGGGAAGGTCACGGACCAGGCAGGGATCAAGAAGGCGATCGCAGCGGCGGCCAGGGTGAACCCGGGCTCGCGCGTCTCTTCCTACTGGTCGACCGGAAGCCAGGCGTACGTCTCGAAGGACGGACACACGACCTTCGCGGAGATCTACCCGCCCGGCACGCCCACCTTCAACTCGTCGGTCCACATCAAAGAGGTTCGGGCCCAGCTGAAGGCGTCCACGCCGGCCGGGGTCGAGGCGAACCTGACCGGACGGGACGCGATCCAGGAGGCCTCTACTGGCGGCTCGAGCGGCGGCCCGAGTGTTCTGACCGAGGCGCTGATCGGCGGCCTCGGCTGCCTGGTGATCCTGTTCTTCGTCTTCGGAACGGTGCCGGCAATCCTGGTTCCGATCGCGATTGCGGTCGCCTCGATCCTGAAC
>JBKOWS010000158.1:0-11759 GCA_046724565.1 Actinomycetota bacterium | reverse complement strand
AACCGGCCTGAGATCGAAGTCTGGGCGACCGACACGAGCAAGGACGCGGTCGAGCTGGCGCGCGCGAACGCCGAGTTGCACGGCGTCGCCGACCGTGTGCACGTCCTGCAGGGCGACCTGCTCAATCCGGTTCCGACACCGGTCGACGTCGTCGTCGCCAACCTGCCCTACCTCCCCGAGAGCAAGCACGACGACGCCTACGACGACGAGCCGCCGGAGGCGGTGTACGCGCCCGGCGACGGACTCGATCCGTACCGGCGTCTCCTCGACGTCTGTCGCGAGGGGAAGCTCGTCTCGCCGGGCGGCACGGTGTTCATTCAGTTCCACCGCCGACCGCTCGAGGCGGATTGCTGGCGGCTCGAGGACCTGCGCGAGCAACTCGAGGCCGACGCCGAAACCGCGGCTGCATAGACTCGCCCGCATGGAACGCCGGGAGGTCATGTTCGTCGATGGCGTGCGCACTGTCTTCGGGCGCGCCGGCCCTCAGGGAATCTTCTGGAAGACGCGAGCCGACGACATGGCCGTCAAAGTCGTGCGCGAGCTGCTTCGCCGCAATCCCGAGCTGCAGCCCGAGCGCATCGGCGATGTGATCTTTGCGGCGACGGCGCAGGTCGGTGACCAGGGCTTGACGCTCGGCCGCGACGTCGCCCTGCTCGCCGGTCTGCCACAGTCTGTCCCCGGGTTCGCACTCGATCGGATGTGCGCCGGCGCCCTGACCGCAGTGACGGCCGGCGCCGGCGAGATCGCGCTCGGCGCGTGCGACGTCGTCGTCGCCGGCGGGGTCGAGCACATGGGTCACCACCCGATGGCCGACGAGGTGGACTTCAACCCGCGCTTCGTCTCCGAACGACTCGTCGACCCGTCCGCCGTGACGATGGGCACGACCGCCGAGAACCTGCACGACCGCTTCCCGCAGATCACGAAGGAGGATGCCGACTCGTACGCCGTGCGGTCACAGCAACGCGCTGCCGCCGCCTGGGAGAACGGCGTCATGCGCGAGACCGTCGTTCCGATGACCGTCTTCACGGACGACGGATGGCGCGTGGCGGACCGGGACGAGTTCCTGCGTCCGGACACCTCACCGGAAGGGCTCGCGAACCTGCGCACTCCCTTCCGCGCGGGCGGGCGCGTGACGGCGGGCAACTCTGCCGGCCTGACCGACGGCGCGACCGCGTGTCTTCTCGCCGCCGAAGAAATCACGGCGGAGCTCGGACTCGAGCCGCGCATGCGCCTGGTCGCATTCGCCTTCGCAGGGGTCGAGCCGGAGCTGATGGGCATCGGCCCGATCCCCGCAACGAAGAGAGTGCTCGAGCAGACCGGTGTGTCGCTCGACGACATCGGCCTCTTCGAGCTCAACGAGCCGTTCGCGGTGCAAGTGCTGACCTGGTGCGACGGCCTCGGCGTCGATCCGGAGGATTCACGGCTGAATCCATACGGCGGGGCGATTGCCTGCGGCCACCCGCTGGCGGCGACCGGCGTGCGCCTCATGGCGCAACTCGCGTACGGGTTCGGCGAGCGGCCCGACGTGCGCTACGGCCTGACGGGGCTCTGCGTCGGAATGGGAATGGGTGCTGTGGCCCTGTGGGAGGCGGTGAAGCCGCCCGTCCGCGCAAGCGGACCGGAGGAGGGGGTCTCGGGGGAACCGGGAAGTTCCCCCGGCGTCGACACGTGACGGGCGTCACTGAGTTCAAGCTCGCGCACGCCGGCGACGTGGCGCTCGTAACGATCGACAACGGCGAGGATTGGACGAAGCCGACCTTCTTCGGCGAGGAGGCGCTTCGTTCGCTCGACCGCGTCCTCGACGAGCTCGAACGCGGTGACTTCGCGGTCGCCGTGATCACCGGCAAGCCGTTCTTCTTCGCGGCGGGCGCCGACGTGACCGAGTTCCCGGGAATCACGCGCGAGCGCGCGATCCAAGGCTCGCGCGCCGGACACGAGCTGTTCGCGCGCGTCCGCGACCTGCCGTTCCCGACGGTGGCGGCGATCAACGGCGCGTGCCTCGGCGGCGGCGTCGAGCTCGCGTTGCACTGCACCGCTCGCACGATCTCCACTGCCGTCCGCCACTTCGCCTGCCCCGAGGTGTTTCTCGGGCTCTTTCCTGCATGGGGCGGTACACAGTTGCTGCCGCGGCTCGTCGGGCCCGAGACGGCGATCAAGGTGATCGTCTCGAACCCGTTGCGCCAGAACCGGATGCTCACCGGACCTCAGGTGGCCGAGCTCGGGATCGTCGACCGCCTGCTCGAGCCGGTGGAGTTCGTCGACGAAGCGCTTGTCTTTGCGCACGAGTTGGCCACACACGGCCTGGAGCGAAACGAACCGGATTGGAGCGACGCCGAGCTCGTCTTTCGCCGCGCGCGCACCGCGGTGGACGACGCGGTACACGGAGCCGCGCCCGCCCCCTACGTCGCGCTCGATCTGATCGAGGGCTCGCGCGAGTGGACGGTCGAGGAAGGCTACCGCCGCGAGGAGGAGGCGGTCGGCGAGCTCCTCCCGAGCCGGCAGGCGCAGGCCTCGCTCTACGCGTTCGACCTCGTCGAACGCCGCGCCAAGAGGCACCCCTCCCGCCCGATAGCCGAACCGAGGAAGGTCGGCAAGGTCGGCATCGTCGGCGCCGGCCTGATGGCTCGGCAGATCGCGCTGCTGTTCCTACGCAGGCTCGAGCTCCCGATCGTCATCCGCGACGTCAAGCAGGAGATCGTCGACGGTGCGCTTGCGGACATCCGCGCCGAGCTCGACCGTCAGGTCGCGAAGGGACGCTACGACGAGGGGAAAGCGCGCTTCCTCGCCTCGCTCGCCTCCGGCGAGGTCGCGGGCGACGGCTTCGGGGACTGCGATCTCGTGCTCGAGGCAGTCTTCGAGGAGCTCGAGCTGAAGAGACGAGTCTTCGCGGAGCTCGAAGAGGTCGTTGCCGACGACTGCATCCTGGCCACGAACACGTCGGCGTTGTCGGTCACCGACATGGCTGCGGACCTCCGCCATCCGGAGCGCGTAGTCGGCATGCATTTCTTCAACCCCGTTGCACTCATGCCTTTACTCGAGGTCGTGCGCGCTGCCGAAACTGGAGACGTCGCGCTGGCGACTGCGTGGGACCTAGGCGAACGACTGCGCAAGCGCCCAATCCTCGTGCAGGACGCGCCGGGGTTCGTGGTCAATCGCGTCCTGACCAGGATGACGCGCGTGATCATGGATGCGATCGAGCACGGCACGCCGGTGGAAGAGGTGGACGAAGCGGTCATGTCGCTCGGGATGCCGATGGCACCCTCCGTGTTGCTGCAGATGGTGGGCCCGCGTGTGGCCGAGCACGTGCTCGAACGCATGCACGACGCGTTTCCCGATCGCTTCCCGCTTTCACCTGCACTCTCCGCGCTAGCGATGGGCGATGAGTCCCCGGTCGTCGACGAAGCACCGTGGACGCGCCAACAGGTCGTCGACGAAGTGCTGGACGGAGTCGCAGACGAGATCCACCACCTGCTCGAGGAGGGCGTCGTCTCCGAGGCGGCCGACGTCGACACCGGCCTCGTGCTCGGAGCGGGCTGGCCGTTCTTCCTCGGTGGCATCACCAAGCACCTGGACCAGACCGGCCGATCAGAGCGACTCTTCGGACACACCTTCGCGGACATGTCCGGGCTGGCAAGCGCAGCGCCGAAGTAGGCTTGCCGGCGGTGGCACAGGACGACTGGCGCATCAGGATCGAACTTCCGGACGAGGAGGGCGCCCGCGGGCTGCTCGAGCGGCTCCACCTCCGGCAGACGGACGCCGAGGATCTCGTCGAGGAGCTGCGCGAGCATCGGCTCGCGGTCTCGCAGGACGACGACACCGTCTTCGTCTACGCCGCTTCCGGCATGCAAGCGGAACAAGCGAGCCGGGTCGTCGAGGAGGAGCTCCAGGAAGCCGGGCTGACGCCGACCCGGCTCGTCACCGAGCGCTGGCTCCACGACGAGGAACGCTGGGACGACGATCCGGAGCAGCCGGACGCCGAGGAGGACCTGCTCGAGCGCGGATACGCGCCCTGGGAGGTGCGGGTCGAGACGAAGACCCTGGGTGAGGCGCACGATCTCGCCGAGCAGCTGCGGGCCGAGGGCTACGACGTCTCTCGTACCTTCAGGTACGTGATCGCCGGGACGTCCAGCCGCGACGAGGCCGTCGAGCTCGCCCGGCGGGTTCACGGTCACGTCGAGCCGGGCGGCGAGCTCGTCTACGAGGTTCAGCCGAGCAATCCGTTTGCCGTCTTCGGCGGCCTGGGGGGTTAGGCTCAGTACGGCACGGAGCCAAGGCCGTTGGTCAAAACGGCCCGTATCAGGCAAAGCCTGATCGGCCTCTATGGCGGCGTCGCCGAGTCGACGCCTGAAACGGGGGTCTCGGCACCCAGCCGCCCGGTCGATATACTGGTGGTCCGACACCCGTCCAAGGGGATTCGCACGGGGTCGTCCTTTTCTTACAAGTGCAGCGCTTTCACGCGCTGCGTCTATGCAGGAGATCACAGAGCAGCCGACCACTATGTCGGAGGCGACGAACGGCTTAACCGCCGACGCCCTCCGAGCAGAAGCCTGGGCGGGAGAGCCTTTCCTTCGGGAGGGCGAAGATCCGGCCCGGGTTCTCGCGCCCGGCACATCACGCCGCCGGGCGCTCGACGACGCCCTCGCCGAGCTCGAGGCGGGACAGCGCGCGCCCTCGTCCCGCTGGAAGGTGGAGTACGGCCTCATGCTCGGACTCGAGCGCGTCCTCGCTGAGGAACGGCCGCATCTCGCTTCGGGCACTGAGCTGCGGCGCCATCAGGTCGACGCCCTGGCCGGGATGCTGACGGAGCTGATCGCCTCACACGAACGCGAGGCCGAGCCGAACGGAAACGGAAACGGCAACGGCGCGACCGCGGAAGCCGGCGAGGAGGAAGAGGACCTCGAGCCGACGGACGACTCGACCGAGGACGTTCTCGACGAGGAGTCGGAGGCCGAGGAGTACACGGGGCCCGATCCGGGCGCGGTGAGGCGCTACCGCTTCCGCCATCCCACCGCCTCGGGCAAGACGATCGCCGCCGCAGGCTTCGTCGAGGCGGCGCGCACGCTCGGCGTGTTGATCCTCACGCACCGCCGCCTGCTGGTGTCGCAGTTCCAGCGCGACCTGACGGATGAGGGCTACGGGGATCGGTTCTCGCCCGCGATCGAGCGAGGCAAGGAATCGTTACGGCGCGGTAATCCGCTCACGATTCAGACGTACGCGTGGTTCGCACGCCATCAGGACTCGATCTCCCGCGATGCCTACCAGCTCGTGATCTGCGACGAGGCGCACACCGCGCTCGGCGAGAAGACGAGCGCGGCGATCCGCGCGTTCCCCGAGCCCATCTACATCGGCATGACCGCGACCGAGCAGCTGATCGCCAAGCAGGTCTCGGACGTCTTCCCTGCCTCCGTCGACGACTTGCCGCTGCAGGACGCGGCACGTCGCGGGTTGATCGCGCCTCTGCGCGACCTACGCGTGCCGCCGGTGGCGGCAATCAATCAGGTGCCGATCGTGGGCGGCGACTTCGACCAGGAGATCCTGGCCAAGACACTCGACCACCAGGCGTTGAACCAGGCCGCCGCCTCCCTCTATCGTGAGCGCTTCGACAACACACCGGGAATCGTGTACGCGGCCGGAGTCGAGCACGCGTACAACCTGGCGAAGGAGTTCCGCGCCGTCGGGCTGAAGGCCGAGGCGGTCTCGGGTCGCACGCCGCCGGTCCGCCTGGCCGAGACGCTCGCGGCCTACGAGCGAGGCGAGATCAACGTCCTCATCAACGCGATGCTGCTAGCTGAAGGCTGGAATTCTCCGCGGGCGACCGTGTGCATGCATCTCGCTCCGACTGCCTCGCGGCGCGTGTACCAGCAGCGGATCGGCCGCATCATGCGCACGCATCCGCGCAAGGAGGCGGGCGTCGTCGTCGACTTCGTTCCGAAGGCGGCGACGCACAACGAGCGGGTCGTGTCGCTCCACTCGCTGCTCGACGCAGACTTCTATCGCGAGGGCGCGCGCGTCACGCCGGCTCCGCGTCGTCGCGTGCAGCGTCGTGCACGACGGAAGCTCACTCCGGCTCCGTGGCTCGTACCGGTCACGCCCGACGTGCGACGGCGCCTAGCAGTGATCACACGGGAGTGGCAGCGGATCGATCCCAAGTATCTGGACGAGGACGAACAGCGCTACTGGGCGACGATCGCCGGCCGGCAGATCCGCTTCGACGAGCGCGCGGCCTTCGTCGAGAAGCTCACGGCACGGGGCGCGTCGAAGGCGTGCCTCGAGCAGTTCCTGGCGACGTGCGCGGCCGAGAACCCGAACAGGCGTCTTCGCATCATCGCCCTGTCCGATCGGGTCTCGATGACGGTCGAGCGCGCGGACTTCGATGATCTCGTCACGCTCGTGACGCAGGCGCCGACCTGGGAGAAGGACCGGATGGGCGGAGTGCGCATCCTCCTGCGTGCGATCGCGGAGGGAAAGGTGAATGCGCCGGACCAGATCCTCGCGCGCTGGACGTGGAGGTTGGCGCGGGCGTCGCGGAAGCTCCAGGACCGTCGAGCGAGCGCAGAGTTCCCGGAGGCCAAGCGTCTGCTCGGCGCGCTCGCGAACTCGCGCGGACACCGTCACGAGGAAAACGCCGCCAAGCTCGTCAACACAGCCTTGGAGCTGCCCCTGTCCGTCGGCGCAGCGCTCCTCGCCTCAGCCGAGGGCTACACGCCCCGGGCGACCCAGCTGATCGAGGCGGCGAGGGAGCGGCTCGGGACCGTGCAGGAGGTCGCGGGCGCCCTGGCCGAGAACCTGCCTCAGCCGAAGCTGACCTCCGGCCGATCGCGTCGCCGCAAGCGCCGCAAGCGGAAGAAGTCCCAGGTCCAGCAGGCCGCCGGAACGACGGAGCAGCAGCAGGAGCAACCGCAAGACCAGGAGCAGAAGCGGGGCGAGGAAGGGCAACGGCACGCCGAGGCGACGAAGGACGGTCAGCCGCAGCCGGCGGAGGCCACGAAGCGGAAAAGCCCTTCGACTCCGAAGGCAGAACCCGCTGAAACGCCCGCGTCGTAAGAACGACTAGAGACCATGCTCATCCTCGTCCCGATCGCGTTCGCGGCGGGCGTCATCACCGCGTTCACGCCCTGCATCCTCCCCGTGCTGCCGATCGTCCTGGCCGGCGGCGGGACGGGCACGCAGCGCCGGCCCTATGCGATCGCCGCCGGGCTCGTCACCACCTTCACGGCCCTCCTGCTCGCGGGTGCGTGGCTGTGGGGACTGCTCGGGATCAGCGCGAAGCACCAGATCCGAATCGGTGCCGCGCTGCTGCTGGTCCTCGCGGTGATTCTCATCTTCCCCAAAGCAGGTGAGCTCGCCGAGCGTCCCTTCCTTTTCCTGACCCGCCGGCGTGCGGCCGATCTCGGCGGCGGCTTCCTGCTCGGCGCGAGCCTGGGGCTCGTCTTCGTCCCGTGCGGCGGCCCTGTGCTGGCAACGCTCACCGCTAACGTGGCCACGGACCGGGTCGGCGGCTGGATCGTCGTCATCGCCATCGCCTACGCACTCGGCGCCGCCCTGCCGATGCTGGCGATCGCGCGTGGGAGCCAAGGGCTCGCGGCGCGCTTCCGCCGACATGCGCCCACGGTTCGGATCGCGGGCGGCGTCCTCATGGGCGCCTCGGCGCTCGTGATCTACCAGGGCTGGGCGCAAAGCCTGCAGACGAACGTACCGGGCTACGCCGGCTGGATCCAGGATCGGATCGAAGGAAGCTCGGCCGCGCATGCGCGCCTCGACCGTCTCGCCGGCAATCGGAAGTCGGTCCTCGTGCACACGACGCGGCTGTCCTCCCGACTGGACAAGGTTCCGCTGAGGGACTACGGCGCCGCGCCCAACGTCGACAACATCTCGGCGTGGATCAACTCGCGGCCGCTCACCCTCCGCTCCTTGCGCGGCAAGGTCGTCCTCGTGGACTTCTGGACGTACTCCTGCATCAACTGCCTGCGCACGCTGCCGCACCTGAAGTCATGGGACGAGCGCTACCGGTCGAAGGGTCTCGTCATCCTCGGCATCCACACCCCCGAGTTCGCGTTCGAGCACGACCTCGGCAACGTGCGCGCTGCGGTGAAACGACTCGGCGTTCGCTATCCGGTGGCGCTGGACAACGACTACGGCACCTGGAACGCGTACGGCAATCAGTACTGGCCCGCCGATTACCTCGTCGACCAGTCCGGCCACGTTCGCGACGTGCACTTCGGCGAGGGCAACTACTCCGAGACCGACCACGACATCCGGCTGCTGCTGGCAGCCGGCGCGAAACGGCGCCTGCCGAAGGATCTGCCCGAGCCCGACCGGACGCCTACCGAGGCGCGCACGCCTGAGACGTATCTCGGCTATCTGCGTATCGGGAACTACGCGGGCTCGCCGCTCAAGACCGACCGGACTGCCAAGTACGCCTTCCCGTCTGCACTCGGGCAGGACGCGTTCGCGTACGCGGGGACCTGGCGGGTCGAAGGCGAGCGAATCGTCGCCGGTCCGGACGCCCGGCTACGACTGCGTTACCTGGCTCAGAACGTGCACCTGGTTCTCGCCGGACACGGAACGGTTCACGTGAAGGTCGACGGACGCCCGACCGCCAAGGTCGAGGTCGACGCGGACCGGCTCTACACGCTGGCCTCGAGCGATCGCACCCGCAAGGGACTGCTCGCCTTGAGCTTCACGCCGGGGCTATCGGCGTACGCTTTTACGTTCGGCTAGGGCTGCTCGGACGGGCCGCGGTCCGGCCCGTCGTCGCCGTGCTCGCGCTCCCGCAGGAAGCGCGTGAGCTCCGCGGCAAGCGACTCCCCCGATGGGAGGTCCTGGTCGTCGTCCAACATCTCGGCGCGCTGCTCGAGCTCTTCCACGTAGGCGGCCGTCTCCTCGTCGGACGCAACCGCTTCACTGACCTGCTCGCTGTAGCGGTCCGAAGCTTCCTCCAGCTCGGCGACCTCGATCTTCGTGCCGAGGATGTCGCCGAGACGCTGGCAGAGCGCGAGCGCGGCGCGCGGGCTCGGCGCAAGCGAGACGTAGTGCGGTACGGCGGCCCACAGGCTCACCGACGGGATGTGCGCGTGGTTGCAGGCGTCGTGGAGGACGCCGACGATGCCGGTGGGGCCCTCGTAGCGCGAGCGCTGCAGGCCGAGGCGCTCGATCAACTCCGGGTCGGTCGCGCCACCAGTCACGGGCGACGGCCTTGTGTGCGGCACGTCGGCGAGGAGCGAGCCGAGCGTGATCATCAGCTCAACGCCGAGGTCCCGCGCCAGGTCGACGACCATCCCGGTGAACGTTCGCCAGCGGAGGTTTGGCTCGATCCCGAGGAGCAGAACCGCATCGCGGTCCAGACCGGGAATCGACGAGTGGTAGAACGCGTTCTCGGGCCAGTCGATGTGGCGCGTCTGACCCTCGACGAGCGACACGTGCGGCCGCGTGGCCTGGAAGTCGTAGAAACTCTCCGGCTCGATCTCGGCGAACCGGACCGCCTCCCAGGTCTTGGCCAGATAGCCCCCGGCGAGCGAAGCGCCCTGGCCGCCGTCGTTCCATCCGCGGAACGCGGAGATCAGAACCGGCGAGCGCAGGTTCGGCCGATCAGCGATGCGGAGTTCCTCAGCCATCAAGGAAGTCTACGTTCGGCCGGAAGAAGAGCGTCGCGAGGGCGACCGTCCCCACCCACACCGTTGCAGCCAGGAACACGTGCGCGAGCACCAGGCCCCAGGGGAGATGCGTGCGCCACTGAATCTCCCCAAGGCCCATCTGCGCGAGCAGGAGGGTGAAGACCCCCGCGCCCAGCGCGAATAGCCGCGGCGAGCGCTCGCGGCGAGCTGCCAGGTACCCGAGGCTGAAGAGGAAGGTGATGAGAAAGACGCCGACCACGGCACCGTGCGCGTAGACGATCGGCTCGAGCCGGCCAAGCCGGTCGATCTTGTCGGCCGCACCGCCGCCCGAGTGCGGTCCAGCGGCGGTCGCGAGCGACCCGCTGATGATCAGCGCGAAACCGGCGACCACGAAGGCAAGACCCAGGCGCCGCAGCTCCAGCGGGACGAGCGGATCGACGCGACCGACGGCGGCCGCTCGAGTCTCGAGCAGCAGAATGGTCGCACCTGCGAGGAGCACGATCGAAAGCAGCAGGTGCACCATGACGATCGGCCACCGCAGATCACTTGCGATCGCGAGCAGACCGATCGGTGCCTGCGCGAGCGTCCCGAGGAAGATGCCGAGTGCGAGACGCTGCGCCCAGCGCGGCAGCCCCGGCGTCCGCCGCGCCGCGAGCCAGACGAGCACCGTGAGCGCGATCGTCACCCCGCCGACGAGTCGGTTGCCGAACTCGACGAACGCGTGCGCGTTTTTCGCCGGCAAGGGATGCCCCGCCTCGCAACCTGGCCAGTGCCGACAGCCCAGCCCGGAGTCGGTCAGGCGCACCGCCGCGCCGGTACCGACGATCAGCCAGAGCGCACCGAGCTGCGCGAGCACGAGCGGAAAGATCTGGGCCGGCGTGAGGACGAGCGCCCGCAAGCGAGCAAGCGCCGTGGGCGAGGCGTACACGCCCCGAGTGTAGTGCCCCTACCAGCAACACTTGTCGGCTTCTGGCCCGCGACCCAGAAACTCGACAGCATCACTGGCAGGGGCACTAGAGAGGGTCGAGAATCGCCGGGTACCCGTCCGCGCCGTCGAAGGGAGTCGGACGCGAGCCGAGGAAGAGCGGCCGGTCGGCGGCGTTCAGCAGCACGGGCATCATGTCCGGCCCGCGTAGGTGCCCGAAGATCCCCTCGGCACAGGTCGACTCCCCGAACTCGACCACCCGATCGAAACGCACACCCGGGCCGGCCACGACGAACGGCACGGGGTCGCCGGAATGAATCACGTTGGGATACGCGGGCGTCGCGTGATCGCCGGTGACGCAGACAACCGCGCGATCGGTCGGTAAATCCGCGAACGACGCGTCGAGCAGTTCGACGGCCTCGCGCTTCGCGTTCGGATCCTTCGTGTGTCCGGCCTCGTCGATGCGCTTGTCGTGGACGTAGACGAACGTGTCGCCCGCGTCGAGCCGCTCGTTCACGTGGTCGACGTTGAGGTGCGGGTTCTGGACCTCCGTCAAGCCTACGCAACGCCCCAGCCCACGCAGAAACGCCGACTCGGCCGCGAAGGTCCCCGTCACCCCGTGCCGCTCGAGAAACGACGGGACCTGCTTCGGCCGGCCGAACCACTTCAGCGTGATGACGTTGAAGCGCTCGCCTTCGAGCCGACGCATGACCTCTCGCATCCACTGCTCGCACGCCCGCGCAGTGCGTTCGGCTTCAAGAACGAGCGGTTGCGGTCGCAGGACCGGATACCACGCGCGGAAGAAGGAGTCGCTGTCGGTGACGCGCGCGTCCGCACCCCCGGCGATGCGCAGAATCGCCTCGCCTCGCCAGACATGCGTCAGTGAAAAGGTCAGGCCGTCGATCGTGATCCCGTCGCACGACTCGACGAGCCGCTCCGCCTCCTCCGCGTCACGCTCGGGATCCGGCCTTCCGGTGAGCCACAAGCCGTCGGCCCGCCGTTCGGCGGGACGCAAGGCCGCGTAGGCGAAGACATGCTCGGCGCTGACGTCCTGCCCACGCCCGAGCGCCTCGAACACCGCCCGTCCCGGAAACTCGTCCGGCCGGTACCCGAGCATCGACCAGTGCGCGACCTCGCTCGACGGCGCCCGTCCCGGCCCGATCGCATACAGGACTCCGCACGAGCCGGAGGCGCACAGCCGGTCGAGATTCGGAGTCGTC
>JBKOWS010000010.1:0-10364 GCA_046724565.1 Actinomycetota bacterium | reverse complement strand
ACGAGCTGATCGACGAGCGGAGCCTCGATCCGCGACGTCACTACGACGAGCTCGAGCGCGCGCACGGCCGGGCTGTCCTCCTCCGTCAGCAGTCGAGCAAGTGGCGCCTGGGCAGTCGGCTCGACCGCCGCGAGCAACTCGAGCGCACGGCGCCAATCTGCCGCCGCGGAATGGACCTGCTGCACCTCCCGCCGCGCGGAGTTGACGAGAAGCACCGCCCTTCGCCCTCGCCGGACGTAGGCGTCCACGAGCGAGCCCGCCGCTCGAACCCCCACCTCGAAACTGTCACCCACGACTGCCCCAGCGTCTGCATCAAGCACGACGGCGACCTCGTCCCGCGGAGAGTCCTCGAGCTCCTTGACCATGAGTTGGCCCCGGCGGGCGGTCGAAGGCCAGTGCACGCGCCGCAGCGATTCGCCTTGCTCGTACTCCCGTACCCCGTGGACCTCGAAGCCGGTGTGACGGCGGACGAGCAGGCGCCGTCCGTCGTGCGACGCCGAGCCGGACTCGGAAAAGAGCGACCCCAGCTGGACAAGACGGGGATAGACGAGCAATGCCCCCGGGGCGGGAAGGGAGATTGTGACGCGCTCCAGCCCAAACGGATCCGCGAGTTCCGCGCGGACGTCCTCGAACGCGTAGCGTCCGCGCGGAACGCGTTCGAGGACGTAGCGCACGCTCAGGTGGCGGCCGTTTCGCCGCAGGTGGTGGCGTTGTACGCCGAGCCGGCCGACGCGTTCCTGCAGCGTGACGGCGGCGGGCATCACCGCACCGGTCGCATGTAGCTCGACGACGACGGGGACGTCGTCGCCCTCGACGTGCTCGACCTCGCCCGAACCGCGCCGCACGACGAGCGGACGATTGGAGAGTCGAGCCCACCCCCACGCCACCAGCACCACGAGGAGCAGTCCGGTCGCTACGGGGTACAAGGGCTTCGACCCGAAGGCCCACGCAGCGAGATAGACGCCGAAACCGAGCGCGAAGATGAACCGGCCGCGCTGTGTGAGCACTAGACCGGGACCGGAGTCTTCTCGAGCGTCCCGCGCACGATCTGCTCGCCCGTCAAACCCGCCGCTCGCGCCTCCGGCGCGAGGATCAGCCGGTGCGCCAGCACGGCGACGGCGACCGCCTTGATGTCGTCTGGCTCCAGGAAGGCCCGGCCGTCGGCGAGCGCGCGGGCCTTGCCCACGCGCAGCAGGGCGATGCCGGCCCGAGGGCTGGCACCGAGGTAGAGCCGCGAGTCGCCGCGTGTCGCGCGCAGCAATGCGACGACGTAGCGATTCAGGCTCTCCTCGACGAAGATCGCCTTCGCCTCCTCCGCGAGCGCGACCGCATCGGCGGCGTTGGCAACCGGCTCGAGCCCCTCGAGCGGCGGGTCGGCGGTCTGCTCCGCGAGCATCGTCGCCTCCTCCGAGAGCGGCGGATAGCCGATCGCGATTCGCATCGTGAAGCGGTCGAGCTGTGCCTCTGGCAGCGGATACGTGCCTTCGTATTCGATCGGGTTCTGGGTCGCCATGACCATGAACGGCCGAGCGAGCTCGTTCGTGACGCCGTCGATCGTGACCTGTTGCTCCTGCATGCACTCCAGGAGTGCCGCCTGCGTCTTCGGTGACGCGCGGTTGATCTCGTCGACAAGGAGCAGGTTGGCGAAGACCGGCCCCGGCTTGAACTCGAACTCGTTCGAGCGCTGGTTGAAGACGTTCACGCCCGTCACGTCGGAGGGCAGCAGGTCCGGCGTGAACTGCATGCGCGAGAAGGAGACGTCGAGCGAGCGGGCCAGCGCCTTCGCGAGCATCGTCTTGCCGACGCCCGGAAAGTCTTCGAGGATCAGGTGACCCTCGCTGACGAGGCAGAGCACGCACAGTTGGAGCGTCTCGTCCGGCGCGTGCACGACGCGGCCGAGGTTGTCGACCACGGCCCGGATCGACTCGGCCGGCTCCGTGGTCTCGACGCGTTGTCTACCCGGCTCGCTCACGCAACAGCTCCTCAGCCGCATCTACGATCGCGGCCGCGATTCGGTCTTTCGGCGCCTTTGCAACGCGGCGCTCGGCGGCAGCGGACACGAGCACGACCTCGTTGTCCTCGGCGTCGAACGCAATGTCGTCGCGCGAGACGTCGTTGTAGACGACGAGGTCGACGCGCTTGCGCTGGAGCTTCTCGCGCGCGCGCTCGAGACCGCTCTCCCCCTGGTCGGCCGCGAATCCGATCAGGACCTGGCCGTTCGCCCTCCCGTCGGCCAGCGTCGCGAGGACATCCGTGGTCGGCTCGAGCACCACCTCCCACGCGCGCTCGTGCTTCGGCCGCTTCTCTGTCACCGCGTCCGCCGGGCGGTAGTCAGCAACCGCTGCGGCCATCAGGACGACGTCAGCGTCGCGACGCGACAGCGCCTCCGTGAGCATCGCCTCGGCTGTCGGCGTGTCGATCACCTCGACCCCGTTCGGTGCGGGCACCGCCAGGTTCGCAGCCAACAGCGTGACCCTCGCGCCCCGCCGCCTCGCCTCCTCGGCGAGGGCGACACCCATGCGGCCCGACGAGCGGTTCCCGAGGAACCGGACCGCGTCGAGCGGCTCGCGCGTCCCGCCCGCGCTCACGAGCACGCGTCGGCCCGCGAGCGTGTCGGTTTCACCCACCAGCTCGCGCGCGCGACCGTAGATCTCCTCGGGCTCGGCCATCCGGCCCGCCCCCCATTCACCCTCCGCTGTCTCGCCCTCGTCCGGTCCGACGAAGACGGCACCGCGCGTGCGCAGCGTCTCGGCATTTGCCTGAGTCGCGGGGTGCGCCCACATGCGCGGATTCATCGCCGGGGCGAGGAGCACCGGCCCGCGGTGCGCGAGCGCGGCCTCCGTCACGAGGTTGTCGGCGAGCCCGTGGGCGAGCCGGCCGAGGGTGTTCGCCGTCAGAGGCGCGACGACGAGCAGATCAGCTTGCGTCAGGTGTTGATAGAGGTCCTCTGTCGGGAGGCGGCGTGCGAGGGCGAAGAAGGTCTTTGCACGGACGAAGCGCTCGGCCCCGGGCGTGACGAGGGGCACGACCTCGTGCCCGCCCTTGACGAACAGCCGGACGAGGTCGCAGGCCTTGTAGGAGGCGATGCCCCCTGTGACTCCGAGAAGGACCCGGGCCATGCCGCAATTCTGCCCTTTTGTCCAAGGGCGGCAAGAAGATCGACTACTTCGGGTACTTGTACTTGAGCTTGCCCTCGGAGACTTCCTCGAGAGCCATGGTCAAGTAGTTCTTCGATCGCGACTCCACCAGCGGCGGGGGCGCCTGCTCGAAGCCGATCCCTTCGCCCAGCTGATGGTGGTAGTCGTTGATCTGGCGAGCCCGCTTCGCCGCGACGATCACGAGGGCGTAGCGAGAGTCGACATTGTCGAGAAGCTCGTCGATTCGGGGGTGGATCATGGGCGGCTCATGGTACCTGCGGCCTGGAGCTCACTGCGGACGATGCCCTCGAGCTCGTTAGCCGCGCGCTCGACGTTGTCATTGAGGATTGCGTAGCTGAACCGATCCTTCTGTTCCTGCTGCTTTCGGGCGAGCTCGAGGCGAACCTGGATCTCCCCGGAGCTCTCGGTCGCACGCTCACGCAGTCGGCGTTCGAGCTCGGCGAAGGTCGGTGCGTCGACGAAGATCGTGACCGCTCCCGGGATGGTCTCCTGGACCCGCAGCGCGCCGTCGGTCTCGAGGTCGAGCAGCGGCACCTTTCCGTTTGCCTGGATGCGGTCGATCTCGGAGCGCAGCGTTCCCGACCGCGCGCCCCACGGAAGATCGACGTACTCGAGAAACTCACCATCGTCGACGAGCCGTTCGAACTTCTCCGGCGTGATGAACCAGTACTCGCGTCCGTTCTTCTCCCCCGGCCGCTGCTCGCGTGTCGTCGCAGAGACTGCGAGCTCGAGCTCGGGCATCCGATCGAGCAAGACCTTCTCCAGCGTGCCCTTGCCGGCGCCTGAAGTGCCGGTGACGACGACTACCAGCGGTCTACCGGTGGAAGAGGCCAATCAACTCGGAGCGCTGCCGCTCCGAGAGGCCTCCCACCGTCTTCGACTGGCTGATGCGGCACATGTTCAGGAAGCGCGCGGCTTTCACGCGCCCGAACTTCGGTACGGCCATCAGCATGTCGAAGACCTTCGCCGTCGACACGTATTCGGGAGGGTTGCTGAGGATCTGATCGATCTGGACGCGGCCGTCCTTCAGGTCCTTCTTCAACCTCGCCCGTCGGACACGGATGTCGTTCGCGCGTTTGAGCGCTTCCATGCGCTGGTCGAGCGACCGAATCGGTGCCTCGGCCTGGGTCTTAGGCGACACCATGAGCGCCGGAGTCTAACAAGCGACCTGCGTCGGTCAAGGCTCTACGTTTACCGTTCTGAGCAGGTGTTTTAAGCTCTATACACTCGACCTGTCGTCGAGAGTTGTCCCGACGGACAACGGCTGTTCAACCGCGACTGCATAGGCATCCTCGACGCTGTTCAAGCCGTGCTCGACTAGGGCCGCGTGCAACTCCGCGCGCACGCGCGCCGGAGCTTCCGGATCGGCGAACAGGACCGTGCCGAGCGCTACGTGACGCGCACCCATCGCGATCAGCTCGAGCGCATCCTGGCCGGTTTGCACTCCGCCCATGCCGACGATCGGCAGGCCCGTCGCTCGGTAACACGTCGCGACGGCCGCAAGCGCAATCGGTTTGAGCGCCGGACCTGAGAGACCGCCCTGTCCCGGCCCGAGCACGGGCCTCAGCGTTCGAGCGTCGAGCTTCAGTCCGCGCACCGTGTTGACGAGGGAGAGACCATCCGCCCCGGCAGCCTGCGCCGCACGCGCCACTTCGGCGATGTCCGGCACCGACGGAGAGAGCTTCGCCCACAGGGGCTTCCGCGTCGTGAGTCGCGCTGCCGACACGATCTGCGCCGCGCCGTCCGCCGGCGCCTCAACGTTTGGACAGGAGACGTTCAACTCGATCGCCGCGACCTCGGGATGGTCGTCGAGCCGCAGGCAGATCTCGGCGTAGTCGTCCGTCTCGAAGCCGCCGACCGAGACCCAGACCGGGACGCCGAGCTTGCCGAGCTGCGTCAGGTTCCGGGTGAGAAAGCGGTCGATGCCCGGGTTCGCGAGCCCGATCGAGTTGAGCATGCCGACGTCGGTCTCCGCAATTCGCACCGGCTCGTTCCCGTCCCGCGGCAAGGGCGTGACGGTCTTCGTCACGAACGCGTCCAGGCTCCGGGCGACGTCGGGAGCGGTCAGCGCGTCGAGGCAGCCGCTGGCGTTCAGAAGCATCGCCTGGGGAGCCTACTGCGGGGGTCGGAGCGACTAGCGTCCGGTCAGGACGACGCGTAGATCGACCCAGCCGGGACAGCCGATCCGATAGGTGCGGTCGACCTTGCGTCCACCCCACATTCCGGTGATCCGTGCCTGGGGCGACGTCTGCGTCGGCATCAGCGTGCACGCTCGCGTGGCTGGGCGGAGGTCGGCCGGAATCCGCGTCACGCAGCTGCGCAGAGAACGGGGCCGTCGACGCAGAGTCGTTTGAGCCGGCCCTCGACCTCGACGGCGCAGCCGTAGCAGGCGCCGTAGCCGCAGGCCATCGGGGCTTCCCACGCGAGTTGCGCGGCGGGTACGAGCTCACGAACCGCGTGCAGCATCGGTTCCGGTCCGCACGCGAGGACGTCCATGTCGGCCGGAATCAACTCCGTGACCAGTGTTGGCTCGACGACCGCCTGCGCGTTCGGAACGAGCTCGGCGGCCTGCGCGTGCCAGTCGGAGCGGAAGCCGAGCACCGCCGGGGGACTGCCGAGTGTCTCCGACAGGAACGGGAAGGGCGCGACCCCGATGCCGCCCCCGACGAGCAGCGGGCGCTCGACGTCGAGACGGAAGCCGTTGCCGAGCGGGCCGAGGACCTGCAACGTGTCGTCGCGGCCGAGCCCGCACAGTGCGCGTGTTCCCGCCCCGATCGGATCGATCAGGAATCCGAGCTCGGCCGCGGACGCAAGGCAGAGGCTCATCGGCCGGGGCAGCAGGCGGCCCGGCGCCTCGAGCATGAAGAACTGCCCGGGGACACCGGGATCGATCGGGCCTCGCGCGACACGCAGGAGCGTGTACGGACCGACCTCCTCGTTCGCGACGACGCTAAGCCGCTCGCGTCTCACGTTCGATTCGCTCCTGGAGTGAGAGGGATCCCTCGTTGCGTGCGTTTGCGATTGCATGGACGGCTGCGGATGCTCCCGACAGCGTGGTGATGCAGGGCACGCGCGCCACGAGCGCGGCCTCGCGGATGAGGTAGCCGTCCGTGCGCGCGCCAGATCCGTGCGGAGTGTTGACGACGAGGTTGCACCGGCCGCGGCGGATCAGGTCGACGACACTCGCCCCCGGCCCGTCCTCCGTCACCTTGCGGACGGGTTCCACCTCGAGCCCGGCGCTCGCGAGCGTCTCGGCGGTACCGGCAGTGGCGAGCAGCGTGAAGCCGAGTCCCGCGAGCAGCGCAGCGACGTCGACCACCGCGTGCTTGTCCGCGTCTCGCACGGACAGGAACGCGGTACCGGTTATCGGCAGCGGCCGGCCCGCCGCGCGCTCCGCCTTCGCGAATGCCGTCGGCAGATCTGCGGCGCTCGCCATCACCTCGCCTGTCGCCCGCATCTCGGGTCCGAGCACCGGATCCGCACCGGGGAAGCGTGCGAATGGCAGCACCGCCGCCTTGACGGAGACATGTTCCAGGGACTGCCCCTCGGACAGGCCGAGGTCGGACACGACCGCGCCGGCCATCACACGGCATGCGGCCTGGACGAGGTTCACGCCGGTGGCCTTCGAAGCGAAGGGCACCGTGCGCGACGCGCGCGGGTTCGCCTCGAGAACGTAGATCTCTCCGTCGCTGATCGCCAGCTGGACGTTCAGCAGTCCGACGACGCCGAGCGCCGGCGCCAGCGTTGCCACGATCGCGCGGATCTCCGCGTCCTCGGCCGTGCTCAGCGACGGGGCCGGCAGCACGCACGCCGAGTCTCCGGAATGCACTCCGGCCTCCTCGACGTGCTGCATCACCGCGCCGACATACGTGTCGTGCCCGTCCGAGACCGCGTCGACGTCGAGCTCGATCGCACTCTCGACGAAACGGTCGATCAGCACTGGCCGGTCGATGTGGCCGAGATCCTCGACCGAGTAGCACACGCGCATTGCGCGGCCCCCGAGGACGTAGGACGGACGGATCAGCACCGGGAAGCCGATCCGTTCCGCGACAGCCCTCGCCTCGTCGGTGTCGCGTGCAATCCCCCACTCCGGACAGCGGATCCCGAGCCGGTCGAGCAGCGCGCCGAAGCGCTCACGGTCCTCCGCCAGGTCGACCGCGTCAAAGGGAGTCCCGAGGATCGGGAACCCGGCGGCCTCAAGGCCGCGTGCGAGCTTCAACGGCGTCTGCCCCCCGAACTGGATCGCAACGCCGTGCGGCTGTTCCCGCTCGCAGACTGCCAGCACCTCCTCGAGCCGCAGCGGCTCGAAGTAGAGGCGGTCCGAAGTGTCGTAGTCGGTCGAGACGGTCTCCGGGTTGCAGTTGACCATCACGGCCTCGTAGCCGAGGGTGCGGAAGCTCTGTGCCGCATGCACACAGCAGTAGTCGAACTCGATTCCCTGGCCGATCCGGTTGGGCCCCGAGCCGAGAATGACGATCCGCGGCTTCGTGCCGAGCGGGGGCGCCTCGTCTGTTTCGCCGTACGTGGAGTAGAAGTACGTCGAGGTCGCCTCGACCTCACCCGCGCACGAGTCGACGCGCCGGTACGACGGCCGCACCCCGCAGCTGCGCCTCTTCGCCCGCACGACCGCCTCCGGTCCAATGTCTCCGTCGGCGAGCCCGGCGCGCTTGTAGCGCATGAAGTCGTCGGCGACAGCCGCGTCGAGGTCGAGCCACCCTGGCTCACGCGCAAGCTCGGCGTGGAACCACGGGTGCGCGCTCGCCGGTAGCAGCCACCGCTCCTCGGAGTCGAGCTCGCGCGACCGTTCCGCCTTGCGATACGCCTCAATGAAGGTGCGCCCGATTCCCATCGCCTCGCCGACCGACTTCATCTGTGTCCCGAGCGTCGTGTCGGCGCCGGGGAACTTCTCGAAGGCAAAGCGCGGGAACTTGACGACGACGTAGTCGAGCGTCGGCTCGAAGCTCGCGGGTGTGGTTCCGGTGAGGTCGTTCGGAATCTCGTCGAGGGAGTAGCCGACGGCGAGCTTCGCGGCGACCTTGGCGATCGGATAGCCCGTCGCCTTCGACGCCAACGCGGAGGAGCGGGACACGCGCGGGTTCATCTCGATCACCCGCAGCTCGCCGGTCTCCCGCTCGCGTGCGAACTGGATGTTCGAGCCGCCGCATTCCACACCGACTGCACGGATGACCGCGGCGGCCGCATCCCGCAGCTCCTGGAACGCGTGGTCCGACAGCGTCATCTGCGGGGCGACCGTGACCGAGTCGCCGGTGTGTACGCCCATCGGATCGATGTTCTCGATCGAGCACACGATGACGACGTTGTCCTTCCGGTCGCGGACGACCTCGAGCTCGAACTCGTCCCAACCGCGGACGGACTCCTCGACGAGCACCTGACCGATCGGGCTTTCAGCGAGCCCCAGCTCGACCTGACGGTGGAGGGCGTCCACTGTTTCCACGAAACCGCCCCCGTGGCCGCCGAGCGTGAACGCCGGCCGGATCACCGCCGGCAGGGACACCCCGCCGAGCTCGTCCAGAGACGTGACGATGCGCGAGCCCGGCACCTGAAGGCCGCACTCGCGGACCGCCACACGGAAGAGCTCGCGATCCTCGGCCCGGCGGATCACCTCGAGGGGAGCTCCGATCAACTCGACGCCGAGCTGTTCGAGCACGCCTGCCTCCGCAAGCTCGCGCGCGAGGTTGAGCGCGGTCTGGCCGCCCATCGTTGGCAGCAGCGCGGAGGGCCGCTCGCGCGCGAGCACCTCGCTCACGCCGTCCAGGTCGAGCGGTTCGAGGTACGTGCGGTCGGCGAATCCGGGGTCGGTCATGATCGTCGCCGGATTCGAGTTGACGACGATCGTGCGGAAGCCGTCGTCGCGCAAGACCTTCAGCGCCTGGCAGCCGGCGTAGTCGAACTCGCACGCCTGTCCGATCACAATCGGCCCGGAGCCGATCAGGCAGATCGACTCGAGGTCAGGCCGCCTCGGCATACGCCACCTCCTCGACCCACGCTTCGATGATCGGCCAGGCATCGTGCGGACCGGGTCCGGCCTCCGGATGGAACTGCACCGAGCGCGCGTGCTCGAGCGGGAAGTCGAGCCCCTCGACGGTCCCGTCGTACAACGACACGTGCGTCGCCTCGCGCGCGTCAGAGGGCGAGACGGCGAAGCCGTGGTTCTGGCTCGTGACGAGCACGCGTCCGCTCGCCCTGTCGACGACCGGATGATTCGCGCCACGGTGACCGAACGGAAGCTTGTAGGTCGTGTGGCTAGCCGCAAGTGCGAGGAGCTGGTGTCCGAGGCAGATCCCGAGGATCGGCACCGTGCCGAGGAGCTCCTGCACCACGGCGATCTCGTCGACGAGGGGCTCGGGATCGCCGGGCCCGTTCGACAGCAGGACGCCGTCGAAGCGACTCAACTCGTCGGCGGTCACGTCGTGCGGGAAGACCATGACCGCGGCGCCGGCGCCCGCGAGCCGGCGAAGGATCGAACGCTTGCAACCGTAGTCCACGACCGCGACCCGCGTCCGTCCGGCGTCGGAATAGACGTACGGCCGTGCGGTCGAGACGCCGGGGGCGAGCGAGCGGCCGCCCATCGGAATGTGCGTACGAGCGACCTCGACGGCCTGCTCGACCGAGCCCTCGCCGGCCACTACGACACCGCGCAGCGATCCGGCTTCACGCAGCTTGAGGACGAGCGACCGTGTGTCGATGCTGCTGAGCGCGACCACACCCCGCTCGTGAAGCCAATCCGTCCACCCCGGGCCGCGCGCCTCACGCATGAGCACGGCTTGGGCATGTGGGCGACTGGATTCGGAGCGGCCCTCTGCGACCCCGTAGTTGCCGACCATCGGCGCCGTGAAGCACACGAGCTGCTCCGCGAAGCTCGGGTCGGTGACGACTTCCTGGTAGCCCGTCATGGCGGTGGTGAAGACCGCCTCGCCGACGGCGAACCCGTCGGCGGCCACGGACTCCCCGCGGAAGACGCTCCCGTCCTCGAGGGCGAGGAAGCCTCTCATCCCGAGTGGGCCAGCCGGCCTGCGGCGATGGTCGCTCTCACCTTGCCGTGCACGGTCTGGCCGAGCAGCCACGAGTTGACGGAGCGCGACTTGAAGAGGTCCTCCGTGATCCGGTAGCTCGCCTTCAGGTCGAGCAGGACGAGGTTGGCGACAGAGCCGACCGCGATGCGCGGCTCGTCCAGCCCGTAGATCC
>JBKOWS010000173.1:0-19413 GCA_046724565.1 Actinomycetota bacterium | reverse complement strand
CTGAACGGAAATGGTGGGGGAACCTTCGGAGAATCTCGTGCCGGTCGGCGACGATGTCACGGCCAGCCTTGAAACAGATCAGTTCGCCGTCGTACTCACACTCGAAGTCGACGACGGCGACAGGCACTTAGGCCGCGCCCCTTGTCTCGTGGCGTTCGAGCTCGGCCGCGAGCGCCCGCACGACACGCTCGCTCTGGCTCGAGGTCGGCGACGTCTTCCTCGTCGTCGATGGCCGGCCGTTCGGGTTGGTGCCCGAGAGGGGACGGCCGGCCGACGTGCGGGAACGTATGCAGACCGGCAGAACGTTCTACGACCCGACGAGTGCGAAGCGCGCGCGAGCCGAACGGCCAGAAGTTCCCGACGAGCTGCTCGCCGATGAGGAGGCGGTCAGGCTCGCCCGCCTCGAGCAGCAGCGCCGACCGGTTGATCTGATCAACGTCGCCGCTTGAACTTCCTGACTAGAACCT
Source organism: Actinomycetota bacterium (assembly GCA_046724565.1). GTDB lineage: Bacteria > Actinomycetota > Thermoleophilia > Gaiellales > Gaiellaceae > 3-1-20CM-4-69-9. The sequence goes on along the minus strand of JBKOWS010000173.1, from coordinate 18,946 downwards.
GACTAACAGCACCGCAACAGCCTTCGTCGCTGGCCGCTTGAACGAGAAAACCCGCCGAGTGCAGCGGGTTTCGGAGAGCGGATGATGGGACTCGAACCCACGACCTTCTGCATGGCAAGCAGACGCTCTAGCCAACTGAGCTACATCCGCGGAGACGGCCAGTATAGCCTCAGGTTTCGGCGTCCAGAGCCTCGTTGACCAGGCGGTCGGCGAGCTCGTTGTGGGCCCGCCTGACGGCGGTGTACCTCACTCTTGCGAACCGCCGCTCGAGCTCTTCGGCCTGTTCCCACAGCTCGCGGAGGGCCTGGTTCTTGACGCGGTACTCGCCCCGCATCTGCTTCACGAGCAGCTCGGAGTCCGAAACGACCTCCAGCTCCCGCACCCCCAACTCGGCGGCTTTCTCCAAGCCGGCGACGAGGCCGCGGTACTCGGCGACGTTGTTCGTGGCGTGGCCGATCGCCTCGCCGTGCGCGGCGAGCACATGGCCGTCTTCCATCTCGAGCACGTAGCCATACGCCGCAGGACCGGGGTTGCCGCGTGCGCCGCCGTCGGTTGACAGCCTCGCCTTCACACGAGCGGATACACGTCGAACGCCGGCTCTTCGTATGGATGAGCCTCGCGCAGCGCCGCCACCACTTCCTCCTGACGGTCAGCGGGGAAGACCGTCTCCAGGCGATACTCGGCTACTCGCTCCTCGCGGCCCGCCTCGCCCAGCGCCGGATTCGAGCCTTCACCGCCGAGAAACGTCCCGGTCCCATCCGTGTACCACGAGCAGCGTTCGTAGTTGCCGATCCTGCCCGCGCCCGCTTGGAACACTGCGTCGCGCACCGTGTCAAGCGCCTCGCGCGGCACGAAGACGACGAGCTTACGTCTTTCGCTCTCCACGCTTCCTAGCCTACGAGACGCCGAGCGGAAAGCGGCGGCGCTCGCGCCACTTGTCCGGCGCCTGCTCTTCGAGGAGCGCGACGTCCTGGATCGTGCAGGCCAGGGGGAACATCTCTCGCGTGAGCTGCCGGGCCAGCGCGACCACTTCTTCCCGCCGGTCCGGCTCCTCCCACGTCCCGAGCGTCGCGTGGGGAATGACTTCATCGAACTCGCCTTCGTACGGCGGATACCCGGGAAAGCGCTCCCACAGTTCCGCAACCCACCGCTTCAGCTCGCCGACCGGCTCCGGAGCCGCGTAGACCACGGCGGGAAACTCCCTGACCTCCGTGAGGGTCAGCCTGAACCGTGTTCGCATTGCGAAGAACTCGTCGAGCGATCCGAGGACGGCGCGATCAAGGGCGGCCTGCGGCACGAACGGGAAGAGCAGCGTCACGTGAAGCGGGATCCCTGCCGCGACGGCAAGTGGATCCAGCTTCGCTCGAATGGGCTCGAGCTGCGCGCGCGCGTCGTCGAGGACGATCGCGACGGCGGTTCTGAGAATCAGCTCTCGGTGTCGATCTGCGCCCGCTGCAGCTTGCCGCTGTAGTCGACGTAGATCGACTTCCACTCGGTGAACACGTCGAGCGCGGCCTGGCCGGCCTCGCGGTGACCGTTGCCCGTGTCCTTCGTACCGCCGAACGGGAGATGCACCTCGGCCCCGATCGTGCCGGCGTTGATGTACGTGATTCCCGCCTGCAGGTCGCGCATCGCGCGAAACGCCTTGTTGACGTCGCGGGTGAAGATCGAGGAGGACAAGCCGTACGTGATCCCGTTCGAGACGCGGATCGCCTCGTCGAAGTCGTGCACCGGGATCAGTGCGGTCGTGGGACCGAAGATCTCCTCCTGCGCGATTCGCATCTGAGGGTCGACGTCGCCGAAGATGGTCGGGCGGTAGAAGTTGCCCTTGTCGAGGCCGTTGCCCGTCGCGATCTCGCCTCCGGTCAGGAGCTTCGCGCCCTCGTCCTTCCCGATCTGCGTGTACGAGTGGATCTTCTCGAGGGAGCTTCGGTTGATGACGGGACCGACGTCGGTCTCGTCTTCCCAACCGGGGCCCAGCATCAGTCGCTCGGCCGCAGGCACGAGCCGAGATTGCAACTCGTCGTACACCCCCTCCTGCACGATCACGCGCGAGGCCGCCGTGCAGCGCTGTCCGGACGTCCCGAACGCCGACCAGACGATCCCGTCCGCAGCGAGGTCGAGGTCGGCGTCGTCGAGGACGATGATCGCGTTCTTGCCGCCGAGCTCGAGATGGACGTGCTTCAGGTTCTCGGCCGCATTTCGCATCACCTCGACGCCTGTCTCGCGCGACCCCGTCAGCGTGATGACCGGGACGTCCGGATGGCGAACAAGCCGGTCGCCGACGTCACGGCCTCCGCCGTGCACGATGTTGATCACGCCCTTCGGCAGGCCCGCTGCGTCCAGCAGCTCGACGAACCGCTCGCCCAGCAACGGTGTGTCCGTCGCCGGCTTGAACACGATCGTGTTGCCCGAGACCAGCGCGGGCGTGATCTTCCACGACGGGATGGCAATCGGGAAGTTCCACGGCGTGATCACGCCGATCACACCGATCGGCATGCGCACGCTCATGTTGAACTTGTCGCGGAGCTCGGACGGCGTCGTCTGCCCAATCAGGCGGCGTCCCTCGCCGGCCATGTAGAGGCTCATGTCGATCGCTTCCTGCACGTCGCCCCCGGCCTCCGCCTTGACCTTCCCCATCTCCCGCGCCATCAGCTCGGTGAGCTCTTCCTTTTCGTCCATCAGGAGGTTGGCGAAGCGGTAGAGGATCTCGCCGCGCTTCGGCGCCGGGACGAGCCGCCACTCGTCGTAGGCCGCCCTGGCCGCCTCGACCGCGCGGTCGACGTCCTCCACGGACGAGCGCGGGAAGGTGCCGATCGTGTCACCGGTAGCAGGATTGACGCTCTCGAAGGTCTCACCCGAGGCCGCGTCGCACCACTCGCCGCCGATGTAGTTCTGGAAGGTCTTCGTCCCCGTCAGTGCCACGGGGCGAGTTTACTCAGCTGGGGCGTCCGTCTCGGGGAAGGTGCCTGGGATTCGGGGCCGGCGTCGGTCACGGGTCTTTCGTTGCTCGTGGGCGCCGTTCCCCGCCTTCTTCGACCCGCGCCGGTCGGGCCCCTTGCGCCGGTCGATGATCACGGTGACGTTCGGGTTGTCCTTGTAGTACTCGACCATCTTGTCGTACAGCTCGTCCGCGAGCTCCGGCGGGATCACGCAGTAGATCACGGTCTGATTGTAGGAGGGTCGGCTGTCGACGCTAGTGCTCCTTCCAGTAATGCCGTCGAGAAGGGGCACTAGATCTGCGGAGCGCCCGCGAACCACCTGGCCTGCCAGGACGAGCGGAACTCCTCGCGTGCCTCGCCGCCGAGCGCGACCACCGTCGTCCCGGCCGTCTTGGCCTTCGCGCCGCGGACCACGGCGGGGTCGGGTACCGCGACGACGGTCAGCGCCGGCGCGTCGACGGTCTCCCCGTCGAGCGTGAACTCGGCCTCGCCGGCGACGACGAGGTAGAGCTCCTCCTGTCCGCTCTTCGTCTCGTCATGCTCGCCCAGCAGGTCGCCACCCGCCTCGTCCGCGACGTAGACGTTCGCGCCGAAGGCGGTCATCCGGAAGTAGTGCTGCAACGGGTACCAGTCGGGATCGCCCTCGTCCTCGGCGGGGATGCGGGGAATGTCCTCGAGGCGACGGACCGCGTATCGCGCCACTAGAGCGGCGAGATCTCCGGCACGAGCCGTCCGTCGGGCTCGATGTGCGCGTTCCAGCGCTGGTAGCCCGCATCGAGGTCGGTCAGCTCATGCCCTCGCTCCGCAAGCCGGACCGGTTGGGCCGACTCCGGCGTGACGCGGTACTGGTACCAGGAGATGTCCCACGCGACGGTGACGATGAGCTCGCCGCTCACCCCCGACAGGGGCACGATGCTCGCGCGCGGCTCGCCGAGGCTCTTCGCAATGCCGCCGACCGTGCGCCGGTAGTCGCTCGAGTTGAAGATGTCGGCAGCCTCGACCATCTGCTGCTCGGGCACGGAAAGCCGGCGCAGGATGGGCTCCGCCACCACCGGCTCGTCCGGTGGCTGGCGTTTCGGGTCGAAAAGCGACGCGAGGCCACGGCGTCGCCGCCGCCGCTGATTGGGGACGGTCGGCGAGGTCGGGCTGCCTTCCTTGATCCAGCCGTACTCGATCGCGATCTCGGTGCAGAGCGGACACACGTCGACGAAATCCTCGCCGTCGGGCGAGAAGCGGACCGCGCGCTCGCCGGTCAGCAGCGTTCGCTCGCAGACCGCACAGATCCGTTTGACCGATTGACGTGCCAGTTGGCGCACGAGGTGGACCCTAGCCCACGTTTCAGGCCCTGCAACAGTTGCTAAGGTCTCCCGACATGTGTGTTTTACATGTAGGTGACGCATGAGGCCCCGGGGCGGTCGGGGAGCGCGCTGCCGGCGGATGGTGCGCCCCGGCCACTGGGGCGTGCGCGCACGCGTCGAGCGATTCAGCGAGCCGGCCCTGCTCTTGCTCCTCCGCGAGCGCCCCACTCACGGGTACGAGCTGCTCGAGGCGCTGCCCGCCCTGACCGGCGAGTCCCGCGTCGACATGGGGAATCTGTACCGCGTCTTGCGCGCCCTCGAGGAGGACGGTCTCGTCACCTCGCGGTGGGAATCGGGCGAGCCAGGCCCCGCGAAGCGCACCTACGAGCTGACCGCGGCGGGCGAGCGCCTGCTGGACGAATGGGCGGCCGCCCTGCGCCGCTCGCGCAACCGCGTCGACGTCTTTCTCGAGCGCTACGAGGGGAGGTGACCATGCATCACGGACGCAGACGACACTATCGCGGCCTCGGCCGCCGCTGGTACGACCGCGACAACGTGCTCGAACGACTGGAGAACTACCAGCGCGACCTCGAGCAGGAGCTCGCAGACGTTTCAGATCTGATCGAACGGCTCAGGGCCGGCGAAACGCCGGGCCAGCCGGAGACGCAGAGCGTTTAACCGAACTGAAGGGGTCTGACCCCGAGGGGTCAGACCCCTGAGGTTAAACCTTTGCCTCTTCCTTCTCCTTCTTCGCCTCGTCGATGACCTTCTGCGCGATGTGCGACGGCACTTCCTCATAGCGAAGGAAGTGCATGTGGTAGTCGCCGCGACCACCGGTCATCGACGTCAGCGCCTGCGGGTACGTGAGGATCTCGGCCATCGGGACCTCGGCCTTGATCGTCGTCATCCCGCCGCGCGGCTCCATTCCCTGTAAACGTCCGCGCCGGGAATTCAGGTCGCCGTTGACGGCGCCGACCGCCTCGTCTGGGGTGGTCACTTCGAGCTCCATGATCGGTTCGAGGAGGACGGGATCCGCCTTCTCGTACGCGGACTTGAAGGCCATCGAGCCGGCGATCTTGAACGCCATCTCAGACGAGTCGACGGTGTGGTACGAGCCGTCGACGAGCACCACCCGCACGCCCTGCACCGGGGCGCCGGCAAGCTCCCCGTGCGTCATCGCCTCCTGGATGCCCTTGTCCACCGCTGGACGAAAGCCCTGCGGGATGACGCCGCCGACGATCTTGTCGACGAACTCGTAGCCCTGGTGCCCGTCGAGCGGCTCGAGGACGATGACGCAATCGCCGAACTGTCCGCGCCCTCCGGTCTGCTTCTTGTAGCGCCCCTGTGCGCGCGCCTCCTTGCGAATCGTCTCCAGGTAGGGGACCCGCGGCTGGTGCAGCTCGACCTCGACGTTGAACCGGCTCTTGAGGCGGTCGACCGCCACCTCGACGTGGATCTGCGACAGCCCGGTCAGCAGCTGTTCACCCGTTTGCGGGTCGCGCCGCAGCTGAATCGTCGGGTCCTCCTCGCTCAGCCGCCGCAACCCCGCGGCCATCTTCTCTTCGTCTCCCTTCGACTTCGGCGTCACGGCGAAGCTCATCACCGGGTCTGGGAAGCCGATCTCAGGCACCTCGATCTGCCGCTCGGTGTCGAGGAGGACGTCTCCGGTCTGCGTCTCCTTGAGCTTGGCGACTGCGCCGATGTCGCCTTCGCCGAGCTCCGCAACCTGCACGTGCTCCTTCCCCTGCAGCTGCATCAGCTGGCCGATTCGCTCTTTCGAATGTGCGCGCGCGTTGACGATGCTCGAGTCGCCCTTCAGCGTCCCGTTCAGCACGCGGAAGACATTGATGCGGCCGGCGAAGGGATCGGCAATCGTCTTGAAGACGAACGCGGCCGTGCCGTCGCCGTCCACACTGATCGGCGCGCCCTTCTTGGCCGGTGACGGAACACCTTCGACCAGTAGGTCGAGCAACGCCGTCGTGCCGAGGTTCTTCGAGGCGACGGCGCACGCCACCGGGAAGACCTCGCCGCGCGTGACCGCTTCCTTCAGCGCTTGCGCGACCTCCTCCGGCGAGAGCTCCTGTCCATCGAGGTAGCGCTCCATCAGAGCCTCGTCGGTTTCGACGACCGCATCGAGGAGCTTCTCCCGGTACTCGTCCACCTCGGCCTGGACCTCGGCGGGAATCTCGACCGGTCCGCCCTCCTTCTGACCCTCCGGGTCCGAGTACGCCTGCATGTGCAGCAGGTCGACGATCCCCTTCAGCTCGTGCTCCGAGCCGATCGGGATGTGCACGGCCACGCACTTATCCGACAGCTGCGAGCGAAGAGCGTCGAGGGCGCGGAAAAAGTCGGCGCGCTCCCGGTCGAGCATGTTGACGACGACCACACGGGAGAGACCGGACTCGTCCGCGCGCTGCCAGTGGCGGGAGGTCTGCACCTCGACGCCCATGACGGCGCTCACTGCGAAGAGCGCGCCTTCGACGACGCGCAGGGCCGCGATCGCGTCGCCCTGAAAGCCGGCATCACCGGGCGTGTCGATGAGATTGATCTTTCGTCCTTGCCACTCGAGGTTGCTGATCGACGCCGAGAGCGACATCTGCCGGCGCTGTTCGTCGTCGTCCCAGTCGCTGACCGTCGACCCCGACTCGACCGTTCCCAGCCGGTTGGTCGCGCCGGCCTGAAACAGCAGGGCTTCGACGAGTGACGTCTTTCCCGTGCCGCGGTGTCCGACGACGGCGACGTTGCGGATCTTCCCGGGCTCGACTGGCATGCGCTGACTCCTCCGTGCGACGCGGTTTGCGCCGCGCATGCTATCGCGGTGGTACGCCCCGGCCGGCGGCCGGCTAGGTCTCGAGGGAAGCCCTGGTTGCCGAGCCGGAGAGTCTCGCCTTCAGGCGCAGGATCGCCTTCGTGTGCAGCTGCGAGACGCGCGACTCGGTCACTCCCAGCACCTCGCCGATCTCGCGGAGTGTGAGCTCCTCGTAGTAGTAGAGCGTGACGACGAGCTTCTCGCGTTCCGGCAGGCGGGCGATCGCCTCACCGATTGCCTCCCTCATCTCGGTCTGCGAGAGCGAGCCCTGCGGATCGGGCGCCTCCGTGTCCTCGATCGTGTCGATCAGGGCGACCTGGTCGCCGCCGCCGGTGTTGACCGTCCACAGCTCGTCGAGGGCGGCGATCGACGAGCGGGAGATGTCGGTTAGCGACTCCTCCAGCTCGTCCGTCGAGATCCCGAGCTTCTCCGCGATCTCCTCGTCGCTCGGGGCACGGCGGAGCTTGCGCTCGAGCTCGGCAATCGCGCGCTCGATGTCTCTGGCCCGCGCGCGAACCGACCGCGGGACCCAGTCCATGGCGCGCAGCTCGTCGATGATCGAGCCCTTGATCCGGGCGATCGCGTACGTCTCGAACTTGACGTCTCGGTCCGGGTCGTAGCGCTCGATCGCGCCGATCAGGCCGAGGAGACCGTAGGAGACGAGGTCCCCTTCGTCCACGTGCGCCGGCAGTCCGGACCCGAGACGCCCCGCCACGTACTTCACGAGCGGCGCGTAGGTCAGGATGAGCCGGTCGCGTAGCGCCTTGTCGCCCTTGTTGGTCCTGTACTGGCGCCAGAGGTGCTGGGTGTCTGCGGCCTCGGCCACGCGCAGAGGATACGCGGTGATTCGGCCCTACCTCAGAGTCCTGAAGGCCATCGTCGCCAGCCAGACGGCGAGCACGGCCGCGGCGAGTGCCACCACCCACCGGCCGACCTGTCCCCCGGCCCCATAGCCCGCAGCGAAGGCGCCACCCGCAAACGCGATGGCGAGCAGGGCGAACAAGGTGCCGAGGGCGGGGCGTTGCTTCATCCGCAGGAAGATCCGAAAAAAGGCACGGCTACAATCCTGCTCGACCCTAGGGGCGTAGCTCAGTTGGTAGAGCGGCGGTCTCCAAAACCGTAGGCCGGGGGTTCGAGTCCCTCCGCCCCTGCTTCACCAAGCGATCGGGCCACGGACGACCACGTGTCCCGGCTCTGGGACGTAGCCGTGTCGTTGGTTCAGTCGCCTGATCGGCTCGTTGCGTTCCTCGTTCGCGGTCTCGAGGCGCGTGAAGCCGTTGCGTTTCGCCCACGCGATCTCGGCTCGCTTGAGTGCGCCCGCGATGCCTCGGCCGCGCCACGACCGCCGTACGCCGGTCATGTCGTGGATCGCCACGCCGGGACGCGCGTTGGAGAGCGAGAGCTTCGCGTAGCCGGTGACCTCGTCTCCGGCGAGAGCGACGAAGGTTGCTTCGGGCCGATCCCCGGCGCCCTGCATGTCCATCGAGAGCCACTGCTCGAAGGAGGGCATGACCTCGGCTTCCTCGCCCGGAACGTCCGGGTACGCTTCGCGCGCCACCGTGTACACGTCCTCGATCAGATCCGGACGTTCGGCCCACGTCGTGACGGCGATACCGGCAGGCGGATCGACCTGGGGCGGCTCGACCGCTGTGAGGTCGAGCACCAGTCGCGAGTTCCGACCGACCTCGACGTAACCGCGCCGCTCCGTCCACGCGATGGTCTCGGCGTCGAGCTCTCGCACCTCCCCGATCAGCTCGCCGTAGCCGAGCGCGCCTGCCCAGCGGCCGAGACGTTCGAGCAGGGCAGTGCCCACACCTCTTCCTCGTTCGCTGGTGACAACACGCACGTTTCCGCGCGCAACGCCGGGCGGCTCGTGCCAGCCGCCGACTCCGATTCCTGCTCCGACGTCACGTCCTCCGTGGGAGGCAACTAGCCAGATGGTCTCCTGCGCCTGGCGCCGCCAGTCCACATAGTCCTCGATCGTGCCCGTGTCCTCGTCGACCTCGCGCATGACCTCGACCCACCGATCGAGCTCGCCGTCCCCGATCGCGCGGATCTCGTCCACGCGGCGATGATCGCACGAAGGAGGATGAAATCTTCCCGGACGTCCTGTTGAGTGCGTCGACGTGCCTCGATTCCTGTCCCCTCTGCTCGCGCTTGCGCTCGTCCTCGGAGTGGCCGCCGCGCGCCCTGCTCCGGCCGAGTCGACCCACCTGAAGCTGATCGTCGGCGTCACGGACGACACGGCGAAGTGGATGACAAGGCAGGAGGGAATCGTCGGCGTCCATCACGACCTCCGCTTGATGGCGGTCCGAGTCACGATCCCCTGGCGGCCGGGGCAGGTCAGGCCGACGAAGCTGCAGCAGGTCTATCTGCACAGGATTGCCCGGATGCTGCAGCTCAACGACCGGATCGTCCTTGCCGTCTACAACTTCGCGCCCTACGCACCGACGACGCGCGTTCGCCGCAACCAGTACTGCGCGTTCCTCCGCGGCGCCGTTCGACGGCTGCCGATAATCGACGATGTGGAGATCTGGAACGAGGCGAACTCGCCGACGTACTGGCCACAGGAGAACGGCCCGAACACGTATGCCGCGCTCCTAGCACGCTGCTACGACGTGCTGCATGCTCGCCCGGGGCCGACCAACGTCATCAGCTCCACGGCCTCCCGGCACGATCCCGCCGGATTCATCTTCGGTCTCGGCGTGAGCTACCGGCTGAGCGGCCGCAAGCGTCCGCTCTTCGACACGTTCGGCCACAACCCCTATCCCGAGAACTCGGCCGAACCGCCCTCGACGCTTCATGCAGATTCGGACGTGCTCGCCGAGGGCGACTACGAGACGCTGATGAACGTGCTGCAGACCACGTTCGAGGGAACGGGCCAGCCGCTTCCCGGTGAGAACGGTGTCGGCATCTGGTACGTGGAGGATGGATTCCAAACGGTCGCGCCCCCGGACAAGCGACGGTTCTACCGAGGCCGTGAGAACGATCCGCATCCGCTTCCCGCCGTCGCCCCGGAGTCCGAGGACAGCGTGGGAGTCGTCGACCAGGCGACGCAGCTCCGAGCTGCGGTCCTGCTCGCCTACTGCCAGCCTGCGGTGACCGGATTCCTCAACTTCGGATTGCTGGACGAGGATCGGCTCGGAGGCTGGCAAGCGGGGCTTCTCTGGCGTGACGGAACGCGCAAGCCTTCCTACGACGCGTTCAAGTCGGTGATTGCCGAGGTGCGCCGAGGAGACATCGACTGCTCAACGGTTCGAGGCGCGCCCAAAGGCTGACCGCAGGTCACGGTAGGCTGCGGCGCCGTGCGCGTGTCGTTCCTCGTCCCGGCCTACAACGAAGCGTCGACGATCGTCGAGCTCCTGGACCGCGTCTCGGAGCTCGAGTTCGACAAGCAGATCGTCGTCGTCGACGACGGATCGACCGATGGGACCGGGGACCTGGTCGAACGCTGGCGGGACGGTCGCGACGACGTCGTGCTCGTACGGAAGACGAACGGCGGCAAGGGCTCGGCGGTGCGCACGGCCATCGCGCACGCTGAGGGAGACATCGCCGTCATCCAGGACGCGGATCTCGAGTACGACCCGGCGGACGTTCCCGCCCTCATCGAACCGATCCAGCGCGGCCACGCAGACGTCGTGTTCGGATCGCGGCTCTCCGGCGGACGCCCGCAACGCGCATACCTGTTCTGGCATCTCGTAGGCAACCGCTTCCTGTCGCTCCTGACGAACCTCCTCTACAACACGACGCTCTCCGACATGGAGACCGGCTACAAGGCGTTCCGGATGGAGGTCCTCAGGTCGCTCGATCTCCGTCAGGACGACTTCGGGATCGAGCCGGAGATCACGGCGAAGATCTGCAGGCGCAAGCTCCGCGTCTACGAGCTCCCGATCGCGTACTACGGCCGGACCTACGCAGAGGGGAAGAAGATCACGTGGAGGGACGGCTTCAAGGCGATCCGCGTCCTTTTCGGCGTGCGTCTGTTCGGCTAAGCGTCGTCGCGACGGCCGCAGTCGCAGGTGCGTTCGCGGTGTCGGCGGTGATCGGCGCGAGCGAGCTTCTTCCGCGCGTCGAGGACGGAATCGCCCGCGACTCGAAGCTGACCGGGCTCGAGCGCGAACATGCCGCGGGCGACCGCCTGCTGCTGAGGCCCGGGCGGTTCGACGCGTTTCGCGCGACCCTCAGGCTGCGTGAGCGTTACGCGGTCGACGTCCCGCCCGGCCAACGCGGCCCGTCCATCACGCGTGGGGACGTCGTGCGGGCCTACTCGGCGTTCTACTTCTTACCGGCGATCCAGGTCCCGCGGGCCCAGCGGGTCTTTCACTACCGGTTCCGGTGAGGGCGGCAGGGCTCCTCGGCGCGAATCTGCTGATCCTCGTCGTCGGCCTCGGCGCACTCCCGCTCCTGGGCGCCGCTCGGTCCTGGCGAGAGCTTCTTTCGCGGTGCGGGCTCGCCTACCTCTGCGGCCTCGTGATCGTGGGGATCGTTTCGGCGCATCTGTCGCTCGTGCACGTCAGCGTCGGATGGATCGGGCTGAGCGTGCTGGCTGCTGCTGCGGTGGCGACATTGTTCTGGCGACTCCACGGCACGACTCGGAGGGGGCTTCGACGGCCCGGCTGGGTTGACGTAGCCGGAGCCGCTGCTTTCATCGCGCTGATCGTCGAGTACGCGCGCGCCTTCCGCGTTGCCCCGCTCAACCGCTACGACGCCTGGGCCATCTGGGCGCTCAAGGGCCACGCCCTGTACGCGTTCGGATGGGCGGACCCGGTTGTTTTCGCCGGGACTTCGTACCGCTTCGCGAATCTCGACTACCCCCTACTCCTGCCGTCGCTCGAGGCGATCGACTTCCGCGCGATGGGCGCATTCGACACGCGCTTGTTGCACGTCCAGTTCCTGCTGTTCCTTGTCGCGGCCGTGCTCGCACTCGTCGCCTTGCTCCACGATGTCGCGCCGCCGCTCGTTCTGTGGGCGTCCGTGCTCGCTCTCGCGCTCGCGCCTGCGGCCTTCGACCAGCTCCTGACGGCCTATGCCGATCTCCCTTTGGCGCTCGTGTTCGGGGTCGGCGTGGCGGCGACCGGGAGATGGGTCGGCACGAACGAACGCTGGTCACTGGCGATTGCGACCCTGTGCTTCGGCGGCGCGCTGCTGACGAAGAACGAGGGAGCACTCGTCGTACTGGCTGTGTTCCTCGGGCTCTTCGTGGTCGCACGCCAGCGCTGGCGCGCGCTTGCGGTGGCTGCCGCGGTCGACGTCGCTCTAGTCGTGCCGTGGCGTATCTACGTCGGGATCCACCACCTGCACGACATCAACTACAGCTTTCTGAACAGCTTCGACTACGGACACATCCACGGTCGAGCAGGAGTCGGTCCGATCGCGTTTCGCACTCTCGGCGGACAGATGATCGACCCCGGTCAGTGGGGACTACTGGTTCCGATCGCGGCTGCGATCGTCGTCGTCGCTCTGGTGACCGGCCCTCGAACGCTCCCTCTCTTCGCGATCATCTGGACCGTCGTCGCGTGGCTCGGCCTCAGCTGGATCTACGTCATCTCCCACTACGAGTACAGCTACTACCTCGACTCGACGAAGGAGCGGGTGGTCGCCTCGATCGTCGTCGGCCTCACGGCGCTGACACCGCTGATGGCCGCAGAGGCCTGGACCGGTATCCGCGGGATCAGACGAGCGCCAGCTGCCGGTGACTAGCCAGACCCGAGACGCCGACGCCCACGAGGCGGAGCGCGCCTGGACGGTCGGTGAGGGCGCGGTCGAGCAGCGAACAGGCGAGCTCTCCGATCTGCTCGGCGTCGTCGATCCCGACGCGTAACGAGGTCGAGCGCGTGCGGATCGAGAAGTCCGTGTAGCGAAGCTTCGCCGAGACCGTGCGCGCCGTTCGGCCGCTGTCGCGCAGCGCAACCGACAGACGCTCGGCCATCCTCCGCAGCTCGGCGTGCAACCGGTCGCGGTCGGCGAGGTCGCGCTCGAAGGTGTTCTCGATGCTGAGCGAGATCCGCTGCGCCTGCTGCTCCAAGCCGCGTGGATCGATTCCCCGGGCCCGGTCCTGGAGCATCCGGCCGACGCTCCCCGGGAGGACGGCGCGGAGCTCGTTATCCCCGAGTTCCGCCAGCGCGCCGATCGTGGCCACACCCGCGGTGAGTAGGCGCTCCTCGGCCTTCGGCCCGACGCCCGGTAGGCGCCGCACGTCGAACGGCGCAAGGAAGGCGGCCTCCTGGCCGGCGGGGACAACGCTGAGCCCGCCGGGCTTGCGGTGGTCACTCGCGATCTTGGCGACGACTTTCGAGCTTGCCACTCCGATCGAGCAAGTCAGGCGCGTGGCGGCGTGGACGCTCGTCTTGACCGCCTCGGCGACCTTGCGTGCGTCGAGGAAGTTGTCTGCCACCTCGCCCACGTCGAGGTAGCCCTCGTCGAGGCCGGTCCGCTCGACTGTGGGCACGACTCCCTGGACGGTTTCCCAGACGTGTTGTGAGTACTCGCGGTAGAGCGAGTGCCGCGGGCGGATGAAGACCGTGTGCGGGCAGCGGCGGAGCGCCTCGGCGCAGCTCATCGCCGAGTGGATGCCGAACTTGCGCGCCTCGTAGTTGGCGGTCGCGACGACGCCGCGTCCGTGCGGATCTCCGCCGACGACGAGCGGTTTCGTCCGGAGCTCGGGAGCTTCGAGCTCCTCGACCGCCGCGAAGAACGCGTCGAGGTCGAGGTGCGCGAGGATCATGCCCAGAGCCTAGTCACCGGACCTCCCGGCACTCCCTTCGGGTCCACTGGGTGCCGGAGTCGCTTTCGAGTTACACGCGCGTGCGCGCGTCCACACAGCCCCACCCGGGTGGGGGTTGTCACCCACCACCCACTGCGCTCGATGCTACTGCTGACCTTCGCGCGGCTCTGTGTCGGATCGGGGACGAGTTGCCGCCCTACCTCCCGGTCAAGTCAGCACCCACGCGTCGTCGCGGATGATCGCCACCTCCGCGCCGCCGTTCTCGATGCCCGTCACCTCAACCTCGGGGCCGCCGATCATGAAGTCGGTGTGCACGTTCGAGATGTTCGCCGCGCCCTCGGGCAGCGACTCGTCCGGATCGCGCGTGAACGCAAGACCGGCGCCGTAGGCGATGTGGCAGGTCGCGTTCTCGTCGAACAGCGTCTCGAAGAAGGTCACGCCCAGCTGGCCGACGCGCGATGAGCCGTCGACGAGCGCCACCTCGCCGAGACGGCTCGCACCGTCGTCACTCTCGAGCTGCGACCTCACGACGTCCTCGCCTCGGTCCGCTTTGACGTCGACGACGCGACCGCCTTCGAAGCGAAGCTCGAGGCCCTCCACCATCACGCCGCCGGCCAGGCCCAGCGGCCGCGTCGAGCGGACCGTCCCTTCCGTCCGCCTCGCATCAGGGGCGACGAACACCTCCTCGGTCGGCATGTTCGGAACACACTCACGGCCGTCCGCGGTCTCGAATCGCCCTGCACCCCACCGGAACGCAGGCGTCAGCCCGACGGTCAGGTCGGTCCCCGGTCCAGTGAACCGCAGCGCATCGAACCGGCGCTCGTTGAGTTGCGTCGCTCTCGCCACGAGATGGTCGAGGTGTCGCCGCCACGCCTCGACCGGATCGGCCTCGTCCAACCGGACGGCCTTCACGACGTAATCCCAGAGACGGTCCACGTCGGGCTCACCGAACATCTTCCGCGCCCAGCCCTCGTTCGGCAGGGCCACGATCGTCCAGTTCAGCCGCCGTTCGTGGAAGACGATCTCGAGCGCCCGTTGGGCAAGCTGCTTCGGGCGCGTCTTGCCGACCCGCACGCCGTCGAGGTCGGCCAGCAAGTCCGGATTGGGATCGCCCGCGATCGAGATCTCCGCCCCGCCCACCCGCCCGAAGTACTCCAGCTCCTCCAGCTGCCACGGCGGCGACCACTCGAGCGTCCCGTCGTCCGCGTGAACAATCAGCTCACGGCGAAGGTGCGTGTCGCCGTACTGGACGGCCACGTAGCGAGCGCCGGCCTCGTAGGCCACGGCCGCGAGAGCACGGGCGAGCGGCGCATGCTCCACCTGGCAGTTGACGAGGACGTCCTGCCCCTCGCCGACGTTCGCTCCGACGCGAACCGCCAGCTCGGCGTACCGCTGCAAGAGATTGTCGTCGGGCACGAACGCGGATTGTAGGCTCCCCCGATGGCCCTCCTGGAATCAGTCGTGCAACGCGACGACGCATTCGACCGCCGAACCGAGCTGATGCAGGGTCTGGTGCGCGAGCTTCGCGAGCGGACGGCCGCGGTCGCGATGGGCGGTGGCGAGAAGGCCACCGAGCGCCACCGATCTCGGGGCAAGCTCACCGCGCGGGAGCGAATCGACCGCCTCGTCGACCCCGGCGGGGCCTTCCTGGAGCTGAACGCGCTCGCGGCGTGGGAGCTCTACGACGGACAGGCGCCCGCCGCCGGGATCGTCACGGGCGTCGGTGTCGTCGAGGGCCGGGAGTGCGTGATCGTCGCCAACGACGCAACCGTCAAAGGCGGCTCCTACTTCCCGCTCACCGTCAAGAAGCACCTCCGCGCACAGGAGATCGCGGCCCAGAACCGCCTGCCCTGCCTCTATCTCGTCGACTCCGGCGGTGCGTTCTTGCCGCTCCAGGACGAGGTCTTTCCCGACCGCGACCACTTCGGCCGCATCTTCTTCAATCAGGCGCAGATGTCCGCCAGAGGGATCGCGCAGATCGCGGTGGTGATGGGATCATGCACGGCGGGAGGCGCGTACGTCCCGGCGATGTCGGACGAGACGATCATCGTCCGCGGCACGGGGACGATCTTCATCGGCGGCCCACCGCTCGTGAAGGCAGCGACCGGCCAGGACGTCACCGCCGAGGAGCTTGGCGGAGCGGACGTCCACACCCGGCAATCGGGCGTGGCGGACTACTACGCCACCTCCGACGACCATGCCCTCGCCCTCGCCCGCCAGATCGTGCGCAACCTCCACGCCCGCAAGCCCGAACCGCTGTGGGAGCCGGCCGAGCCGGAGCCGCCGGCTGCCGACCCCGCTGAGTTGTATGGGCTGATCCCGGAGGACTACCGCCACCAGGCCGACGCCCGCGAGCTGATCGCCCGCATCGTCGACGGATCCCGCTTCGACGAGTTCAAGGCGCTCTATGGCGAGACTCTCGTCACGGGCTTCGCGCGGATCGAGGGCTATCCGGTCGGCATCCTCGCCAACAACGGCGTGCTGTTCGCCGAGTCGTCGCAGAAGGGAGCTCACTTCATCGAGCTCGCGACGAAGCGCCGTGTCCCGCTCGTCTTCCTGCAGAACATCACCGGGTTCATGGTCGGCCAGGAGTACGAGGCCGGCGGGATCGCCCGCGACGGCGCCAAGCTCGTAATGGCGGTGGCGAACGCGCGGGTGCCGAAGTTCACGGTCATCGTCGGCGGCTCGTTCGGCGCCGGAAACTACGCGATGTGCGGTCGTGCGTACGAACCGCGCCAGCTCTGGATGTGGCCGAACGCGCGGATCTCGGTGATGGGCGGCGACCAGGCGGCCATGGTTCTGACGATGGTCGGCGATGCCGACCCCGACGAGATCCGCGCCAAGTACGAGCGCGAGGGCAGCCCGTACTACTCGACGGCACGCCTGTGGGACGACGGCATCATCGATCCGCTCGACACGCGACGCGTTCTCGCCCTCGGAATCTCCGCTGCCCTGAACGCACCGATCCCCGACACGACGTTCGGCGTCTTCCGCATGTGATGCGATTGTTCAGTCGAAAGCCGAAACAGCGTCTGCGAGCGCTCGGCGAGTCTGAGGCCTACCACCACTCGTACGGGGAGCCTCCGCGCGACGTCAAGATCGTCAAGCTCCCGCCGCGGCGGCCGCGCTACCGCCAGGTTCTCGCCGACGGGGAGAGGATGCGGCAGGCTTTCCTGCAGCGACTGGACCAGCGGGAGAAGGAGGACTAGTGCCCAGCTACCAGCTCGTGGACGTCGGCGACCTCGACGCTGAGGGACCCGGTGGAATGGTGCGCAAGGTACGGCGCGCACTCGACGCCAGGGCGTTCGGAGTCAACTACTTCGTGTTCCCGCCGAACCAGGTCGGCCGGGAGCACGATCACGCCGGAACGAGCCTCGAGGAGGTCTACTTCGTCGTCAAAGGCTCGGGGACGATGCGCATCGACGGCGACGAGGTCGAGCTGGGGCCGGGCCGCTTCGTCCGCGTCGACGCAGCGGCAACACGGGTCCCGGTCTCCGGCGCCGATGGCCTCGAGCTCGTCACTGTCGGCGCACCGTTGGACGGGCGCTACGAGCCCCCTTCGTGGGGATAGGAGGAACGATGCAAACGATCGAACTGTCAGACGACGACCTGCGACTCCTGCACGCGGCGCTGCATTCGTACCTGGACGACTTCGGGCACAAGGAAGCCGACGTGCTGCGCCGCGTCAAGGCACTGATCGCGAAGCTTCCGCGCCCCGAGTGACCCGGAGTGAGCGTCGTCCGAATCCTCGTCTGGAATCTCGCGGACTCGAAGACGACCCTCGACGAAATCCGCGAGAACCTGCCGGAGCTCCCGCCCCAGAATCTCTGGATTGCGAACGAGTCCCAAGAACGCTTCGGCCTCGTGTCCTACGGCCACGAGCTGCCCGACCTCGAGCCGCTGCGGACGCTAACCGGCAAGGACCCCGAGGTCGCTGAGGAGTACGACGTCCTGACCTAGAGCACGAGCCCTTCAGGAAAGGAGGCGTCGTGCTCGAAGCGGTCGAGCCGGTACGGGCTGAGGTCGAGGGTCGACTCTCCGTGCAGAAGCTCTTCCGCGACGGCGCGGCCGACGGCCGGCGACTGCATGAAGCCGTGCCCGGAGAATCCACAAGCCGCGTAGAGCCCGTCACCAACCGGGCCGATGATCGGATGAGCGTCCGGCGTCATGTCGTACAGACCGGCCCAGGCGCCGGCGATCCTTGTGCCGGCGGCAGGGGGATACCGGTGCGCCAGGCGTTCGAGCCGGTCCTGGAAGACCGACTCGTCGACAGTCTCCTCGAACCCCCAGCGCGGCTCCGCGTCGTACATCGCGATGCGGAGGCAGTCGTCACGACGGCGAAAGTGAAAACCGGTCTCCGCTTCGATCACCATCGGCAGGTCCTCCGGCAAATCAGGGATCGCTTCCGTTTCGAGGAGCTGACGCGCGAGCGGCCGGATCGGCAGCTCCATCCCGAACTCGCCCGAGTACGCGCCGGCCGCGATCACGAGGACGTCGCGCTCGAGCTCTCTCGCGTCGGTGTGCTCCCGAACGTCGACGCCGAGCTCGACAGACCGGCGGACGACCTCGCGAGTCAATGCAGGGGGATCGGCCACCCCGTCGGTCGCGCAGAAGACCGCGCCGAGCACGTCATCGGCGTTCAGTCTTCCGACGAACCGCGCATCGACCTGCTCGACCGGCACGCCGAGCTCTTGCTGCAGCCGACGCCGCGCCTCGAGCTCCGCCATGCCCTCCCGCGTCGTCGCGAGAAAGAGGTAGCCGACCTGCTGGAACCACGCCGAACCGAGCTCCTCGAAGAACGCGATCGACTCCCGCGCCAGCCGGACCTCGGGCGCGGTCGAGAACTGCTGGCGGACACCGCCCATGGCCTTGCCGGTCGAGCCGGATGCGATCTCGCCACGATCGGCAAGCACGACGTCTCGCGCACCTAGGAGCGCGAGGTGGTAGGCGATGCAGGCTCCTACCGAGCCGCCGCCGGCGACGACGATTCGAGCCATGTCTCGAGCTCTTCCCGCTCTTCGATGGTCAGGGTTCGTAGCGGACGCCGCACATCAGGACCGATCGGGACGCCCCGCGCCGCGAGGACAGCCTTCGCCGCCGCCTGGAACGGGAAGCGCTCCAGCGCTGCCCGGACCGGACCGAGATCGACGCTTCCCGGATCGCGAACCGCAGC
>JBKOWS010000062.1:0-6025 GCA_046724565.1 Actinomycetota bacterium | reverse complement strand
TGTACGTTGACGATCCCGGCGGGCGCCGTGGTGGGACTGGCGGGCCCCAACGGTGCCGGCAAGTCGACGCTGCTCGAGCTCGCCGTCGCGCTGCTCGCTCCCTCGAGCGGTGAGATCAGGACGCTCGGTGCGGATCCGGTGGAGGTGCCCGGAGTCCTCGCCAGAGTGGGCTACGTGGCTCAGGACGCTCCGCTGTACCGCTCGTTCACGATCGGCGAGATGCTCGAGTTCGCCCGTGCAACGAATCCGGGCTGGGACGGATCAGCCGTCGCCGAGCTCGTCGACGAGCTGGCGCTCGATCGGCGCGTCTCGTCCTTGGCGGCGGGCGACCGGGCTCGGCTTGCTCTCTGCCTTGCGCTGGGCAAGAGGCCGTCGCTCGTGCTCCTGGACGAGCCATTTGCGCGCCTCGATCCACTCGCCGCGCGAGAGTTCCTGCAAGTTCTGATGGACGGCGTCGCCGTCACCGGTGCAACGGTGGTGATCGCATCGCACGTGATCGCGGACATCGAACGCGTGTCCGACCACATCGTGCTGCTCACGGACGGCCGCGTTCGCCTGCAGGGCGATGTCGAGTCGCTCATGACCTCGCATCGGCTGCTGAGCGGCGCTCGCCGGCCACTCGGCCGGATCGCCGGCGTGGAGGAGATCGTGCGGCAGACCTACAGCGGTCGTCAGATGACGCTCCTCGCGAGGCTGAGCGGCCGCGTCGTCGACCCATCCTGGTCGGTCGACGAGATCGGGCTCGAAGACCTGCTGCTCGCGTACATGGCACCGCAACCGCTTCCGAACGTGAGCGCCCAGGATCGAAAGAGGCTGCGATGGCATGGGTGACCTGGCGACAGCACCGCCTGCAGCTCCTGCTTGGTCTCGGTCTACTGGGTGTGCTTGCGCTCGCGGCAGTGAGCAGCGGACTGCCTGTTCGAAGCGCGTACCACCGGGAGGCGCTGTCCTCGTGCCTTCCGCCGACGACGAGGTCGGGTTGCGACCTCATCGTGCGGCACTTCGAGACGCAGTTCTCTGACGGCCTCCGCATCCTTCGCTATCTCGTCGTCTTCCCGGCGCTCGTCGGGGTGTTCGTCGGCGCGCCGCTGCTGGCGAGGGAGTACGAGCAAGGCACGTTCAGGCTCGCCTGGACGCAAGCCGTGACGCGCCGTCGTTGGCTGCTCTCGAAGACAACACTGCTCGGCGCCGCCGCCGTGCTCAGCGGATTCGCCCTGAGTGCCGTTGCCATGTGGTGGAGGCATCCCTTCGACACGCTCGAGGGTCGGATAAGCCCGAGCGGCTTCGACGTCGAGGGCCTCGTCGTTCCGGCCTACGTGCTCTTCGCCCTCGCGGTCGGGATCTTCGCCGGCGCCCTCCTCCGTCATAGCGTTCCGGCGATGTGCGCGGCCCTGGGCTTCTTCGTCGGAGTGCGGCTGCTGGTGGCGAAGTTCATCCGGCCGCACTACCTAGCGCCGAAGCACGAGACGGCAGCGGGGCTGGCGCCGAGCGCCCACGGTCACGACTGGGTGCTGAACAACACGCTGGTCGACGCGGTCGGTCGTCGCATCACGACGGGGAGGGAGGAAGTGGCGATCCTCCATGCACAGCACGCGGGCATTCCCGCCCCCGACTACCTGCTCTCGCTCGGCTGGCGGCGCGCGTTGACGTTCCAGCCGGGCGACCGGTTCTGGACCTTCCAGGCGATCGAGGCGAGCGCATTCGTGGCGCTGGCCGTCGCGCTCGTGATCGCCAGCGTCTGGCTCCTGCAGCGGCGACCGGTGTGAGCGACGGAAACCCTCGGCTCGATCGCGCTGCCGCACTCAAGTGGCTCGGCGCTGCCGCTGCGGGTGGCGCCATGTCCGGAGCGTTTGCAGAGGAAGCGGCGGCGGCCGGCGGGTCGTTCATCCGTCCACATCCGCGTTGGCGCTTCGTCTTCGTCAACCACGCGACAACCAACCCGTTTTTCGTCCCGACAAAGTACGGAATCCAGGACGCGTGCTCGCTGGTCGGCGCGACCTATTCGTGGACCGGCTCGCGAAGCAGTGACGTCGGCCAAATGGTCAGGGCCATGCGCCGCGCGATGAAGAACCGCGCCGCCGGCATCGCTGTGTCACTCATCGAGCCAGACGCCTTCAACAGGGCGACCGCGGAGGCCCTCGCAGAGGGCATTCCCGTCGTCTCGTACAACGCAGACGGCGGGCGCGGAAACCAGCGGCTCGCCTACATCGGCCAGGACCTCTACGAGTCTGGCCTGAAGTTCGGAGCGCGCCTCGTGCGCCTCGTGCAGGGCGGAGACGTCTTCCTGTTCATCGCCACGCCCGGGCAGCTCAACATCCAACCGCGCATCGACGGGGCGCGGGACGCGATTCGAGATTCCGGCAAGCCGATCCGCGTACGCGTCGTCGCCACTGGGCCGGACCTCCGGCGTGAGCGTGTGCGCATCGAGCGGACCTATCTCGAGAACAAAGGCCTGCGGGGGATGTTCGCGGTCGACGGCGGCTCGACTCAAGGTGTGGCGCAGGTCATGCGCAAGCACCGCCTGCACAAGAAGGGCGTGAAGGCGGGCGGATACGACCTGCTCCTGGAGACGCTCCGGGCGATCCTCGACGGGCACATGGACTTCACGATCGACCAGCAGCCCTACCTGCAGGGATTCGTGCCCCTCCTGCAGCTCTTCTTCGCCAAGTACAGCGGAGGCCTCGTCTCACCTGCGGATACAAACACAGGCCTCGTCTTTGTCACTCAGCGGAACGTCGACCCGTACCTGACGACCTTTACGAGGTACGAAGGGAGCTCGTACCTCCAGAAGTATCCGGTGGGCAGCTATCCGCTTGGTCCCTCGTAATCACGCTTGCATTAAAGAACTAGAGAAGTAGTAGAATCTGGATGCTTCTCGTGCGAACCCGCACCAGAGGCGATGGGCCATGGTCAATGCAAGGGAGGAGGAGTCAGCTTTGAAGAAAGCGGTCAGATGGTCGCTCCCGTTGGTGGTTGTTCTGGCTCTCGGCGCACTCGTGGCGGCCGGGGCGTCAGCACACTCGACACGGAAGGCGGCCAACATCCAGGTGTGTGCCCTGCTTCCAGACACAACGACGTCGACTCGTTATCAGCTGTTCGACAAGCCGTACCTCGAAAAGGCTTTCGCGGCTGCGAATGTGCCGGCACAGGTTCTCAACGCGCAGGGCAGCGCGCAGACCCAGCGCTCGCAGGCCGACCAGTGCATGACGCAGGGCGCGAAGGTCATCCTGCTCGATCCCCTCGACTCGGCAACGGGTGCGGCGATCGAGAATGCCGCGGCGTCCAAGGGCGTCAAGACGATCGACTACGACCGGCTCACGCTGAACGGGAAGGCGTCGTACTACGTGTCCTTCAACAACGTCACCGTCGGGAAGACGATGGGCACCGGTCTCGTCAACGCGATCAAGAAGAAGGGGCTGTACAAGAAGCATCCGGTCATCGCCGAGTTGAACGGTGGCATCACCGACAACAACGCGACCCTGTTCAAGCAGGGCTACGACTCGATCCTCAAGCCCCTCTACGCCAAGGGCGTCTTCAAGAAGGCGAAGAGCGGCGACCAGTTCACTGACTGGGATGCGCAGAAGGCCGCGACGATCTTCGAACAGATGCTCGCGCAGAACGGCAACAAGATCAACGCGGCGATCGCTGCGAACGACAACCTCGCCGGTGCCGTCATCGCCGTCCTGAAGAGCCACAAGCTGAAGCCGATCCCGCTCACGGGCCAGGACGCGACGCCGACGGGTGTGCAGTACATCCTCGCCGGCTGGCAGAGCGGCACCGTATACAAGGCGGTGAAGGCAGAGGCTGCCGCGGCCGCGAAGGCGTCGATCCAGCTGGTGAAGGGCCAGAAGGTGACGGGCGTGAACGGCGCGACCAACAACAAGGTCCGCAACGTTCCGTCGATTCTCCTGAAGCCAGTCTGGGTGACGAAGGCGAACTACAAGCTGCTCTTCAAGGACGGGTTCCTGAAGAAGGCGCAGGTCTGCGTCGGCGTTTACAAGAAGTTCTGTAAGTGACAGAGTACGGCGAGTGACAGTCACTGAAGCGGAGGCGCCCCAACGGGGCGCCTCCATTTCTCCAACGCTGGAGCTCAAAGGGGTCTCGAAGTCCTTCGGGGTCGTCCAGGCGCTCACGGACGTCGACTTCGAAGTTCGCGCCGGCGAGGTGATGGCGCTCGTCGGAGACAACGGCGCCGGCAAGTCGACCTTGATCAAGAGCATCGCCGGGATCCACCCGATCGACAGTGGCAAGATCTTCTTCGAAGGCCGCGAGGTGCACATCAGCGGCCCGAAGGACGCTGCCAAGCTCGGCATCGAGATCGTCTACCAGGATCTCGCGCTCGCCGACAACCTCGACGTCGTCCAGAACATGTACCTGGGGCGCGAGGTCCACGACTTTCTCCAGCGTCTGAACGAGCCGGTGATGGAGCAGAAGACGCTCGAGACGATGCGGTCGCTGGCAGTGACGACTATCCGGTCCGTCCGCCAGCGCGTCGCATCGCTGTCAGGAGGACAGCGGCAGTCGGTCGCGGTTGCACGTGCCGTGATGTGGAACTCGAGGGTCGTAATCCTTGACGAGCCGACAGCAGCGCTCGGCGTCGCGCAGACGCGACAGGTGCTGGACCTCATCAAGCGGCTTCGCGAGCAGGGCCTCGCCGTGGTCCTCATCTCCCACAACCTGGTCGATGTCTTCGAGGTCGCAGACCGGATCACCGTCCTGCGGCTTGGGCGCAACGTCGGCGTCTACGAGCGTGCGCGCACGACCCAGGAGGAGATCGTCGAGGCGATCACCTTCGGCGGAGCCAGGCCCAGCGAGGCGACAGCGGAATGACCGTCGAGTCGGAAACGGCAGTCGCTCCCGAGCCGATCCCGATCACGAGCCTGCCGCGGCGGGCCTGGGACAACATCCGGTCCGGCGAGCTCGGCAGTGCGCCCATCGTCTTCGGGATCATCGCGATCACCGTTTTCTTCTACGTCAAGTCGTCGACGTACGTCAGCGCGGCGAACTTCAACAACCTGATCGTGCAGATGGCGGGCGTCACGATCATTGCGTACGGCGTCGTCTTCGTGCTGCTACTGGGGGAGATCGACCTGTCGATCGGCTCGGTCAGCGGCGTCTGCGCGGTCTTCGCCGCGGAGCTGCAGCTTGCGGGCAGTGGCCACACGTTGCCCGGCAGCGACCTCGTGCAGGGCCTGCTCTGCATCGCCGTCGCGATCGGCGCCGGAGCTCTGATCGGCGGCTTCCAGGGCTCGTTCGTCGCGTTAATCGGAGTGCCCTCGTTCGTCGTGACGCTCGCGGGCTTGCTCGCCTGGCAGGGCGTCCTCTTCAAGGCGCTGCCGCAGAGCGTGATCACGATCCAGAACAGCACGATCAACAATGTTGCCGGCTACTACTTCTCGCACACCGCCGGCTGGATCATCGCCGGGATTGCGACTGCGATCTACGCGATCATGACGCTCGGCGGCGTGATCGGACGCGCACGGCGTGGCATCGCGACCCGTAACCTCGCGCTGGTCCTGCTCAAGGTGCTCGGTGTTACCGCGATCGCCTTCTTCGTAGTTTACAAGTCGAATACCGATATCGGGCGCGGTTTGCCGCTCGCAGGCGTCATCGTCGTCGCCCTCCTGGTCTTCTGGACGTACATCGCGAACCGAACGACGTTCGGTCGTCACGTCTACGCGGTCGGAGGGAATGCGGAAGCGGCAAGGCGCGCGGGAATCAACGTCGCGCGCATTCGAATCATCGTCTTCATGATCTCGGGCGCAATGGCCGCGCTCGGCGGCATCGTCTTTGCGGCCCGCGTCAACGGCGTGAATCTCGCGTCAGGTGGTGGCGACACTCTGCTCAACGCCATCGCCGCGGCTGTCATCGGCGGCACGAGCCTGTTCGGCGGGCGCGGGTATGTGCGCAGCGCACTTCTCGGCGGCCTGATCATCTCGATGATCTCGAACGGCATCGATCTCGTCGGCTACAGCCCGGCGACGAAGCTCATCACGACCGGCGTCATCCTTCTGCTCGCGGTCAC
>JBKOWS010000134.1:0-23566 GCA_046724565.1 Actinomycetota bacterium | reverse complement strand
ACGGACAGCTGTGAAGCGGATCGGCAGCTCGAGGTCGGCCGCGCCGACGGCTTGCACGCTCTCTGCGCCGACCTCGTTACGCGCTCGGTAGCGTAGGAGCGTGGCCGTCCAGACCGAGACGATCCAGCTCAGCGGCGTCCGCTGCGAGCGCTGTGTGATACGGCTCGCCAAGATGCTCGAAGGCCACGAGGGTCTCGAGTCGGCGAACGCCAACCTGCTCGGGCAGGTCACTGTCGCCTGGGACGACGAGCGCACATCGCGTGAAGCGCTGCTCGAGGCGATGGCCCGCGGAGGCTTCCGCGAGCTCGCGTCCGCCTAGCGCGTTCCGGTTCTATTCGAGGCCATTCCACCGATTTCGGGGAGCGCGGAATGGGTGTGGATAACCGCTCGTTAAAGCAGACAACGCCTTGGTAGGGTGGCTCGGGGATGAGCGAGACAACCCGGGAACCCGACGCTCGGCGCCTGGCAGCTGACGCACGCGATCGCGTGCGCTTCGAAGAGGAGGCGCTTGCACTTTCAGATCAGGTCTATCGGGTGGCCCGCCATCTCGTCGGATCACGTGAGGAGGCCGAGGATCTGATGCAGGAGACGTACGCCCGGGCGTTTCGTAGCTGGCGCTCGTTCCAGCCGGGGACGAACCTGCGCGCCTGGCTCCTCCGCATCCTCACGAACCTGAACATCGACCGTGGGCGCCGACAGCAGCGCACTCCGGACCTCCAGCCGCTCGAGGAAGGGGACTACTTCCTCTACAACAAGCTCGAGGCCGCCGGCGACGGAGGAAGCGACGAGGAGCGGGTCGTCGAGCGACTGTCGCAGAACGACGTCGTGACCGCGCTTTCCGAAGTGCCGCACGACTTTCGTGACGTCGTCGTGCTCGTGGACATCGGGGACTTCACCTATGCTGACGCTGCGCAGATTCTGGATATCCCGATCGGGACGGTGATGTCGCGCTTGCACCGAGGGCGTCGTATTCTGAAGCAGGCCATGGCCGAGTCGGCGGTTGGAGAGGATGCATCATGACGGCGCTTGATCCGTGTGTGCATTGCGAAGAGATGATGCAGCCCTATCTCGACCGCGTCCTCACCGACGCCGAGCGCACGGAAGCTGAGGCCCACCTGGACGAGTGCGCGTACTGCCGCAAGCGTTACCGCTTTGAGGCGAAGTTGCGCCAGTTCGTCCGCCAGGCCGTGCAGCAAGAGCCGATGCCTGTCGAGTTGAAGGCGAAGCTCGCAGGACTTCGAACACCGCTGCAGTAGCACGGAATTTCCGGCTAGTTCGCTCAAACTTCTGGCGAAGCCGTCTTGCCTCTCGATGATCTTCGCCGACCACACTGTCGGAGATATCTCGGCGCGAGATCATCATGGCTCGCGCGTAGCGCGAGCCGGATCTTGGACCGCTATTCGCCCGGGCCGCGGGCGGGGCCGACGATCACGTACAGTCGGCATGGTCCGCTGCCGCCCGGTAGCGGTTTCGTCGTCACGCCGAGTTGCTGCGCAAGGCGGAGCGCGATGCCTTCACACGTCGGGGGAAAGTACACGGCGGTCTGCAGATACTTGAAGCTGTCCGCCCGTGCGACCTTCTTGATGCTGTAGCCGAACGCGCCGACGTGGCTTGCGACCTGGCGCGTGTAGTTGATGTCCCCGCTGCCGTTCAGGACGGTGACCGGAACACGCCAGGGCGGAGGCAAGATCGCACCGGCGTTGCTGTCACTCGTCTTGCCACCGGAATGGGAGACGAGGAGAAGCGTGCCGAAGGCGACGAGCGAGACGACGATCGCGCCGACTGCGAGCAGACGCGGCAATGGATTTCGTTCGATCGGAGCAGGCGGCACCGGCAGCCCGGCCAGGTCACGCGCCTCGCGGTTGTCGATCCCGAGCGCGCTCGCGTAGAGCACCGCGGCGGCGAGCGCGTCGTCCGGACGCGGGAAGCGGTACACGCGTCCCTCTTCGAGCCAGCGCACCTCTTCCGCCGAGATCCCGGCGCGGCGCGCGGTCTCCTCCACCGTCAGCTGCCGATGCAGCCGGGCGCGCGCCAGCGGCGACTCCTCGCCGGTCGGCTCGAGCGGGTGGACGAGCTCCATGCTCGGCCTCATTCTCCTCTCGGGTTCGGCCATCCTTCCTCGACCCAGTCATCGGCAAAATCGACGTCGCCTGGAGGGCTGAGGTCGTCGCACGGCACCAGCTCCGCCGACAATTCCCGCAATCCCGCGTCCGGCACGTCCGACCAGGCAGCTCGAGCGAGCAGGAGCGGATGCAGGCGCACGCCGCCGTAGGTGGCAGCCACCCGTTCGCTTCCGCCGGCACGCCACGTTGCGACAATCCGGTCGATCGCCCTGGGATCGAGGGACGGCCCGTCTCCGAGCACCACCACCGCGGCCTGAACTGCAGGATCGAGCGCCGCCAGGCCGCAGCGGAGGGATGCGCCGGGCCCGAGCTCCCACTGCGGGCACGCGACTGTGCGTGCGCCTGTCTCCACCTCGTGCGCTCCGAGCACGACCACGACGTCGTCGATCGCGCCGCTCCGGCGGACGCGCTCTAGCACGGGCTCGAGCAAGACCGCCTGCTTCGGCGAGCCAAAGCGTGTCGAGGCTCCCGCTGCGAGCACGACGGCGGCGATCATGGTCTCAGGCTACGGCGAGACCGTCATGCGCAGCACGGTGATCTTGCGCGTCGGATGCCCGAGCGCATCGCCGAGCCGGCCGATGCGCTCGACGACCGCAAGTCCCCTGGTCACCTTGCCGAGAAGTGCGTAGTCGGGTGTGAGACCGGTGTCCGCACCAGTCACGATGAAGAACTGGCTGCCCGACGTGCCGGGCGGCTCCACCGAGGTCTTTGCCATCGCCACGACGCCACGCGTGTAGCGCGCGTCGCGCGTCGGAGCGTCGACGACCGTATAGCCCGGGCCGCCGCGTCCGGTGCCTGTTGGATCGCCACCCTGGATCACAAAGCCGGGGACGATGCGGTGGAAGCGCGTTCCGTCGAAGAACTTCTTGCGCACCAGCGAGGCGAAGGACGACGTCGTGCACAGCGAGTCCTTGACATCGAGCGCAAAGGCGAAGGACCCGAGGTTGGTGCGCACATCGACCGTGTACGACTTCGCCGGATCGAGTAGCGGAAAGCTCACGGAAGCACCATGTGTCGGACACTCCGTCGTCGCCTGCTTCTTGCCGCCTCCGCAGGCCGCGAACGCGAGCACCACGAGGAGAAGCGGAAGAGGAGCGCGTCGCAAGCCGGGCCGTTAGAGGTCTGCGAGCGCCCGGCGCACGAGCGTCCGCGCGATGTCGACCTTGTACGACGTGCCCGGCAGGGGCGTTGCGTTGTCCAGGTCCGCAGCCGATTGAATCCGCCAGGGGATCGGAGCGACGCCGGCGAGCGCGATCCGCGTCATACCCGCGAAGCGGGCAGCGGCCACGCCGACGATCGGGAACGCCCACTTCCGCCGGTCCATCGCCTTCAGGTACGTCGAGGCCTCCGGTGTGGGCACCTCGAGCTCGAGGATCAGCTCGTCGGGCGCGAGCGTGGTCACGTTTCGGTCGTCCGCGGTCGGCAGCCGGTAGAGGTCGGCCACCGCAAGCTCGCGCTTCGTCGTCCGCAGCGTTGCGTTCAGCGCCACCAGCGTCGCACCGACGTCAGACGGATGCGCGGACGCGCACTCGTCGTTGCCGAAGATCGCGTGCTCTCGGTGGGCCCCGTCCTTCGCGAAGCAGCGCTCTCCACCGTGGAGCCAGCAGTCGAAGCCGAGGCGCCAGTACCAGCACCGCGTGGCTTGGAGGAGGTTGCCGGCGACGGTGCCCATCGCCCGCAGCTGCGGCGAGGCTGCTTGCCTGCACGCCTCGCGGAGCGCCTGCGGGACCTGTGCGTCAGTCTCGAGCTCGGCCAGTGTCGTGCCGGCGCCGATGCGATTTCCTTCGACTCCACGCGGCACGACGCTGCTGATGTGCACGAGCGTCTCGGCTTGCGCGAGCCCGTCACGAAGCAACGGCACGAGCTCGGTTCCGCCGGCGAGCGCGCGCGAGCCGTTGCCGAGCGCCGCCGCGGCTTCCTCGATGCTAGACGGTTGCAGGAGCTCCACGCCGCTCCCTTTCGCGTGCCTCCGCTTCAGGCAGCGCGCGCAGCATCTCGTCACGCGTCGTTTCGCTCTCGTCGGGGAAACCATCTTTCCCCCACGAGCCCCCTCCTTTGGAAATCGCCTCGTCGCGCGCGCCGCTGAGATCGCCGCGCACGACGAGGATTGACGGGCGGGAAACCTCCCGGTTTCCCGAGACCCTTCCCCGCGCGAGGAGGTGCCGCGACCTCATGCCGGTACGGCCTTTCTCTCCTTATCAGCAGCCTCGTGCAGCGCGCGCAGCATCTCCTCGCGCGTGATCGGTAGGGATCTGACGCTGGCGCCCGTCGCGTCGCGGATCGCGTTGGCGATTGCTGCGGCGACGGGAATGATCGGCGGCTCGCCGAGACCCTTTGAGCCGAGGTTCGTCAGATGCGGATCGGGCACGTCGATGAGCTCGGTGACGATCTCCGGTACATCGGCGATGGTCGGCATGCGGTACGCGTCGAGCGTGCGCGTGAGGATCGAGCCCGTCGGCGGGTCGACGATGCGTTCCTCGGACAGCGTGTGGCCGATCCCCTGGATGATCCCTCCTTCGACCTGGCTCTCGGCGCCGAGCCGGTTGATCACGCGACCGACGTCGTGGATCGCGACGATCTTGTCGACCCGCACCTCGCCCGTCTCGACGTCGACCGCCACGTCTGCCACCTGGACGCCGAACGTGAGGACGCGCATCCCGGTCGGATTCGGCCCGCGCGCGCCCTTGCCGAGTATCTGCCCGTCCTCGAGCAGGCCGGTGATCTCCTCGAGCGGCCACGAGCCGCCGTCGGCGGACACGATCTGGCCGTCCCTGACGTCGAGCACCCGCTCTTCGAGGTGGTGGCGCTGGGCGGCGATCTCGAGGAGCTGCCGCTTCACGTCCGCGGCCGCGGACCTCACCGCCGGCCCCATCGAGGGCACGGTCGACGACCCGGCCGAGATCGAGGCAAACGGTCCGCGCGCCGAGTCTCCGAGCGAAACCTGGACGCGGTCGACCGGGATCCCGAGCTCCTCGGCCGCGATCTGTGCCATCGCGGTGCGCGTGCCCGTACCGATGTCCTGCATCGCCGTCACGACCTGCACGCGGCCGTCCGCGCCCAGGCGGATCCACGCATAGGACGGCGGTCCGCCACCGCCGTACCAGATCTGCGACGCCAGTCCGATCCCGTGCTTCCACGGGCCGTGGCTTCGCGCGCGAACTTCGTCACGCTTTGCCCAGTGAGGCTCCGCGCGCCGGTAGCACTCGGCGAGGTTCTTGGAGGAGAAGGGCCGGTCGTCGAGCAGATCGGAGTCTGCGTAGTTCCGCCTGCGGAGCTCGAGGGGATCGAGATCGAGCTGCACCGCCGCCTCGTCGAGCAGGCACTCGAGCGCGAACGTCCCTTCGACGAAGCCCGGTGCGCGGAAGGCGGCGTTCGGTGGAGTGTTCAGCTTCGCCCCGTAGTTCACCGTGCGCACGTTCTCGCACGCGTAGAGCATCTGCATCGGCCCCTCGGTCGTCATCGACCAGCCGGAGAAGCCGACCGCGTTCACGAACTCGCCCCCGAGCGCGGTCAACGTCCCGTCCGACCTGACGCCGACGGTGAGTCGTTGGATGGTCGCGTTCCGGTTCCCGGCCGCGACGTTCTCCTCTCGCCGCGTCAGGGCGCAACGTACCGGCCGGTTCGTACGCTTCGCGAGCTCGGCGGCGATCTTCGTGTAGTCGCCCGGTCCGTTCTTGGCGCCGAACCCGCCGCCCATGGCGGCGCAGACGACCCGCACCTTGTCCGGCGGCAGTCCGAGGTACTCCGCCATGTCCCGGCGAATACCCCAGATGTACTGGGTCGAGATGTAGATCGTGATCCCGTCCGCTTCCCAGTGGCAGATCGCCTGGTGCGTCTCCAGCGAGTTGTGCAGGACGACCTGCGTTCGATACTCGGCCTCGACGACGACGTCCGCTTCCGCGCGTCCATGGTCGAAGTCGCCGCGCACGTAGGTGTCGGGCCCGTCGTTTGTATACGACTCTCGGCGAACCGCCTCGTCGGGGTCGAGCAGCGGCTCCAGGACCTCCCAGTCCACGGAGATCGCCGCGACTGCGGCCTGCGCCTGACCCAGCGTGTCGGCAGCGACTGCTGCGACTGCCTGGCCGACGTATCCCGGCTGCTTTGTCAGCACGTCGACCTCGCCTGGGCCCATTACCGCGCGCACACCCGGGGCGGCTCGCGCGGGCTCGAGGTCGATCCGCCTCAGGCGCGCTCGCGCGTACTGCGATCGGAGAACGGCCGTGTGGAGCATTCCCGGCAGCTGAATGTCCGCGGTGTAGCGCGCCTCGCCCCTGGCTCGTTGCAGTCCGTCGACTCGCGGGACCTTCTGCCCGACGGTGTTGAGCGGCCCGGCAGGCCACTGCTCGAGCGCATCCTCGTCGACCACGACCCACTGCTCCGTGTACTGGCCCTCGACTTCCTTCTCGGTGCGAATCAGTCGCGCCACGTGCTGATTGCCTCCTCGATCTTTGGATAAGTGCCGCATCGGCACAGGTTCCCGGACATCGCATGGCGAATCTCGTCCTTGCTCGGACCGGCGTTCGCCGCCACGAGCGCCGCTGCTGAGACGACCTGTCCTGGTGTGCAGAAACCGCACTGCACCGCGTCAGCCCGCGCGAAGGCGTGGACGAGCGGGTGATCGCGCAGGCCCTCTATCGTCGTGACCTCGCGTTCGCCGACGGTGTGCACGAGCGTGATGCAGGAGAGTGTCGGCACTCCGTCGAGCTGGACCGTGCACGCGCCACAGTGTCCTTCGCCGCACGCGACTTTCGTCCCCGTCAGCCCGAGGTCGTCCCGCAGCACCTGCGCCAACGACCGGCCGACCGGAGCGTCGAACGCGTACACCTGACCGTTGATGCGCAGCTCAGGCAGGCGTGGTCACCGCCACGATGTCGGCGAGGTGGATCAGGCGGAACGTTGCGCGCATGTGCGCGATGCGGTCACGCTCGTCCGCGTCCTCTGGGAAGGTCAGCCACATCTCGCGTGCGGCTGTCAGCAGCTCACGGATCTGGTCGAGCTCCTCGCGATGCCCGTTCGTCCTGTCATGGGTGGCGTTGAGGGCGAGGCCGAGCACGCCGATTCGATCTGGTTGCCTCGTCCAGAGGAGGGGCGTCGCCATCGACAGGTACTGGTGGATGCGCGCGAGCGACATCGGCTGCTGGAAGGTATCGATGCCCTTCGG
This sequence comes from Actinomycetota bacterium, assembly GCA_046724565.1. Classification (GTDB taxonomy): domain Bacteria; phylum Actinomycetota; class Thermoleophilia; order Gaiellales; family Gaiellaceae; genus 3-1-20CM-4-69-9. Next base: position 16,282 of record JBKOWS010000134.1, on the reverse strand, counting down.
GGCCGACGGCGTCAGCGGCGGCTCGCCGTTGGCGATCCGGTTCGCATTGCCGGCGAGTACGCCGCGCACCTGCTGGTCGTCGAGCTGAGCGAGCCGCGCCGTGCGCAACGCGATGAATAGCGACGCGGGTTGCTGCCCGTACGGGTAGTCGGACGCATAGACGACCTGCTCCGGGCCGACGAGCCGGTAGAGACCGAGCAGATCGAGGGGACTCCACACGGAGGTGTCGAAGAACACGCCTGCCTTGCCGCCGAGCCGATCCGCGAGCGCTGCAAGATCCGCGATGCCGGCGTGGGCGACGATGAGCTGGGCATCGGGGTAACGGTCCGCCATGCGCGCGAGGTCGTCGGCGATCGGAGGCAGGCCGCGGCCGCCGTGGATGAGGATCGGAACCTTCCGCTCGGCCGCCAGCGCGAAGATGGGCGAGAGCCGGTCGTCGTTCAGCAGGAACTTCTGGGCTCGGGGATGGAGCTTGATCCCCCGCGCGCCGAGGTCCAGCACGCGCCTCGCCTCGCCGATCGGATCCTCGGCGAGGTCGAGCCGGACGAAGGGGATCATCTTCCCTTCCGATCGCTTCGCGAAGGCGAGCGTCCGGTCGTTGCCGGCGCGAAAGCCGGGATGCCGATCGGGCTCGTCGAGGCAGAACATGAAGCAGCGGGAGATGCCGTACTTCTCCATGCCGCGTTCCAGGTCCTCGTAGACCCCGACCATGCCGTCGATGTCCGTGCCGAGATGCGTGTGCGCGTCGAAGATCTCGGCGCCCTGTGGCAGCTCGCGGCGAAGCTCCTCGTCCCACTGCGCCATCAGCACCTGGGCACGCTGCAGCGCTTCTTCCACGACTTTGGAGTGTATGGGCGCGCGCCGGGGCCGCGCGGAAGTTGGCTGGTTAGGATCCGCCCATGACCGACCTACTCATTTACGGCGACTCAGTTCGCTCTCCAGAGCTGCGGCACGAGGTGCCCGTTCCGATCCCGGACCCGTTCCTCTACGCAGAGAAGGACGGTCGCCGGATCGTCGTCCTGCACTCGCTGGAGATCCCGCGCGTCCGTGCCGACGCGCCGGAGCTCGAGATCGTGCCGCTTGAACGGCTCGGCTCCGATGAGCTCTACTCGCAAGGCCTCCGCGGTTGGGAATTCGTGCTCCAGCTCGTCCTGCGCGCCTGTCGTGAGCTCGGCATCACGAGCGCGGCTGTCCCAGAGTCGTTCCCTCTCGGAATTGCGGACTACCTCCGCGCCAACGGGGTCGAGCTCATCGTCGACCGCGACCTCTTCGACGACCGCCGCCGCTCGAAGACCGAGACCGAGTTGGATGGGATCCGCAAGGCGCAGAAGGCCTGCGAGGCCGCGCTCGATGCCTCGCGGGACCTACTGCGGCGCGCCGAGCCGAACGGCGCCGGGCTCGAGGTCGACGGGGAGCCGCTGACGTGTGAGCGGCTGAAGCGCGTGATCGAGGACGTCTTCGCGGACCACGACGTCGAGGGCAGCGACATGATCGTGTCGCACGGCGCGCAGACCGCGGTCGGACACAACCAGGGGTCGGGCCAGATCGCTCCCAACGAGCCGATCGTCTTCGACCTGTTCCCGCGGGACAAGGCAACGGGGTGTTACGCCGACATGACCCGCACGTATGTCGTCGGCGAGCCGACCGACGAGGTCAAGGAATGGCACCGCCTGGTGAAGGAGGCACTCGACGAGTCGACGCGCGACGTCAAGCCGGGTGCCAACGGCCGGAAGCTCTACGAGAAGGTGTGCGACATCTTCGAGGCTGCCGGCTACAAGACGCAGCTGAGCAAGGAGCCGGGAGAAGTGCTGGAGGACGGCTTCTTCCACGGCCTCGGCCACGGCGTCGGGCTGGAGGTGCACGAGCTGCCAGGGCTCGGCCGCATCGGCCACGACCTGATTCCCGGCGACGTCGTCACCGTCGAGCCCGGCCTGTACCGCTCGGGCTACGGCGGGTTGCGCCTGGAGGACCTCGTTCTCGTGACGGACGACGGGTACGAGGTCCTAACGGACTACCCGTACGACCTGGCTCCATGACGAACACGATCGACACGATGCTTCTGGAGGAGCGTCGTTACGAGCCCGATCCCGAGTTCGCGCGCCAGGCGAACACCAAGCCGGACATCTACGAGCAGGACTGGGAGGAGTTCTGGGAGCGCGAGGGGCGCAACCGGGTCACCTGGTTCGAGCCCTTCACGTCGCTCTACGAGTGGGAACCGCCCTACGCGAAGTGGTACCTCGGCGGCAAGCTGAACGTCTGCTTCAACTGCGTCGACCGCCACGTCGAGGCGGGCAACGGCGACAAGTACGCGTACTTCTGGGAGGGCGAGCCCGATAGCGAGCGGCGCACGATCACTTTCGCCGACTTGCAACGTGAGGTCGTCCGCTTCGCGAACGCGCTCAAGTCCCTGGGGGTCACCAAGGGCACACCCGTGGGGCTCTACATGGGCATGGTCCCGGAGCTGCCGATCGCAATGCTTGCCTGCGCTCGCCTCGGCGCACCGCACACCGTCGTCTTCGGCGGCTTCTCTGCCGGGTCCCTCTCCGACCGGCTGAACGACATGGAATGCCAGGTCCTCGTCACGCAGGACGAGGGCTGGCGCGCGGGCAAGAAGGTGCCGCTGAAGCGGAACGCGGACGAGGCGCTCGCGCGGTCACCCACCGTGAAGAACGTCGTTGTGCTGCAGCGCACGGGTGAAGAGGTCCCGTTCACCGAGGAACGCGACGCCTGGTGGCACGAGCTGACGAAGGACCTGGACGACGACCCACAGTCGTGCCCGTGCGAGCCGATGGACTCCGAGGACCTGCTCTACCTCCTCTACACGTCGGGCACGACTGCGAAGCCGAAGGGGATCGTGCACACGACAGGCGGCTACCTCGTCGGCGTGTCGACGACGCACCACTACATCTTCGACGTCAAGCCTGACTCGATCTACTGGTGCGCGGCGGACGTCGGCTGGGTGACGGGACACAGCTACATCGTGTACGGGCCGCTCACGAACGGAACGACCGGAGTGATCTACGAGGGAGTTCCGAACTATCCGAACCCCGAGCGCTGGTGGGAGATCATCGAGCGCTACAAGGTCGACATCCTCTATACGGCGCCGACGGCGATCCGCTCGCACATGAAGTGGGGGCCAGAGCACGCCGAGCGGCACGACCTGTCGTCGCTACGGCTGCTCGGAACTGTCGGCGAGCCGATCAACCCGGAGGCATGGGTCTGGTACCGCGAGCACATCGGCGGCGACCGCGCGCCGATCGTCGACACGTGGTGGCAGACGGAGACCGGGATGATCATGATCACGCCGCTTCCCGGGATCACCACGACGAAGCCCGGATCCGCAACGAAGCCGTTCCCCGGCGTCGAGGCGGCGGTCTTCAACGAGAGCGGCGGCGAGGTCGGCCCGGGGGGAGGCGGCTACCTCGTGCTCAAGCGCCCGTGGCCGGCGATGCTACGCGGGATCCACAGGGACGATGCGCGGTTCCGCGAGACGTACTGGTCGAGGTACCAGGACGTCTACTTCGCCGGTGACGGCGCGCGGATCGACGAGGACGGAGACTTCTGGCTCCTCGGCCGCGTCGACGACGTGATGAACGTCTCCGGCCACCGCATCTCGACCATCGAGATCGAGAGCGCGCTGGTCGACCACAAGAAGGTGGCCGAGGCGGCCGTCTGCGGCCGTGCGGACGAGCGCACCGGCCAGGCGATCGTCGCCTACGTGACGCTCAAGGGCGGCGAGGAAGGCTCGGTCGAGATGCTCGAGGAGCTTCGAAACCACGTCGGAAAGAAGATCGGGCCGATCGCGAAGCCCGCGAACATCGTCTTCACCCCGGAGCTCCCGAAGACGCGAAGCGGGAAGATCATGCGCCGCCTTCTGCGTGACGTCGCCGAGGAGCGGGCGCTGGGCGATACGACGACGCTCGCCGACCCGGCTGTGGTCGAGGAGCTAAAGGAGCGCGCCGTGGCGGACAGCCGCGAGGACTAGTTCCGCCGGCCCCGTGATCGTGGGCCATGGGGCCCTTTGGGCCCGAGGGCGACTTGACAAGGTAGGAGAGATTTAGTCAAATGACTTAGTCGTTTGGTTATGACGCTCTAGGAGGTAAGAGATGTCCAAAAGCGGCTCTCCCTCGCTCTACCGCTCCCCGCTGGAGGCTATGCAGGCACCGGCGGAGGAGTTCCTCTATCTCGCCTGCCTGCGCGAGGGCACAGGCGTCGACAAGCCGGACTTCCTGGCGGTTGTGGACACCGAAGAAGGCCGGATCGTCCACGAGTTGCAGATGCCGAACACCGGCGACGAGCTGCACCACTTCGGTTGGAACCGCTGCTCCTCCGCCTGCCACGGACCCGACCGTTCGCACCTGATCGTGCCCGGCTTCCGCTCCTCGCGCTTCCACTTCGTCAACGTGGCCGACGACCCGCGGCGGCCGCGTATCGAGAAGGTGATAGAGCCGGAGGAGATCGTCGCCAAGACCGGCTACACGAGGCCGCACACCGTTCACTGCATGCCGGGCGACAACATCGTCGTTGCGATGCTCGGCGACGCCGACGGGAACGGCGCGGGCGGCTTCGCCGTCTTCGACGCCCGTACGTTCGAACTCAAGGGCCGCTGGGAGAACGGCGGCGACGTGCCGTCGCTCAACTACGACTTCTGGTACCAGCCCCGCAAGAACGTGCTCGTCTCGAGCGAGTTCGGCGAACCGAATGCCTACGAAAAAGGCTTCGACCCTGCCGACGTGGAGGCCGGCCACTACGGGAAGAGCATCCACTTCTGGAACCTGGAGACCCGCGAGCGCGAGCAAACCGTCGATCTCGGTGAGAAGGGACTCGTTCCGCTCGAGGTGCGCTGGCTGCACGACCCAGACGCGGAGGAAGGCTTTGTCGGCGCAGCGCTCTCGAGCGTGATGTGGCACTTCCACCGCGCGAACGGCTCCTGGGCCGCCGACCCGGTGATCGAGGTCGACAGCGTGCCGCTCGAGGGCTGGCCGTTCCCAGTGCCAGGACTCATCACGGACCTCGTCCTCTCGATGGACGACCGCTTCCTCTACTTCGCGAACTGGCTGCACGGCGACATCCGCCAGTACGACGTCTCCGACCCGCGCAATCCGAAGATGACCGACCAGGTCTGGCTGGGGGGCGCGATCGGCAAGCCGACCGAGGCCAGGCACGATCTGAACGGCGGACCCAACATGCTCCAGCTCTCATACGACGGGCGCCGCCTCTACGTCAGCAATTCGCTCTATTCGACCTGGGACAACCAGTTCTACCCGGAGCTGCGCTCGTGGTTGTTGCGGATCAACTGCGACCCGAACGGCGGGATGGAGATCGACCACAGCTTCGTCGTCGACTTCCACGACCGCCCCGACGGGCCTGCGCGTGCCCACGAGGTGCGCCTGCAGGGAGGCGATTGCACGACGGAGATCTTCCAATGATTCTCGGCCACATCTTCGGAATACCCGTCGAGGAGAGCGTGCTGCAATTCGTGCCGGCGGGTGCCGCCACGCTGACCGTGATCGCCTTCGCCGGTCGGACCGCGCTCGGCCGATGGCTGACTCGGACAAAGAGGCACGAATGGAGGCGGTGATCGTCAACGCGCTCTGGCATTTCGAATGACGAAGACGCAAGCGCGCTCGGCGGCTGAGGAAGCTCTGCTCGACGCCGCCGAGCGCTTGCTCGTCGAAGTCGGTTACGCCGGGATCACGACCCGACGGCTCGCAGAGGAGGCGGGGGTCAACCACGGCCTCGTTCACTACTACTTCGGCTCGAACGAGAACCTGCTCGTGCGCGCTCTCGAAAGATTCACCGATCGCCTGATCGCGCGGCAGCGCGAGCTTTACGCATCTGATCTGCCCTTCGTCGAGAAGTGGCGCACTGCGATGCAGTACCTAACGAGCGAAGACGTGACCTACGAGAAGATCTGGCTCGAGCTTCAAGCCCTCGGCTGGAACCATTCGGATCTGCGCGAACGCCTCGCGCACGTGAACGAGGAATGGCGGAGCGTCCTGCTGGAGGCATTCGAGCAGCCGTGGGGCGATTACGGGATCGAGATGCCGCTCGAGGCGCTCGTCTCGCTGGTGATCACCTTCAACCTCGGCATCATGCTCGAGCGTCTCGGCGGCATCGAGACTGGGCACCGCGAACTCCTCGACTGGATCGAGAGGCGCCTCGATGGCGATCGCTGAAGAGCGCGCGGCTCGCGAGCAGACGCGGGCCCGCTACCCGGATCGAGAGGGCTATGTCGAGCGCGACGGCGTGCGCGTTTTCTGGGAGCTCTACGGTGAGGGCGAACCAACCGTCCTGCTCTTGCCGACCTGGTCGATCATTCACTCGCGCCACTGGAAGATGCAGATTCCGTACCTGGCGCGGCATTGCCGCGTGCTCACGTTCGACGGGCGCGGCAACGGCCGCTCCGATCGGCCGCAGGAGCCGGAGGCGTATGGCGAGCACGAGTTCGCGGCCGATGCGCTCGCTGTCATGGACGCGACCGACACCCCGAGTGCGGTTCTCGTCAGCTTTTCGCTCGGGGCCCACCGCGCCGCAATCCTCGCGGCTGAGCATCCCGAACGCGTTGAGGCCGCCGTCTTCATCGGGCCCTCGTGGCCGGGCGGCGGCGAGCCGCTTCCGGAGCGCACGATCCACTCCTGGGAGGACGAGCTCGGCACCGACGAGGGGTGGGCGAAATACAACAAGCACTACTGGCTGCGCGACTACCGCGGCTTCCTCGAATTCTTCTTCTCGCGCTTCTTCACCGAACCGCACTCGACGAAGCCCTTTGAAGACTGCGTCGGGTGGGGGCTCGAGACGACCGGCGAGACGCTGGTGACAATGGAATACGCGCCAGAGCTTCAACCGGAAGACGCGCGCGCCCTCGCCACCCGCCTTCGCTGCCCGGTTCTCGTTATCCATGGCGAGAACGACGCGATCGTCTCGGTCACACGAGGAATCGCGCTCGCCGAGCAGACGGCCGGTCGGCTCGTGATGCTCGAGGGATCCGGCCACGGGCCGCACGTACGCGATCCCGTCAAGGTGAACCTGCTGCTGCGCGACGTGGTTGCGCCTGGGCGTACGCCGCAGCGATGGGTGCGCGGGAAGTCACGCCGCAAACGCGCGCTCTACGTTTCGTCGCCGATCGGGCTCGGCCACGCGCAGCGCGACGTCGCGATCGCCGAGGAGTTGCGCACGCTTCATCCCGATCTCGAGATCGACTGGCTCGCCCAGCACCCCGTCACGGCCGTGCTCCAGGCGCGCGGCGAGCGCATCCATCCTGCGAGCGCGTTTCTCGCCAACGAGTCGAGCCACATCGAGGCCGAATCCGCCGAGCACGACCTTCATTGCTTCCAGGCGATCCGCCGCATGGACGAGATCCTGCTTTCCAACTTCATGGTCTTCCACGACCTCGTCCGCGACGAGGAGTACGACCTCTGGATCGGCGACGAGGCGTGGGAGCTCGACTACTACCTACACGAGAACCCGGAACAGAAGCACGCCGCCTACATCTGGCTGACCGATTTCGTCGGCTGGCTGCCGATGCCCGACGGCGGCGCCCGAGAAGCGTTCGTCACTGCCGACTACAACGCCGAGATGATCGAGCACATCGCGCGCTTCCCGCGCGTGCGCGACCGCGCGGTCTTCGTCGGCAACGAGGAAGACATAGTCGCAGACGCGTTCGGGCCCGAGCTTCCCCTGATCCGCGACTGGACACGGGCTCATTACTCGTTCGCCGGCTACGTCACCGGCTTCGATCCAGCCGATTTCGCCGACCGCGCCCATCTGCGACACGAGCTCGGCTACGGCGACGACGAGCAGGTCTGCATCGTGACGGTCGGCGGCTCCGGTGTCGGTGCGCACCTGCTCGGGCGAGTCATTGAAGCCTTTCCCCAGGCGAAGCGGTTGGTGCCGGCGCTACGGATGGTCGTCGTCGCCGGCCCGCGGATCGACCCGGCCTCGCTTCCACGGCACGAGGGTCTCGAGGTACGCGCTTATGTCCACGAGCTCTACCGGCACCTCGCTGCCTGCGACCTGGCCGTTGTCCAAGGCGGGCTGACGACCTGTATGGAGCTGACGGCGAACGGGCGCCCGTTTCTCTATTTCCCGCTCCGCCACCACTTCGAGCAGAACTTCCACGTCCGCCATAGGCTTGAACGCTACGGCGCCGGACGCGCCATGGACTTCGACCTCGCAACCCCTGAGACGATTGCGGACGCCATTGCAGACGAGATCGGGGACAGCGTCCACTACCGCCCCGTCGAGCGGGACGGTGCCTTACGGGCTGCCAGACTCATCGCCGAGCTCCTCTGAATCGACTGCGTTGCACTACAGCTTGTGCAGGCAGGCCGCCGTCGCCCGCCGGATGAACCGGCGGATGCGCGGCGGCACCTTCCCGCCGGAGCGGCCGATGCGCGCGAAGTCCTCCGTCGAGACGTTGTTCGACAACCTGTCGAGCGTGCACGCGCAGTAGGCCTGCTTCGCCGGATCACCCCTCGTGCAGCTCCGCATGAAGTTGTCGACCAGCGAGCGCGGGTAGTGGAACTTCCCGTGAGTCGTAACGGTCGGGCTAGGCGCACTCGCGACGGTCGTCGCGGCGGACTTGCCTCCAACGCAGCCTGCGGCCGCGAGCGCGACGACGGCCAGCAACGCCGGCAGCGGGGCCTTCAGCACGGCCCAGTTGTTGCTCGGCTACGCCCTTTCGAAACTACAGGAGCTGCTCGAAGCGTTCCGGATCCTCGAACGGCCCGATCACGGCGAGGTTGAGGCCTTGCCGGTCGATCAGATCCTGGGCAACGCGGCTGACGTCGTCGGCAGTTACCTTGCCGATCTCGTCGAGGATCTCCTCGGGATCGGGCGTTTTGCTCTCGAGCGTCTCGCGGCGCAGACCGAACATGATCAGCCCCTGTGAGGTCTCGAGCTGGAGGACGAAGCGACCCTTCGAGAAGCTCTTCGCCTTCTCCAGCTCGTCGGTCGGGACTGCTTCCGCCGCGATCTTGCGCAGCTCGGCCGCGATGGTCGACACCGCGTCTTCGATGCGGTTGATGTCCACGCCCGCCTGCGCGTAGAGCGAGCCCGCGTCGGTGTAGCTGTGGTTGAGCCCGTAGACGTAGTACGCCAGACCGCGTCGCTCGCGTACCTCGGTGAACAGGCGCGACGACATGCCGCCGCCGAGTACTGTCGAGAGGACCTGGAGGACGTACCGGTCGGGATGTTCGAGCGGGTAGCTGTGCACGCCGATGCAGATGTGCGCCTGGTCGGACGCCTTCGTGTGCACCTTGACCTGGGCGCCGTCGCGCTGGTTCACCTTGACGGGCTCGGGACCGCCGGTCTGCGCCTCCTCGAGATCCCCAAGCAGCTCGTTGACGCGCTCGTGCAGGCCGTCGCCGATCTTCCCGCCGACCCCTACGACCATCCGCGACGGCTTGTACCAGTGGTCGACGTAGCCGCTGAACGTCTCACGTTTTGCGTTGCGAACGGTTTCCTTGCGCCCGATGATGTCCCAGCCGAGAGGCTGGTCGTCGTAGAGGAGCTCCTCGTACACACCGCCGATGAAGTCTCGGGGCGTGTCGTAGTACATGTTCATCTCCTCGATGATCACGCCCTTCTCGCGCTCGATCTCGTCCGGGTCGAACTTCGAGTTCCGCAGCATGTCGACGAGGACGTCGAGCGCGATGTCACGTGACTCCGCCGCGCACTTCACGTAGTAGCCGGTGTACTCCTTGCCGGTGAAGGCGTTGAACTCGCCTCCGATCCCGTCGATCTCCATCGAGATGTCGCGGGCGGTGGGCCGCCGCTCGGTGCCCTTGAAGAACATGTGCTCCGCGAAGTGGGCGATGCCGTTCGTATCCGCAGTCTCGTAGCGGGAGCCGGCGGCGAGCATGATCGCGCAGGTCACCGACTGTGCCGAGTCCATCGGCGCGGTCAGGATTCGCAATCCGTTGTCGAGCCGCTCGAGGAGGAAGGCGCTCACCGCGCCGATGCTACCCGCGCGGAGCCCGCCGACTCGGCCCTCGGGGAGTTCGACGGCCCGTAAGGGCGCCGTAAGGATGTGGTGGACGGCTTGTGACACCCTCAAGCCGCTAGCTACCTTGGAGGAGAGGAAACCTTGTAACAATGCTCGAGCTTCCCATCATCGTCCTCCTCTTCGCGTCGGCCTGGGCCGTCTCACGGCTCAGCGCGGTCGTGGCCCGCCGGGTCCTGGCCTGGCTGGACCACCGGAACCACGCACCCTCGGGCGACCTGAGTGCGAAGATCGTCGAGCTGAAGCGGCGCGAGACGACCGTCGCCGTGATCCGGACCGGCATCGCCTATATCGCCTTCACCGCCGCGCTCGTCCTGACCGCCGCGCAGCTGACGGGGGGATTCGGGAAGCTGACCGCCGTCGCGGGCGCCTCCTTCGTGCTGATCCTGGTGGGCTTCTCAGCCCAGCGGATGCTCATGGACATCATCGCCGGCTTCAACATGTTCGTGGAGCGCTGGTACTCGGTCGGCGACACGATCGCCATCCCGATGATGGAGGTGCAGGGAGTGGTCGAGGACCTGTCGCTTCGCCGCACGAAGCTCCGGTCCCTCGACGGCGAGGTGATCAACATCCACAACTCCCAGATCGCCGCCGTTCGCGTTCTCCCGGGCGGGATCAAGGAGTTCGACGTCGAGCTCGTGGCGAGTAGCGGCGAGCTCGCCGAGCGCCTCGTCGACGACGTCGCCGCCATCCTGCCCGAGGGCCCGACGACGTTCATCCAGCGGCCGCACATCCTCCAGATGGACGAGCTCGCCTCCGGCCTGGTCCGCCTGCGCATGCGCGCGGCGGTGGCGCCCGGCCGCGAGTGGCTCGTGAACGCCTTCTACACCGACCTGCTCAAGGAGCGGGCCGACAAGCACCTGATCGTGCACGGCCCCGTCGTCCTCACCGTGGACGAGGGCGCGACCCGAAGCTTCGCGCGGGCGAGCGCTGCTACGCGCTGGGCCGGCGCGCGCTAGAGGGCCGCTACCTGCGACAGGAGGCCGTCGACCTCCTCGGCCGTGTTGTAGTGGACGATCCCGGCGCGGACCGCGCCGCTCTCCTCGAGACCGAGACGCTTCATGACCTCCACCGCGTAGTAGTTGCCCTGCCAGACGGCGAAGCCTGCATCGCCTAGGCGTGTTGCCGCCTCACGGGTGGGAACCCCTTCGACGTTGAACGCGAACGTCGCGACCCGACCCCCCATCGTCGGGAGCCCGTAGAGGGTCACGTTCTCCGGAAGTCCGGCGAGGAACCGCTCGCCGAGCGCGCGCTCGTGGGACCGGATGGCGTCCCAGCCGATCGAGTCGATGTAGTCGACCGCGGCCACGAAGCCGGCGAGGAGCTCGTGGGGGAGCGTGCCAGTCTCGAAGCGGTGCCCGAGCGGCACGTCCGAGGCGGGGCGCACCTTGTAGGGCCGCCAGCGCTCGAGCAACTCTCCTCGTCCGAAGGCAATTCCGAGGTGCGGGCCGAAGAACTTGTACGGCGAGCAGATCAGGACGTCCACGCCCCAGTCGGCCACGTCGATGGGTCCGTGCGGGCCGTAGTGCACGGCGTCAGCCCATGCGAGAGCGCCGGCATCGTGGGCGAGCCGGACGATCCGTTGGACGTCGGTCAGCGTTCCGACCGCGTTCGATGCGACGGGGAAGGCGACGACGCGCGTGCGGCCGTCGAGAAGCCGCTCGAGGTCGTCGAGGTCGAGCGTCGTGTCGTCGCCGATGTCCACGAACCGGACCTCGAGCCCCTTGTCGTGCGCGAGCTCGAGCCAGGGCGACACGTTCGCGTCGTGGTCGAGCTTGGTGACGAGGAGCGAATCGCCTTCCTCCCACTCTCGCCCCGCGGTTCGGGTCAGCGCGAAGGCGAGCGTCGTCATGTTCGCCCCGAAGATCGTTTCCTCCGGACTGCAGCCGAGAAAACGGGCGGCGGTCAGCCGCGACTCGGTCACGAGCGCCTCGGTGCGGCGGCTGGTTTCGTACGGGCCGCTGACGTTCGCGTTGGACTCCCGGTAGTAGCGCGAGACGGCGTCGATGACCTCGTCCGGCACCTGAGTTCCGCCGGGGCCGTCGAAGAACGCCAGCGGTTGCCGCAACGCCGAGAAGCGTTCGCGCACCGCCTCGACGTCGAAGGTGACGGTCGACACCGTCGAAGACGTTACTACGATTGGTCCATGTCACCGGCGACGAAGGAACGGATCGACCGCGGCACCGGGACCGGCCTCGGCGCTCCCTGGAATGTCATCGTCCTGAACGACAACCACAACACCTTTCAGGGCGTCGCAGCGGCACTCGCCTCGACGTTGCCGGACGTCTCCTACGACCAGGGTCTGCGGATCGCCGACCGCATCCACAACACGGGCCGCGCGATCGTCTGGTCCGGCCACAAGGAGGCCGCCGAGCATTACTGGCAGCAGCTCGCCGATCACGGGCTGACCATGTCGCCCCTCGAGCGAACGTAGTTAGTGGCTCAGAGCCACGAACTCGGTTTGGGCGTGCGCAGGAACCGTCCGGGGAGAGTCGTACTGTTCGGACATGCGACGACTGCGGACGCTCAGCGAGGCTGAGTGCTACGCCCGGTGCTACGGCGCCTGGGAAGGCGGCGTCCAGGTCGTGCGGCTGGAGCCGCGTCCGCGACCGACTGTGATCCTCGAGGGCGAGGCCTTGCGACGGCGGTTCGAGGAGTTCCTCGACGCTCGTGACCCCGAGGCAATCGCCGAGCCGGAAGCCGCCTAGCGAAGTACCAGACGTTCTTGCCCCGGACCTCCGGGTGCTCTTCTGCGGGATAAATCCCGGACGGGTCTCCGCGGCGGCCCGCGCCCATTTCGCCAACCCGCGCAACGACTTCTGGCGGCTCCTGGACGCCGTCGGCTTCACTCCCCGGGTGCTCGAGCCCGCCGAGCAGTTCGAGCTCCTTCAGTACGGCATCGGCGTTACGAACACCGCGTCTCGCACGACGTCCGGTTCGGGAGACCTGCGCAAGAGCGACTTCGCCGGTGCGGCCGAGCGTCTTGGCGAGCTCGCGACCACGCTAACGCCCTCGTGGATCGGCTTCGTCGGCAAGGAGGCCTACCGCGGCGCCTTCGGCGAACGCCCGCAACTCGGCATTCAGGAGCGGCGACTCGGCGACACGAGACTGTTCGTTCTGCCGTCGACGTCGCCGGCGAACGCGGCGGTGCCGTGGAACGAGCGGCTTCGATGGTTCCAGGAGTTGGCTCGCCTGTCCGGTCCTAGCCGCGCCACTTATTCGTAATTGGTGTCCGCCGATCGCGGCCGAAGGCCTTCGGCCGTAGCTTCACGCCGGGTGGAGCCTGGCGTCGCTTGTACTCCGCGCGGTCGATCATCGACACCGCGCGCTCGACGACTTCCCGGTCGAAGCCGTCCGAGGAGAGCTCCTCGAGCGTCCGGTCGTGCTCGACATACTGCTCGAGCACCTGGTCGAGTTGCGGATAGGGCGGGAGTGAATCCTCGTCGAGCTGGTTGTCGCGGAGCTCTGCGCTCGGCGCGCGCTCGATGATGGATTGCGGAATCAGCTCTCGACCCGCCCGCTCGTTGAGGTGCCTTGCGAGCCGGAAGACGTCCGTCTTGTAGACGTCCTTGAGCAACGCGAAGCCGCCGGCCATGTCACCGTAGAGCGTCGCGTAACCGACCGACAGCTCGGACTTGTTCCCGGTCGCGACGAGCATCCAGCCGAACTTGTTCGAGAGGGCCATCAGCACCACGCCTCGTGCGCGCGCCTGGACGTTCTCCTCGGTGAGATCCGGCTCCTGGCCGGCAAACGCCTCGGCGAGAGCGGCGCCGAATGCGTCCACGATCGCGTCGATCGGGATCTCCATGAAGGGGCAGCCGAGACTCTCCGCGAGCCGGCGTGCGTCGGCCCGAGTCGCTTCCGAGGAGAAGCGCGACGGCATCGACACGCACTGCACGCGCTCCGGACCGAGCACCTCCGCAGCCAGCGCCGCGGTGACGGCGGAGTCGATCCCTCCTGAGACCCCGACGACGACGTCCTGGAATCCGTTCTTCCGCACATAGTCCTTCAGCCCGAGCTCGAGCGCGAGCCGCATCTGCTCGAGCTCGTCGACGAATGGCACGAGCTCCCCCGTTGCCTTGCGCCCATTTCCCGAGGGACCGGGCGCGCCGACGTGAATGACTTCCACCGGCGGTGTCTCGTTGCGCTCGCGCGCGAGCGCGCGCCGGCGCACGTCGCGCAGGCGCCGGCCGATCACCTCCTTCGGCTCGAGGTCCACGACCAGGAGCGCCTCCTCGAACCCGGGCGCTCGGGCGAGCACCGTTCCCTCGTCGTCGATGACGCAGGAATGTCCGTCGAAGATCAGCTCGTCCTGTCCGCCAACCGTGTTGCAGAAGGCGACAAAGCAGAAGTTGTCTCGCGCGCGCGTGACGAACATCTCCTCACGCTCGCGGTCCCGCCCGACGTAGAACGGCGAGGCAGAAATGTTCACGAGCAACTCGGCGCCGGCGAGCGCGAGATCGGTCGCAGGCGGGCCGGGCTGCCACATGTCCTCGCACACGGTTGGGCCGACGAGCGTCTTGCCATGCTCGAGCAGGATCAGGTCCCGTCCCGGTGCGAAGTACCGGTCCTCGTCGAACACGCCGTAGTTCGGAAGAAACCGCTTGCGATACACGGCCCTGATCTCGCCGCCCGCACAGACGTAGCAGGCGTTGTGGAGATCGCTGTCGAAGTGCGGGCCGCCGACCAACACGGTCACGCCGCGCGATTCGCGAGCGATGCGCTCGACGGACTCCTCGGCGGCGCGAACGAAACCTGGGCGCAGCAGAAGGTCTTCGGGCGGATAGCCGGTGACGGCTAGCTCGGGAAAGAGGACGAGTTCGGCCGAGTTCGACTTGGCCTGCCGCAGGCGGTCGAGGATCAGCTCGCGGTTTCCGTCGAGGTCCCCGACGACGGGGTTGATCTGGGCGAGTGCGAGCCGCACGCAGTCAGTCTAGCTGTTTGCGACTGTCAGTCGAAAACCGAAAACTGGGGTCAGACCCCTTCGGGGTCAGACCCCTTGGGGTCTGACCGCAGCAGTTCGGTTTTCTAGCGTCGCCTACCGAATTGCATGACCCATAAAGAAACCCCGTCGCACCCGAACATGTGCCCGCGTTCGTACGCGATGCCGAGATCGCGCCAGCTGCGTCCCAGCAGGTTCGCGCGGTGCGGCGGTGAGTGCAGCCACATCGAGAGCGTGTTGACCGGTGAGCCCAGATCCGCCTGTCCCCAGGCGAGGTTCTCGCCGAAAGCCCGTGCGGGCAGGTAGCCGGCACGCTGGAAGGTTCGGGAGAAGGACATGCCACACGGCGTGTGCGAGAAGCCGCAGCGTCGCACCGCATCGGCTTTCATCAGCGCCGACTTGTTCAGCGGCCCGTTGCCGCGGACCGAACTGAGCCGGTACATGTGGCGCACGACGTTGATCCCGCAGTACATAGCTTCGACGCGCGAGTGTCCGTCGCCGTCAGCCGTCGTCGCGCCGGCGCACGACGATGCGACGGCTTGAAGGGCCGAGGCATCGGAAATCTGGCCCGAAGGAGCAGCCAGTACAAGCAGGAGCGCGGTGAGGGGGCCGGCAAGCACCATGCCTGGACGCCCAACCTGATGCCCGTTCTCGCCGGAAACTGTGCATTACTGCAGAGAAATTTACATTCAGGTTCGTTTTTCGTATGTGTACGACTTGCGAGCTTGAGGCTATTGCTGCGAAACGGCGCTTGCGATCTCGTCGAGGGCTTCGGGATTCTCGAGTGACGAGAGATCTCCCGGCTCCTTGCCGAGCACTCGCGCGCGAACCGCACGCCGCACGATCTTCGCGCTGCGTGTCTTCGGAAGAGCCGACACGAAGACGATTCGTTCCGGCTTGAACGCCTTACCGAGCTCGTCCGCGACTGCATTCGAGATCTCCTGTGCGGAGGCGGGCGTGGGCTCATGGCCTGGTTTGAGCACACAGAACAGCCATGCGACTTCACCTTTCACGTCGTGTGGCACGCCGATCGCCGCGGCTTCGGCAACTGCGTCGTATGCCACCGCCGCCGACTCCAGCTCGGCCGGACCGATGCGCTTGCCGGCGATGTTGAGCGTGTCGTCGGAACGGCCGTGCAGGAACCAGTAGCCGTCTTCGTCGACGGACGCCCAGTCACCGTGCGTCCACACTCGCGGGAAGCGTCGCCAGTACGTATCGAGATAGCGCTCGTCGTCCCCCCAGATACCGCGCGTCATCCCGGGCCACGGCCGTTTGCAGACGAGCTCGCCGACCTCGCCGCGGATCGGGTTCCCGTCGGGCCCGAACACGTCCAT
>JBKOWS010000123.1:0-16339 GCA_046724565.1 Actinomycetota bacterium | reverse complement strand
GAAAGGCGCTCCGCCTCCGTAATCGTCTCGGGCTCGAGCTCTTTAATGGAGTCGAGCGTGACGGCCGCCAGCGCGACGACGTCGTTGGGTGGCGGAAAGTCGGGATTCGGGATCGCGACCACGAGCATTCCCGCGGCGTCGCCGGAGCGAATCCCGCTCGCGGAGTCCTCGATCGCGGCGCAGCGAGTGGGCTCGACGCCGAGCCGCCGCGCGGCCTCGAGGTAGACGTCGGGGGCCGGCTTTCCGCGTTCCACCTCCTCGGACGACACGGTCACGCGGAAGTAGGGCGCGAGGCCCGAGAGCTCGAGCGCACGGTCAATCAACCCCCGGTTCGCCGAGGATGCGAGCCCGAGGGGCCAGCGCGCCGCCAGCCGTTTCACTGCCTCGACTGCGCCGTCGATGAGCGGCAGGCTCTCCGCGTAACGCTCAGCCATCCGCCGTGCCACCTCGCGGCTGATCTCTTCGGGCGGGTCGGGAACGCCGAGCTCGTCGTGCAGGTAGCGCGACCACTCCGTCGAGCTCATGCCCATCATGTCGGCCTGCGCGTTGTCGCTCCAACGACCCCCGCGTTCGCGGGTGAAACGTTCGCGGACCTCGTTCCAGAGCTCCTCCGTCTGGAGGATGACGCCGTCGAGATCGAAGACGACCGCGTCGATCACGCCGGGTGGTACTCGCCGCCGCGGTAGACCAGTCCCTGCCCGCTCTTGCCCAGCTCCGTCGCCTCGACTTCGCCGACGAAGATCGTGTGGTCGCCGGCGTCGTGCTCGGAGGCCTTGCGGCACTGAAGCCACGCGAGCGCTCCCTCGATGAGCGGGCCGCGTACGCTGTCGCGCACATCGACGCCGTTCCAGAGCGCGATCGGCGGTATGCCGCTGCGCGCGAAGTGCTGCGCCACGGCTCCCTGATCTGCCGCCAGCAGGCTCGCACTCCAACCTTCCGCCCGGCGAATCGGCTCGTGCGAGGACGAGTCCTTCCCGATCGAGATGCCGACCAGCGGCGGGCTGAGCGAGAGCGAGACGAGTGAGCCGACTGTAAGGCCGTAGCGCTCATCGTCGACCTCGGTCGTGACCACCGCGACCGGCGCGGGAAAGCGTCGCATCGTCTCCCGCAGCTCGTCGCCGGTCATCTGGCCGATGATATGGAGGTGACGAGGCAGGACGTCCTGGAGCTCGGCCTGGCCGCCGTGCTCGTCGCCGCGGCCGGCGCGGCTCACTTCGCGGATGCGACGCCGGTGCTCACCTTTGCACTCGCCGCGGTCGCAATCGCGGTCCTGGCCCGGCTCGTCGGGGCCGCGACGGAACAGCTGGGCAGCAGGTTGGGGTCCTCGGTTGCCGGCGTCATCCAATCCGGGCTCGGCAATCTGCCCGAGCTCTTCATCGCGCTCTTTGCGTTGCACGACGGATTGATCCAGGTCGTCCAGTCGGCGCTCGTCGGCTCCGTCATCGCCAACGGCGTCCTCGTGCTCGGGATCGCCTTCGTGGCAGGCGGCCTCAAGCACGGCACGCAGGCGTTCGACTCGCCGCGCGCGCGGATCATCGCGACCCTCACCGTGCTGGCGGCGTCGATCCTGGCGATCCCGACGCTGGCGCACGCGGTGCACACTCCAGCCGCGGCGCACGAGAAGGCGCTCAGCCTGATCTGCGCGGGCGTGCTGATAACGCTCTTCTTCCTGACCCTGCCCGGTTTCCTGATGGGCGGCGAAGCGGCGCAGCCTGGAACGACGCGCTGGACGCTCCCCACCACGGTCGTCGTGCTCGGGGGGTCGGGAGTAGCGGCCGCGTTCGTGAGCGACTGGTTCGTCACGGCACTGAAGCCGGCCACGGAGGCGCTCGGGATGAGCCAGGCCTTTGCCGGTCTCGTCGTCGTCGCCATTGCGGGTAACGCAGTCGAGAACGTCGTCGGCGTGCAACTGGCGTTGAAGAACCGGCCCGACTTCGCGATCTCGGTGATCATCAACTCCGCGCTTCAGGTCGCCTTGCTGCTCACACCTGTGCTCGTCTTCGCGAGCCTCTTCTTCGCAACCGATCTGACGCTCGTCTTCCCGACGCTGCTCGCGATCGTCCTCCTCCTCTCGGCGTGGATCTCCGCCGTCGTGGTCTACGACGGCGAGAGCACCTGGGAGGAAGGCGCGATCCTGATCGGGTTCTACGTGGTCGTAGCGTCGAGTTTCTGGTGGGGTGCCTGAGGACAACTCGGCAAGGCCCGATCTGGCTGCGGCGTCTGGGGAATGAGCAAGAATCCTTCGGGTGTCCACGGTCAAGCGGGACTACTACGAGGTGCTCGGCCTGTCCCGCGACGCCGACGAGGAGACGATCAGGCGCGCGTTCCACTCGCTCGCCAGGGACTGCCATCCCGACGTCGCCGACGCGCCCGATGCGGAGGTGCGTTTCCGGGAGTTGGCCGAGGCCTACGGCGTGCTCTCGAAACGCGAGGCGCGCTTGCTCTACGACCGTTACGGCTACCGCGGTGCCGGCAATCAAGGCTTCGACGAGGAACTCTGGGAGGGCCGGACGCGAACGAAGCGCGGCGAGGACATCCATCTGGACCTCGAGCTGCACGGCTTCGAGGCGGAAGCTGGATCGCGTCGCGTCGTCAGCTACGAGGCGGCGGTGCGATGTCAGATGTGCGCGGGTCGAGGCGCGCTGCGTCTCGCGGATCCCGACTGCGAGCTCTGCGGCGGGACCGGCCGCCGACGCCAGGCACTGCAGCTCTACTTCTCCGACCTGCTCCAGATCCAGGAGTGCCCGGAATGTCTGGCGCGTCCCTGCGCGAACTGCGGCGGTGGCGGGACAGTTGTCGGTGAGCGACGGATCCGCCTGCGCGTCCCTCCCGGTGTTCAGGACTGCGCCCAGCTCCGGGTCGGGGGGGAGGGCAACGACGCCGGCGCGGCCTCGATCCCGGGTGATCTCCTGGTCCACGTGCGGGTGCTCGAGCCGCCCCGGGATCCGCGCATCGTCCGGTACGCCTCTCTCGTCCTCCTGCTGATCGCCGCAGCGACGCTGGTTCTGTACGTCTTGCGCTGACGCCGCGACGCGCCTATATCGAGAGTGAGGCCGAGCGGCAGCGGCGGGGAAGCGTCAGGGGGAGGTGACTCCTGTTCGTTCGACCCCTGCGGTGCCGCCTGCGCTCGGCCTCCCGAGGCCTCCTAACCCTCCTCGGTCGAGGGATTTCGTCGCAATTTGCGCGTTTCGGAGCTAGGCTTCTGGGTGGATCGGCGCGTGCTGCGGCCGTCGCTCCACCCCGTGATGGATATGCCGCAGCTCTACAAGGATCTCTGGCCCGGCCGCCGGCGCCGCGTTCTCGTCGTCGACGACGATCCGACGCTTCGCCTTTTGCTCCGGACGACGCTTGCCGCAGATGAGTTCGAAATCGAAGAGGTGGGCTCAGCCGAGGAGGCCCGCGACGTTGCGCGCTTCTGGCGGCCGTCGGTTGTGCTGCTCGACGTCCAGCTGCCGGGCCTCGACGGCCTCTCGTTCTGCCGTCAGCTGACGAGCACCGGCGAGGATCCTCCGGCGGTCGTGATGCTGACGGGAAGTCGCGTCGGCGCGGAGGAGGTACGGCAGTCAGGTGCGCGCGCGATCCTCAGCAAGCCGTTCAGCCCGCTCGAGCTGATCGCGTTGATGGACGAGCTCGACGAGACACCGACGGAGCTGCTCGTCTCGCGAAGCGAAGGCGACGCCGAGCAGCTGCTCGTGTACGCGCGCGACCTGAGTCGCATCGTCGAGGTCGAGCGTGCGCAGCGACGGTTGCTGCAGCATGCGTATCGCCAGACCGTGGCCGCGCTCGCGGATGCGCTCGAGGCGAAGGACCCCGGGACGGGACGTCATGCGCAGCGCGTGCAGCACTACGCGCTCACGCTGACGGAGACGGTCGAGCCGCGCCTGCTCGACGATCCCAGCCTGGAGTACGGCTTCCTGCTCCACGACGTCGGCAAGATCGGAGTCGCCGATCAGATCCTGAACAAGCCGGGCCCGCTCACGGACGACGAGCGCGGGTTGATCGAGCTGCATCCGACGATCGGCGAGGAGATCCTCTCTGGCGTCGCGCTGCTCGAAGGCGAAGGTTTATGCGTCGTGCGCTCCCATCACGAGCGCTGGGACGGTCTCGGCTATCCCGGTGGCCTGAGGGGCGACCAGATCCCGTTCGGCGCCCGCATCTTCGCGCTCGCCGACGCGCTCGATGCGATGACGAGCGACCGTCCCTACCGGCCGGCCCTCAGCTGGGAAGAGGCGACCGACGAGATCCTGTCCCAGGACGGCTCGCAGTTCGACCCGAGGGTCGTGCGCGCGTTCTGCACGCGCGAGCGCCAGCTCCGGCGGACGTACGAAGAGCTCTCTGTCGTCGCGGCCTGACCGCCTTCGGCGGATGCCTCGACGTCGACCTCGCGAAGCAACTGATCTGCGAAGGCGCACTGGAAGCCTCCGTCTCCGTGCTCTTCTAGGCATCCGCGGGTTTGCGACTTAAGATTATTTGCTTCTCCGATCAGGGGGAGGGGAGGCAGATGAACCTGTTCGTCAAAGCGTCCTTCGCCAGCACGGCTCTCACGTTGACCCTGATATTCCCGGCGGGAGCAGGCGCGGACACGAAATGGGTCTGCGATGTTCCGGGCGAAGGGTTGGTGACGTTCGTGTCTGCGGCAGACGGCGCGCGCCACGGAATCGAGCAGGCCAACAGCAAGGCCGGTGTCGTGTTCAACATGAGGTTCGGCGAGGTCTGCCACGTCGAGTGACGACCGCTGAATCGGGGTCAGGCGATGGCCTGGCCCGATGAGGTAAGTCAGCTCTAGTTTGCTCCCAGGCCTCGCGGAGTGTAGACCTCCGGGGCTACGCCCTTACTACGGAAGGGGAGACGTATGAAAGGGAAGCTCTGGCCGCTCGGCCTGGTTGCGGTAGCCCTGGTCTTGACCGTTCCCAGCGCCGTGGCGGCGGTTGGCGACCGCGAGGTCACCATCGGAAGCCCGTCGAGCCCGTTCTCGCAAAACAAGCAGAACGAACCGGCGATCGCCATGGACGCAAGCAACGAAATGGTGCTCGCCGCCGGCGCGAACGACAACATCGACGAGGAGGCGTGTAACGCCGGCAATCCGACGACCTGTCCGTTCACGGCGGGGATCGGAGGATCCGGGATCTACTTCTCGTTCGACGGCGGCAAGAGCTGGACTCAGCCGACGTACACGGGTCTGACCGCCCGAGACTGTCTTGGCCCGGCCGCCTGCACGACCCACGTCGGGCCGATCGGAACGTTGCCCTGGTACTACGAGGACGGCCTCGAATCGGACGGCGATCCAGCGCTCGCCTTTGGCCCGCGTCCGGGGCCGGACGGCTTCTCGTGGTCGAACGGCTCGCGTCTGTACTACGCCAACCTCACCTCTAACATCAACGCGAAGAAGGACGAGACCTTCAAGGGCGTCGAGGCGATCTACGTGTCGCGTACCGACGATCCCGAGACGGCTGCAAAGGGCGGTGTAGACGGCAAAGCCGCCTGGAGGCATCCGGTCCGGGTGAGCCAACAGAGCTCAGCGACGTTCGCGGACAAGGAGCAGATCTGGGCCGACAACGCGTCGTCCAGCAAGTTCTTCGGCAACGTCTACGTGTGCTGGGAGAACTTCGTCGGTAGCTCCGGGCCGCTCGTGGTCGCGACCTCGCGCAACGGCGGCGACAGCTGGGACCAGGTGAAAGTGACCGCGGCACACGCCGCGGCCGCCAAGCACTGGGGTCAGTCCGGTTGCACCATTCGGACTGATTCGAATGGTGTCGTCTATGTCTTCTACGAGGAGTTCCAGAACCCGGACAAGGTCGGCCTGCCCCCGACCGGGACTCACTTCCTGGTCAAGTCGTTCGACGGCGGTGCGACCTGGACGAAGCCGATGGCCCTGTACAACGTGGTCGACCCGTGCTTCGCGGAGAGCTTCGACGGCACGTCAAATCGCTGCGTCGAAGACGGAGTGGCCGGAGCCCGGAACGACCTGTCTGCGTCACCGAGCGTCTCGATCGCAAACGGCGCGCCCACGGGCGCCGGTGCGACCGATGAGATCGTCAATGCCTGGGCAGACGGCCGTGACGGCCTCAACAACGAGCACGTGATGTTCGCGTACTCGAACGGCGGAGGCGATCCCGGGACCTGGTCGACGCGGACGGCGATCGAGACCGTGAAGACGGGCACCAGCCGGGATCGCGGCTACTACGCCGCGCCGGCGATCTCGCCGACGGGTGGCGACGTGTGGGTCGTCTACAACGCGTTCACGAACCCGTTCCGGACGACAACAACGGCGCCACGCAGTCTGGTCGGCGCGGTCGTTCATGCGTCGATCCCGACGAGCGGAGCCAGTAAGGGCGTCGTCGGCCCGTTCAGCGAGGTGCACCGCGGAGCGTCCGGCGACCCAAGAGCCTCGAGCCAGAACAACCTGGTGATCGAGTTCCTGGGCGACTACGTGTACGCGGTCGCCGGTAACTCCTACGCCGCGGCTGTCTGGAACGACGTTCGCGACGGGGCCGACTGTCCGGCGATCGACGCCTGGCGTGCGGGCGTGCAGACGCCGAGCACGTCGGACGACGTCGCGAGGCCGGCGCCGCAGGTGGACTGTCCCGCGACGTTCGGCAACACCGACATCTTCGGCTGGACGTCGGCGCCCTAGACACCAGCCGATAGGCATGAGGAGGGGCGGCGAGAGCCGCCCTTCCTCATGTCGGCGCAGGAACAATCTCGGACGTCATGACGCACGACGTGATCGTCGCCCTGTCGGTGCTCGGCGTGGTCGGGCAGGTCGTCGGCGCGCTCCTGGTCTTACTCGGGCTGCTCTCGCTTGCCGGCCTGCGCCGCCCGCTGGGTCTCGTCCGGCACGCGATCTGGGGCTACGAGCTCTGGCTGGCGTTCCTGGTCGCGGCGATTGCGACCGGTGGCAGCCTGTTCTTCTCGGAGATCGCGCACTTCGTCCCTTGCGAGCTGTGCTGGTTCCAGCGGATCTGCATGTACCCGCTCTCGATCACGTTGCTTCTGATGGCGGTGGCCAACGACCATCGAGCGGCCCGCTATCTCTTGCCGCTTCCCGTCGTCGGCGCCGGAATTTCCGTCTACCACTTGCTGGTCGAGAACGGCGTGGTCAAGGAGAGCCAGGCGTGCCTGGTCTCCGCTCCCGGCGGCTGCGCGACCAAGTGGATCAACGAGTTCGGCTATGTGACGATCCCGACTCTCGCCCTCACGGCGTTCGCGCTCACATTTGCCTTCATGCTGTTCGCCGTCTTCGAGGCCGACGACCGTTCCTTCGACGCACGCGGCGAGACGGTGGCTACCTTGGAATGAGATGGCCAGCGGGAAACAGAGTAAGCGTCGCCGCCGTGCCGCCCAGGCTCCACCGCCGCCGGTGCCCCGTAAAGGCCAGCGCCGGCAGGCCTCGCCGCGGGTCCTTGCCGCGGCCGCCGTCGCCCTCGTGCTGATCATCGCCGCGGTCGTCCTCGGCTTCACCTTCGGCCGAGGGGGGAGCTCCTCCCCGTCAACGGTTCCGCAGCGAGGATCGCTGGCCAACGCCCTCGCGGGCGCCGCCGACGTCCAGAGGCTGCTGAAGGGCATCCCGCAGCAGGGCAACGTCCTCGGCAAAGCGACGGCGCCGGCGACGATCGTCGAGTACATCGACCTCCAGTGCCCCTTCTGCCAGCAGTTCGAGACCCAGGCGGTGCCGACGCTGATCCAGCACTACGTACGCACCGGCAAGGCGAAGGTCGTGATGCGGCCGATCGCGTTCATCGGTCCCGATTCCCAAGTCGGCCGTCTGGCCGCGATTGCCGCGGCCCGGCAGAACAGGATGTTCAACTTCGCCGAGTTGCTCTACCTCAACCAGGGCGCGGAGAACAGCGGCTGGCTGGGGAACACCACGGTCACCGCGGCCGCGGCGAGCATTCCGGGCCTGGATGTGTCGAAGCTCCTCAGGGACCGCAATGCGACTGCAGCGAAGAACAGCGCGGCCGCCTTCGACCGCCTGTCCACACGGGACGCCGTTAGCGCGACGCCGACGATCCTGGTCGGAAAGACCGGCGGGACCCTCCGGAGGGTATCCCTCTCCTCTCCGTCGGACGCCCAGTCCGTTGCGACCGCGGTGACTCGCCTCCTGGGCTAGGCCTCTTGTAGCAGGACACACGTGGTCCGGTTCGTCGCTCCCGGGCGCTTTCGAGTGGTCGATCCCCCGTAGGGCGCTGGCAAGACTCACCGCAGGTTGCCCCACTTGGCCTATTGCTTTCCCCAGGTCGCTGTGCATCACTTCGGAGACGATGCGGGAGACCGAGGCTCATCAGTACCGTCTCGGGTCTCCGCTCGCCTCGATCGCGGGGATTGCGGAGGCGACCTTGCAACGGAATGACCTCGACGACGAGGTCGCAACGCGACTGCGGGCGATCCGAGACCTCGCGCTGGATGCCCTGGAGAGAGCCGAAAGGCCAGGGCAGCCTGACTCCGGAGGCGGCCCACAGGCATAGTCCATCACTGCGGTGGCGGACTTCGACCAGGAGATCGACCGGCTCTTCGAGCGTCCGCCCGAAGAGTTCACCGCGGCGCGGAACGAGGTCGCCAAACGTCTGAAGAACGAAGGCGACGGGCCCGCCGCCGAGCAGGTCAAGCAACTGCGAAAGCCGACCGTCGCGGCGTGGACGCTCAACCAGCTCGCGCGGCAGGAGAACGCCGCCCTTCAAGAGCTGTTCGCCGCCGGCACGACGCTGAGGGAGACACAGGAGCGGGCCCTCCAGGGTGACGGCGGCGACGCGCTGCGGCAGGCGCAGACAGACGAACGACGCGCGCTCCGCGCGCTGACGCAGGCGGCGCACCGGATTCTGGAGGAGGCGGGGCGCCCGGCGAGCAGGTCGGTGCTCGATCAGATCTCCTCCACCCTGCGTGCGGGCGCCGTCAGCGACGAAGGCCGGGCCGCGCTCGAGGCCGGCCGTCTCAGCGGCGACCTCGAGCCTTCTGGATTCGACGCGCTCGCCGGAATCTCCGTGGGCCAACGCGCACCGAGGCGCCGCGCCGCGGCGCCGGCCCGGGACGAGCTCGCGGAGCGGCGCCGCGAGAAGAAGGCACGCGAGCAGCGGCGGCGCGAGCTCAAAGAGCGGGCGCGAAAGCTCGACGCCGAGGCGACGCAGACAGAGCGAGAGGCCGAGCGGGCCGAGCGAGCCGCAGCCGCGGCGCGCGCCGCGGCGGATAAGAGCCGGGAAAAGGCCGAGAACGCCGCGCGGAAGCTCGAAGAGCTGGACTCCTGACGACCGGGGCGGGACGTCAGAGCAGGAGGCCCATCTCGATACTGTCCCAGAGCTCGCCGTCGGCGCGCCGGCAGTTCTTCAGGCGGCGCCCCTCCTCCACGAAGCCGAGCTTGCGATAGAGCCTGATTGCCGCGGTGTTGTGGGGGAAGACGCTGAGGCTCAACTTGTGCAGCCCGCGGTCTCGGGCCCAGTCGATCGCGGCGCTCATGAGCGCCCCGCCCACGCCGCGCCCGAGCCAGTCGCGCGCCACCATCATTCCGATCTCGCCGAAGCCGAATCGGCTCGAATCGACATGTAGCGAACCGATGATGTCGGCGTCCGTGACGGCGACGAGGCTCCCGTCGAGCGTCCAGTTCCCCGCGCGCTCCTCCACGTCGACCCGCGGCTCGCTGGCGATTCCGTCGCGTTCCTCGGCGACCGCCGCGAAGAGGAGCGCGAGTGGAAGCGGATCCTCGTCGCGCGCCTGGCGTATCAGGAACTGTCCTTCGGCCACGCGCAGATCCTGGCAGGAAACGGCTTGTCCGAGCGAAATGAGGCCTCTTCTATGCCGTTGCCTTGTGACCCTCCGATCACGGAGATAGGGTCCCGCGCGTCGCCCGTGTCGCAGCCTGCTTGGCCCCAGATTCGGTTCGTGCTTGGTGTCGTCTTCGCGCTGGTCGTTGTCGCCGGCGCGACGGTGATCACTTGGCTTGCGGTGGACGCGACCGCCGGCGTGTGGGTGCTGGCGGTGTCGTCCGCAGCGCTGGCGGGACTCGCGGCCGGATCTCTTTGGAGTCGGGCGGAGCGGAAGCAAGGCCGGGCGGAGGCGGCCGACTTGCGAGAGCGAGTTCGCCAGGCGGAAGTCGAGTACCGGGCCATCATCGAACGCCTTCCGCTGTTGACGTGGATCTCCGTTCCCGGCGACCGGAGCTCCTGCCTGTACATCAGTCCGCATGTCGAGTCCATGCTGGGTTACTCCCCTACGGAGTGGCGGGCGGAGCCGAAGCTGTTCTCCCGCCTCTTGCATCCCGATGATCGTGAGCGTGTTGTCGAGGAGCACGAGCGCGCCGCGCGGGACAGTGGTCAGCTCCAATGCGATTACCGCCTCGTCGCTCGAGAGGGGCGGATCGTCTGGATCCACGAGGACACGACGACTGTCAGGGATGCAGCGGGCAAGGCGATCTACGCGCAGACGTTCCTCGTCGACGTCAGCGAACGGAAGCGTGCGGACGAGGAGCGCGAGCTCCTGCGCGCGGCCGAGCGCACGGCCGCCAACCTGCGCACCGTGCGTCAGCGCCGGCTGGATCTGTTGCGTGACGCAGGCGACGTCCTCGGCGCCGCCACCGACGCGCGGAAGTCGCTGCAGCGTGTCGTCGACCTGGTGGTGCAGGACCTCGCCGACTGGAGCGCGATCGACGTCCTCGAGGCGAACGGGGAGCTAAGCCGACTGGGAGTCGCGCGGGCCGAGCCTCGCGCGGCGGAACCGGCCGACGAGCCGGACGCGTTCGTGCAGTCCGTGATCAAGTCCGGGCGTCAACTGGTAGTACCGGCGCTCGCGCACCGCCAAGACCTTGCGGAGGAGTTCGAAGAGCTCGAGCTTCCCCGCAGCGTGGTGTCTTTGATCAGCGTCCCGGTGACGAGCCGAGGGCAGCCGCTCGGCGCTCTGACGCTTGCACGTACCACGGAAGGATCGGACTACGGAGCCGACGAGCTTGCGCTCGCCGAGGATCTTGCGGCGCGCATCGGCATCGCGATCGACCGTGCGCGTCTGTACCTCGAGGTCGAGGAGCGTGCGGATGCGGCGCGTGTCCTCACCTACGTGGCGGACGCGGTTCTGCTTCTGGACCGTGCGGACGCCATTCGGCTGTGGAACCCAGCCGCCGAGAGCATCACCGGCATCGCCGCGTCGGATGTGATCGGGCGACCGCCGGGCGAGGTCGTTCCCGGCTGGCGAGAGGCGGTCGACTCGATTCCGGTCTCGACGTCACCGGATCCGGGTCATCCCGAGGTGATGATCCCGATCGAAGGGAAGGACGGGGAGCGCTGGATCGCGATCTCCGGCGTCAAGTTCTTCGGCGGAACCGTCTACGCTTTCCGCGACGTCACCGCGGGTCGCCACCTCGAGGAGCTGAAGGCCGACTTCATCGCGACCGCGTCGCACGAGCTCCGCACGCCGCTCGCTGCCGTGTACGGCGCGGCGCAGACGCTGCTTCGCCACGACTTCGCGCTCGACGAGGCGGGCCGGGACCGGTTCGTGTCCTTGATCGCCGAGGAATCGGAGCGGCTGGGGCGGATCGTCAACGAGATCCTGCTTGCGAACCAGCTCGACTCGGGCCGGGTCGAGCTCGGCACCGAGCCGTTCGATCCGATCGAGCTCGTCGAGCGGGTGGTCGAGTCAGCGCGGGCCCATGCGCCTTCCGAGATCACGGTCGAACGCGTCACTCCGGAGCGCGCACCGCCCGTCGCCGCGGATCGGGACAAGGTGCGGCAGGTGCTCGTCAACCTGACGGAGAACGCAATGAAGTACTCGCCGGACGGCGGCCGGATCAAGGTCGGGTTCGAGTTGGGACAGTCGCCGGACGAGGAGACCGTGATCTTCTACGTCAAGGACGAGGGCATCGGCATCCCGCCCGAGGAGCAGTCGCGGATCTTCGAGAAGTTCTACCGCCTCGACCCGCAGATGACCCGCGGGGTCGGCGGAACAGGGCTCGGGCTCTACATCTGCAGCGAGCTCGTGCATCGGATGGGCGGGAACATCTGGGTCGAGTCGACGGAGGGGGAGGGCTCGACCTTCCTGCTCGAGCTCCCGATCGAAGCGGCGCCGTTCCCGCGGGCGGTGGCGGTGCCGGCACAGCCGACCGGCGTGCAGCACTCCTGACGTTCGCTTCAGTGGAGCTCCTTCGACCCGGCTGGGGACAAAAGAGTCACACCGTCGTAACGGTTTCCGACACCCGGCCGTGGGCTAGGAAGCCGGTGGCGCCTTCGGGCAGGGCGGGGCCACGTCCCGGGAGTAGGGTCCCAGGGATGGCGTCGATGGGCGATCGCGACCTCGACCAGGTTCGAGGGTTGCTCGACAGCGCGCAGGGCTATGCGGTCGTTGGGAGGGACGGCAAACGAGCTGGGATCTTCATCGAGGTCGATGGTGCGGATGGCGACCGGATCGCCATTCGTAAGGACAGGGTCTTCCTCTGGCGGCGGGAGTTTCTGCCGCTCAGTAGCGTCGAAGATGTCGTGCCGGAACGACGACTGATCCTCCTCAACGGCGACCGTGATGCCGGCGAGCAAGAACAGCGAGATGACCCTGCCGATGTGGACCGCGACTGGCGGGGACGGATAGAGAGCTACGTCTCAGGCGACGCAGAGGCCAGACCCGAAACACCCGCTCGGCACTTGCGCTTCATCTCGACTCCATCTGGATACCGGCTGGTCGAAACGGAAGGACCGCCGCCGTCCACCGGCGCTACCGTCGCAATGTCCGGAGAGATCGGCCCGTTTTTCGTGATGAAGCTCGGGCCGTCGCCGCTCCCGAACGACGACCGGATCTGCGCGTACCTGGCGCCGGACTCGATCCGGGAAAAAGAGGCTGGCCCCGACCCATAAACAGGCCGGGGCCGAGCCCGGGTCGCTATTTCGGATTCTCGGGGTTGCTGCCACCCCTGCAGCCAATCGGGAACCCCACGCTCGCATCGCCGTGGCCCGGAACGCCTGGTCCCGTAATCCCTGCGAGCATGAAGTGGCCCGGGTTCTGGACGATGGAGTCGGTCGGTCCCTGGCCCACGATCAGGTCATTCAGCCCGGAGAACGCGCACGCCGAGTTCGCGTGCTCCGGCGCTGCCGTGCGACCTGATGTACCAGGGATCGGGTTGGTGGGAGACGGGGTGCCCGGAGGCCCCTTCACCTCTCCAGCCATTGCAGCACTGGTACTCAAACCTACGACGAAGGCTGCGCAGATAACAGCCGCAAGGATCCTGCGCACTGCTCACTCCTCTCCCCGAAGGACAGATGCGATGCTGACCCTACAACGAAAGCAGGCCCGAGTGGGCCCGCTTTCGCTTCAGGCATGTCGCTTCGTTATGAGGTCGCTAGGCCGGAACGATGGATGCGCCGCTGCCTAAGGCCGAATCCGACGGCTGCCAGGAGGATCAGCGCGGCGCCGAATGACACCGCCGCGCCGATTCCCGCGTCACCGAAGTCGAATCCGGGCGACGAGTTGGAGACTTTGATCGTAGTTACCGCCGACGTCGCCGAGCTCTTGTGAACCAGGTTGTAGGCCCACGGGTCGAGCGGCCCGAGGTCAACAGCCTGCGCGCTGCTCGGGTGCGTGCTCTTGTAGACGAGGCTGACCGCCCACGGATCGAGCCCGCCGTTCAACGTGTCTGAGTTCACGGGCTTCGCCAGGGTCGTCGGCGCTGCAACAGCCGCGAAGACTAGGCCGAGCGCCAATCCGAGAACCAATCTCTTGAACCTGAAGTGCTTGCGGATCATTTCCTGCTCCTCCCTCCGTACCTCCGCCGAAACTCACCTCAGAGGTTCGCGAGCGCCGGTAACGGGACCGTCACGGCCAGCCCATCGGCGCCCACCGCTTGGTAACTGGCGGAGGACTAGCGAAGCTCGGCGAGGAGCGCCTGCGCCCGGCTGGCCGGAGAGGTCGCCCCCTTTCGCTCGAAGAGCACAAGGGCAGCCTCGATGGCCGCGCGCGACTCGGCGAGCTTGCCGCCGAGCCGGAGGACCTCGGCTTGGTGGAGCAGGGCCTCACCGTGGTCCCCGTAGCAGTCCGTCTTCGCCACGATCTCGACTGCCTCTAGCGCGAGCGCCTCGGCGCTCCTTGTCTCGTCCCGCCGCGCGAGCACTTTCGCCCGGACCGCGCGGGAGCGATTCTGGGAGACGAAGTCGTCGGGTGTTGCGAGTGCCGCACCCTCGAGTGCGAACTGCTCGGCCTCGTCAAAGCGTCCCTGTTGATAGAGAGCCTCGGCGAGAAGGCAGCCCACGGTCGAGCGGAATCCGCGCTCGCCGAGCCGCTCCAAGCCGACATAGGCTTCACGCGCGGCTGCCTCTGCCGCGGCTGGATCGCCGGCTTCGAGCTCCGTGAGCGCCTCGACCATCGCGGAGGCGTTCGCCAACATCTCGTTGCCGAAGTCCCGGAGTAACGTGCGCGCGCGAGCGACGTTGGCACGCGACTCGAGGACGTTGCCTCGCCACGCGGCGTAGAGTGCCCGAGCCTCGAGCGCCACTGCCTCGAGCATCGTTCCTCCTTCACGGGAGATGAGCTCGTCGCACCATTCAAGGCCCTCGTCTGCAGATCGGTGCCCCCAAGCCTCTTGGATCGTCTGGGTCCCGATGGCCTGTCGTTCGAGTCGCCGGTTGCCGCAACGCCGCGCGTAGAAGATCGAGCGCTCAAACGACTCGGTTGCTTCCGCGGAGTGGCCGAGCCAGAACTGAAACATTGCGGCGGCTGCCCAGCCTTCGGCGAGTGCAGCGTCATCCTCGAGCGACTCGAGACGCACGACAGTGTCCATTACGCCTCGAAGCAACGATGCGTCGTGCACTCCGGCCTCGGATGAGTCGATCCGGGCTAAGCCGAAACGAGCCCGCGCCGTGACCGCCTCGTCGCGTGCAAGTTCCCCGGCCTTCAGCGCGGCGTCGAAAGAGGCTCGTGCGTCCTCGAGCCTCCCCGCCTCCCATAGCGCATAGCCGTTGGCGACTAGCATCCCGCGGCGCGACGCCGACGTGGCCGGTAGCAGATCGGTTGCGCGCGTGAGTAGGTTGATGCCGCCGGGGAGATCATCTCGTTCGAGCGCGCGGCGTCCCGCGGCGCCGAGACGTTCGCCTGCACGTTCGGCGAGCGCCCGGGCATCGTCGCCGGCCGGCCCAAGCTGCTCGCGCAGACGATAAGCCTGCTCGAGGTGAAAGCCCACAATCTCGTCGAAGCCGCTGCGAGACTCTGTCAACCAGGAAGCGAACCGCTCGTGCAGTTCGCTCCGCAGCTCCTTCGGCATCGACTCGTAGGCGGCGTCACGGATGAGGAGATGCCGAAAGCGAAACGCGTCGTCGTTCGGGAACGTCGCCGATTGATGGGGTCGAACGAGCTCCTTGCGGACGAGCGCCGGCAAGGTGGCGACGTCCGCGCCGAGCTCAGACAGCGGGGAAACCCAGAACTCCTTGCCGATCACAGACGCACGCTCGGCCGTGACGCGTTCGCCCGTCGGAAGCTGCTCGAGGCGCGTGGCGAGGAGGGACTGGATGGTCGGCGGGACGCTGACGTCATCGTTGCCGTCGTTTGCGGACAGCAGCGCGAGCATCTGCTCGACGAAGAGAGGATTGCCTTCGGCCGTCGCGGTGATTCGTGCACGTACGTCGTCCGCAAGCTCATGGCCGTGCAAGAGATTGTCGACCAGGGTCTCCGCATCCCCTTCGGGGAGCGGCTCCAGCAATGTCGTTGTGGCGTTCAGCTTGCCGCCGCCCCAGCCGTGCCGCGCGTCGAGCAACTCTGGGCGGCCGACGCACAGAACGACGATCGGCGCGTCGCGGCTCCAGTCCGCCAGGTGCTCGACGAGTTCGAGGAGCGTCTCCTCGGCCCAGTGCAGGTCGTCGAACACGAGAACGAGGGGTCGCGCTCGAGCCAGAGCCTCGAACAGCTTGCGAACTGCCTGAAAGATCTCTTCCCGAGAATGAACCGGTGTTTCGGCCGCACCGATCGCGCCGGAGACGATGTTGAGGAACCGTCGTGTCTCCGGTTCGCGTTCAAGGATCCGGATCGACTCCGGATCACCGCGGAGCTTCTCGACGATCTCGACCAATGGGAAATACGTGATGCCTTGCCCGTAGGCTAGGCAGCGCCCGCGGAGCACGATCGGGTCGTCGAGCGTCGACAGGAATTCCTCGGTCAGGCGCGATTTCCCGATTCCGGCAGTCCCGAGGAGCGTGAAGAGGTGGCACGAGCGATCGCCGACCGCCCGGGCGTACACCTGGCGGAGCTGGGCGAGCTCGTCAGTGCGTCCGACGAACGGTGCGTCGAAGCGACGGAGGAATGCCGGCGCATCCTCGCGAACGCTGAGCAGCCGGTGTGCGACCACCGGCTCGGACTTCCCCTTCGCATCGATCGGTTCTGCCCGTTCGAGATC
>JBKOWS010000031.1:0-23037 GCA_046724565.1 Actinomycetota bacterium | reverse complement strand
CATCGAGAGCTGCGCCATCACGGCGACGCCGATCCCGTACAGGCCGGCGAAGTGATGCGCGATCAGGATGCCGGCCGCGATCACGATCACCGGGAGCGCGGTCGCCTGCATCCCGACCCCCAGCCCGGAGATGATGTTGGTCGCGTGTCCTGTCTGTGATGCCGACGAGATCGACTTCACCGGTCCCCAGCGCGTCCCGGTGTAGTACTCGGTGATCGCGACGAGCAGGAACGTCACCACCAGACCGACGATCGATGCCGCATAGAGGTCGGTGAAACTGAACTTGCCGCCGTCATAGGCCATCGTGACGGGGATGAAGCCGATCGCGGACAGGAGCGTGGCGACGAGGACTGCCTTGTACAGCGCGTTCATGATCGAGCCGCCACGCCCGACCCGCGCGAAGAACGTCCCGATCACCGACGCGAGGATGGAGATGCCGCCGAGCGCGAGCGGATAGAGCGCAAGCCGGCTCGAAGGGAACTGCGTACCAAGCAACATCACCGCGACTGCGGTGACCGCGTAGGTCTCGAACAGGTCGGCCGCCATCCCCGCACAGTCGCCGACGTTGTCGCCGACGTTGTCCGCAATCACCGCCGGGTTCCGCGGGTCGTCCTCGGGGATCCCGGCCTCGATCTTCCCGACGAGATCGGCGCCGACGTCGGCGGCCTTCGTGTAGATGCCGCCGCCGAGCCGCGCGAAGACGGAGATGAGCGATCCGCCGAATGCGAGACCGATCAGATCGTCGATCGCCGAGTCCGGCGAGTTGCCGATCCAGCCGGTAAGGATCCAGTAGTAGCCCGCGACGCCGAGGAGGCCGAGCCCGACCACGAGCAAGCCCGTGACGGAGCCCGCGCGGAAGGCGATGTTGAGCGCCGGCTTCAGGCCGTGGCGGGCCGCCTCAGCCGTGCGCACGTTCGAACGAACAGCCACGTTCATGCCGATGAAGCCCGCCGCTGCCGAAAGAGTCGCGCCGACGAGGAAGCCGAACGCCGTCCCCCACCCGAGCTTGTTGTAGAAGCCGATCAGGAGGAACGGCACGATGGAGACGGCTGCGATCGTCGTGTACTGCCGGCGCAGGTACGCGGCGGCGCCTTCCTGGATGGCGCGGGCGATCTCCCGCATCCGCTCGCTGCCCTCCGGCTGTCTGAGCAGCCAGACGGTCAGCCCGATCCCGTAGGCGATAGCAACGCCGGCGCAGACGAGCGCGAACAGCACCGGATGGTCGTTGAAGAAGCTTCCGACGATCAGTGTTCCTACCCCCTCACAAAGTCGGCGCCGAGTGACCCCGGCGCGGGCAGGTTTCTATCACATGAGCCGGTTGCGAGCGCCGCTCGACGGCTCAGGAAGCCGCTTCGTCCTCGTCCACCGGACGCGCCAGCTCGAGCGGGGACAGCGTGCCGACAAGCTCCGGGTGGACGGCCCGGACGTGCTCGTCTGCGTCCCGGAACATGTCCTCCTCCTCTTCACCAAGGAGGACGTAGCCACAACCGCACCTGATCTCCTCGACGATCTGCATCTCCCGTCACACAAGACGGGGAGAGCCGGGTCCTCCTTCCCTAATCGCCCTTTGACGCATCCGCATACGCGAGCTGCAGATTCGCGGTGACCTGCTTGAAGTCGCGGACGAGCTCCTCGGCGACCGAGCCCTCGAGGACCGGCGTGAGCGCACGCAGCGCTTCGATCGCAAGCCGCGCCTGCTCGAGATCTCGATGTTCGTCGGAGAGCCGGCGGTATCCGAGTGACGAGACCGTGTAGAGGGTCTGGACGAGCAGGTCCGAGACTTTCAGCTTCTGCAGCTCGGCCTCGAGCTGCCGGACGAGCTCCTCGTCCGACGGCTGCTTCTGCTCCTCGTCAGCCACCGACACGTTCCCGTGGGCGGCGGACGAGCTCGGCGAACACCTCGCGGTGCGATCCGAGCTCGGCGACCCGCCCGTACTGTCGCTCGGCCGCGTTCGCGTCGGGGACGGCCAGATACGGCGCGGCGCCGATCTCGTCCGCGACCGGTGACACCCACTCGATCAGGGCCTCGATCCGTGCGCGCGCGGGCACGACATTCGCACGCTCGAAGTCGATCAGCTCACCGGCGAGGCCGTGGCGGATCGCGCGCCACATGTTCTCCTCGATGAGACGATGCGGCAGGTCCGGCAAGGGCTCGCCGTGGTCGAGGGCGCGCGCGAACCGGACGCCGAGTGAGTACATGAGCGCTGCGAGGGCTTGAGCTTCGACAAGGTCGGGCTGCGCGTCGCAGATCCGCACCTCGACGGTCGGAAACGCCAGATGCGGACGCACGCTCCACCAGATCTGCGTGTGCTCGTCGATCGACCCCGTGTCGTAGAGGAAGCGAACGTAGTCCTCGTAGGCGTCCCAACCCTCGTACGAATCGGGCACGCCGCAGCGCGGGAACATCTTCGTGAAGATCTCCGTGCGCACGGAGTGCAGACCCGTGACGCAGTCCTCGACGAATGGCGAGCTGGCTGAGAGCGCGAGCAACTCGGGGAGGACGTTGCGAAAGGCGTTGCAGACGGCGATCGCCCGATCGGCGCCACGGATCCCGATGTGCGCGTGGATGCCGAAGCTGTTGTTGCGCCAGACGACGTACTGGAGGATCTCGTTGTTGCGGCGGTAGTGCGGCGTGTCGATGATCCGCTGGTCCTGCCAGCGGCTCCACGGGTGCGTTCCGGTCGACGCGAGCCCGACGCCGAACTGATCGGCGAGCTCAGCCAGCTGCACTCGGCGGCGCGCCATGTGCTCGGCTGCTTCGGAAAAGTTGAGGCAGCGGCCGGTCTTCACCTCGATCTCGGACGCGATCAGCTCGCCGACGAGGTGGTCGTCGAGCTCCGTTCCGGCCGCTCCCGCTTTGATCTCTTCGAACCGATTGGTCAGCTCGAGCGTGTCGGGATCGAGGAGCGCGAACTCCTCCTCGACGGCGATCGTGAAGTCCTCCCCGGACTCGAAGGCTTCGCGGGCGCTGCGAATCTGCTCGTCCGGGCTCACTCGCTGCTCGTCCCCCACGTCGCTAGCGTAAATGAAGCATTGGCGGGCTACGCGCGCCGGAAGGGCTTCAGCAAGCGGTCCGCCACGCTCGTCCAGCTCCAACGCTCGAGGGCCGCGCGGCGGCCGGCGGCACCGAGCTCCGCGCGCACCTCTGGGGGCAAGGCCAGCAGCTCCCCGAGCTTCCCGGCCAGATCCTCGACGTTTCCGCTCTCGAAGCTCGCCAGGTGCCGGTGCTCCGGCGGGTAGTGCTCCTCGAGCCCGATAGCGACCTCGGCCAGGCCTGAGTGACGAGCGACGAGCGGCGGTGAGCCCGCAGCTGCCGCTTCGGCGGCGACCATCCCGAAGGCCTCAGGGAAGATCGACGGCACGACCGTCACGTCCGCGAGGGGGAGCAGGTGCACCAGGTGCCGGTGCTCCAGCGGACCGGTGAACAACGTGCGGCGAGGGGCCACCTGTTCGAGCTCGGGGCGATAGTCGCCGAAGCCGACGATCACCGCACGCGCATCCACCCGGTCGAGCGCCTGGAGCAGCACGTGAACTCCTTTGTTGTAGAGCAGCTTCCCGAAGTAGAGGACCGTTGGCTCGCGCGTCGAGAAGAATCGTTCGAAGCGCTCCGCGTTGTTCTCGTCGGGAAGACGCTCCGCCGCGTTGCGCGGGTTCGGAGGATCGGCGCGCGCCTCAGCGATGAGCTGCGCCAGCGCCTCGTCGCGCCCTTCCGGCCGGAACTCGTCGACGTCGACGCCGGGCGGCACCTCGTGCACGCGGTCGACGTGTCCCACGACCTCCTCCAGCACCTCGCGGATGTGCCTGGACCCGACGAACACCGCCTCGGCCTGCGCCAGACTCGCGCGGCCCCACTCGACCAGGTCGGCGTTCCCGCGCATCGAATACTCGAGCTCCGAGCCGTGGGCCTTCACCGCAAACGGTCTCCCGGTCGTTGCCGCGACGGGGCCGCCGAGGAGGACGTGGTTCGCGAACACGAGGTCGGCCGGTCCCTGTGCGCCGAGCGCGGTAGCGTTCAGCGCTACGTAACGGTCGCGCTCGGCATGTGTGAAGTCCTGCAGCAGCTTCGCCTCGACACCTTCGTAACGGTCGAGGACGAAGACCGGCAGGAGCCCGCCGATGTTCGGACGGAAGACCTTCGCGGTTCCGACGTCGTAGCGCTCGGGATGCGGCTCCTGGCAGATGACGACGACGTCGTGTCCCGCGTTGCTCCACTCACGCGCAATCGCCCGCGTGTAGACGTTCGAGCCCGTCCCACCGAGCAGGTAGCCGTGCCAGAGGAGAATCCGCATCGGCGCATCATTCCTGCTCGGGGAACCTCCCTGTTCCCCCAGACCCCCTCCACCGGTCCGCTTCGCGGGGGGGCGCTACGCGGCTAAGTCAAATAGAAGTAAAGCGCGTAGAGGAGCTCGACCGCGGGATTCGAGGTGTGCACCGCAACGTCTTGCGGGACGTCGAGCAGAGCTTCCGAGTAGTTGAAGATGATCCTGACGCCGGACCCGACCAGGTCGTCCGCGACGCGCTGTGCGCTGTCGGCGGGCACAGCGACGACCCCGACGATGATGTTCTTCTCGCGGATCGCGTCGGAGAGCCTCGCGTAGTCGCTGACCGGCACGTTCCCG
Organism: Actinomycetota bacterium; assembly: GCA_046724565.1. Classification (GTDB taxonomy): domain Bacteria; phylum Actinomycetota; class Thermoleophilia; order Gaiellales; family Gaiellaceae; genus 3-1-20CM-4-69-9. Next base: position 18,418 of record JBKOWS010000031.1, on the reverse strand, counting down.
ACAGGGCGCCCGACCTTCTCGGGGTCGGTGTCGAACACGGCAGCGATGTTGATGCCGTGCTCGGCGAAGATCGGGGAGCTCGCGATTGCCTGACCGAGGCGGCCCGCTCCGATCAGCGCGATGTTGTGCTGGCCCTGTGTCCGGAGGATCTTCCGGATCTCGCCGAGCAGTGAGTCGATGTTGTAGCCCACGCCGCGCTTGCCGAACTTCCCGAAAGCGGAGAGGTCGCGCCTGATCTGCGTGGCATTGATGTTGGTGTAGTCCGAGATCTCCTGGGAGGAGATGCGGTCCTTCCCCATCTTCTTGGCCTGGGTCAGCACCTGGAGATAGCGGGACAGTCGCGCCGCGACGCCGACCGTCAGTCGATCGGATCCCGACACCCCGTCTCTCGTCTCGAGAGTTTGTGACATCCGGCAGCCGTTGTATCACGCGGCGCCGAGGTGGCGCGTAGGTCAACTTTGTGCGCTAAGTTTGCGGCGAAACGCAGCCGGGTCTACGTAGTAGACGAAGGCGCGCTCACCGTCGATCTCGACCACGGGCAGCCACTCACGATACGTCGATTCCAGCTCCGGGTCCCCACCGATGTCGACCTCCTCGAAGTCGAACGGAAGCTCGCCGCGCACCTCCTCGAGGATCGCGCGGGCACGCTCGCAGAGGTGACAGCCCTCCGCGTGGTACAGCCTGACCTGAGCTACGGGTAGATGCCTCGGGTCGTCGTCGCCTCGGCCACCCGCTGGACGGCCAGCCCGTAGGCGGCCAGCCGCATGGACACCCCGCGACCCTCCATCGTGGCCCAGGTCTCGTTGAACGCGCGGGTGATGATGTCGTTCAGCTTCGCGTTCACCTCGGCTTCCTTCCAGAAGTACTCCTGGAGCCCCTGCACCCACTCGAAGTAGGACACGATCACGCCGCCGGCGTTGGCGAGGATGTCCGGGAGGACGAGTACGCCCTTCTCCTCCAGGATCTCGTCAGCCGTGGGCGTCACGGGGCCGTTCGCGCCCTCGACGACGATCTTCGCCTTGACTTTCTCCGCGTTGTCGGCGGTGATCACCTGCTCGAGCGCGCACGGGGCGAGCACGTCGCACTCGAGGAGCAGGAGGTCGTCGTTCGAGATCGGCTCCGCACCGCGGAAACCGCCGAGAGATCCGGTCTCGCGCTTGTGTGCAAGGGCGGCCTGCACGTCAATGCCGTTGGGGTTGTAGAGGCCGGAGCTCGAATCCGAGAGCGCGACGACTGTCGCGCCGTCTTCGGCGAGGAACTTGGCCAGGAACGAGCCCACGTTTCCGAATCCCTGGACGGCGACGGTCGTGCCCTGGAGCGACATCTGCCGTTTGCGGACGGCCTCGCGAACGCAGTAGAGCGCACCCCGCGCGGTCGCCTCCTCGCGCCCGAGCGATCCGCCGATCGTGAGGGGCTTGCCGGTGACGACGCCCAGCACCGAGTGGCCCTTGTTCATCGAATACGTGTCAAAGATCCACGCCATCACGCGCCCGTCCGTGCCGACGTCCGGAGCGGGGATGTCCTTCTCCGGCCCGATCTCGTTGATGATCTCGGAGGTGAAGCGCCGGGTCATGCGCTGCAGCTCGCCTTCCGACATCTGCTTCGGACTGCAGATGACCCCGCCCTTCGCGCCGCCGAACGGAATGCCCGCGAGCGCGCACTTCCATGTCATCCACATCGCAAGCGCCTTGACCTCGTCGAGCGTCACGTCCGGGTGGTAGCGGATGCCGCCCTTCGAGGGACCGCGCGCGATGTTGTGGGTGACCCGGTAGCCCTCGAACACCTGCGTGGTGCCGTCGTCCATCGCAACGGGGATCGAAACCGCGAGCGACTTCTTGCACTGCTGAAGGATGTTGACGAGGTTCGGGTCGATCGCGAAGGTCCGTGCAACCTTGCGTAGCTGGGACTTCGCGATCTCGTAGGGGTTCTCGCGCAGGTGCGAGACGGGCGCGTCGACGGTCGTCACTTCGGCTCCTTTTTCCGCGCAAATCGAGACATTTTCAGCTCGGCCGGGGCCGAGCCTACTTGATGGTGAAGGTGATCGTCCGGATGGTCGGCGGTCCGTCGACGGTCCCGAATGCGACCAGCCTCAACTGGTACTCCCCTTTCGGGAGCAGGGCGCCCGTCGGATCCCGTCCCGTCACTCCAAACGAGTAGCGGCCCGGCAACACGTCACGGAGGCGCGCGAGAAGTCCGATCCGCCCTCCGGTCGAGCTCCAGAGCTGAAGATCGAGGCGCGAAAGAGGCATGACGTCGGTCAGGCCGCCCGACCGCCGCACCGAGCCGGCGGCGAAGCTGAGCAGTGCCGGGGCGGCATCCGACGGCGCGAACGAGCGCGTCGACAGTCGCACCGACGCCAGATCCGGCAGGCGGCGCTCGCCAAAAAGAATCGTCCACGGCACGTGGATCTCGCGTCCGGCGACGGGAGTGACGAGGACGACGCCTTCGGTCGGAGCGTCGCCCTCCACAGCGCCGGTCAGGCGCGCGCGCACGTGGACGTGGATCGAACGGCCGGGCTCGAGCGTGACGCGGTTCGGTCGCACGGCGAGCAACACCGAGGCGGCGCCTTCGTTCGTGACGCGCACGTCCAGTCCGAGAGTAAGCGGACGGAACGAGAGGTTGCGCACGAGGAAGTCCTGCTCGCCGCGCCACTTGCTTCCGTCGGCCTGGCCGAACGCCAGCGTCGCCGGGCTCGCGCCGATCTCCGTTGCGGTCGCACCGCCGACGTCGACGAGCCCGGCACCCTGCGCCGTGACGGGATCGTCCGGCAACGGCCGCGCCGAACCGATCAGCAGGCTCTTCAAAGCGTCGGCGTCGAGATAGGGCCGCGCCTGCGCGAGCAGCGCCGCGGACGCGGCGACGAGCGCTGCCGACACGCTCGTGCCGTTCACGGTTCCGTAGCTTGCTGATCCGTCCGGATTCGCACCGGTTTCCGCGGTCTCGAGCGCGACCCCGGGCGCGACCAGCTCGGGCTTCACGCGTCCGTCGAACGCGAGTCCCGTCGACGAGAAGGGAGCGACCCGGTCTTCAGCACCGTTCGAGGCCGTGCGCGTGGCCCCGAGCGAAACGCTTGTCGCGATACCGCTCCGAATCTGCGAGAGCAGCGTTTCCGCGATATCGACCGGGATCGAGACTGCCGGGATCGGCGCGTTCTCGTCCAGTGCGATCCCTCCGGCGGGCAGGTCGGTGCCGTAGAAGAGGGCAGCGACCGCGCCTGCCTGGGCCGCGTTCTCGACGGAACCGTTCGGATCGGGCCCCGCCGGCAGAAGCGCTGCCCGCCCGGCCACGAGGCTGACGCCGCGCCGGTCGAAGAAGTCGAGCAGCGGAATCGCACCGCGATACCCGATCGGCGCGGTGCTGTGCGTGCGCGGCGCACCGAGGCCGGCATCGATCGCATCCGCCGGTGCGACCGCACCGGCGAGTGGCCGCGTCCCGTCGAGCTCCACGCGAAGCCCAGCCCGCAGCACGACCCGCACCTGCCCGAACTCCGGACGGAGGTCGAGCGCACCAACGGTCAGCGCGTCGGGCGCGCCCCCGGGTCCGGAGACGCTTCCGTACCCCGGTCCCGCAGGACCGTCATTTCCCGAGGGGGTGACCACGAGTGTGTCGAGACGCATCGCGCCGGAGGCAGCGAGTGCGAGGGGACCGTCGGTGAACGCCGCGAACGGCTCGGCCACGCCGATGAGAGCAACGCGTGCGGCGTCGTGCTCGTCGCCGTCCCCGTTCGGATCGACTGCGCGTTCCAGGCCGGCGAGGATCTGGTCGGTCCGCCCGTACACGGACCACTGCGCGGAGGCGTCACGCTGCCAACCCGCTACGCGGATCGGCAGGACGGTTGCGCCCGGTGCAACGCCCGCGAGCGCGCCCGGACCGCCTGAGCCGACGAGCAGTCCCGCCATCTCGGTCCCATGACGCTCGAGCTCCGACGGTTGATCCGGCTGCGACGCGGCGAGCGCACCGGCGTCTCCGCCAACGATGTCGATCCCGCCGGCGACTCGGCCACGCAGGAATGGATGCGCGCGGTCAACGCCGGTGTCGAGCAGGGCGATCAAGACGCCACGCCCGTCCTTGTCCGAGAGACTGATGTTCGGACGCTCGCCGAACTGCGAGCTCGTGATCAGGCGCGAGCTCAACGATGCCGGATACGCCGCGCGCACCGGGTAAACACCCGCTACGTCAGCTGCTCGCTCGAGCAGCGCGATCCCGCGCGCGTCGAACGCTGCCGAGAAGCCGTTGATCGTGCGCGTGTAACTGAACTCGGGCTGCACGATCACGCCTCCGAGACGCAGTCGCGCGATCAGGAGCTTCTGCGACGAGATCGCGGTCCGCTCCCACTGTCGCTCCTCCTCGCTCGTCGCGAGCCCCCCGGCGTGTCCGACGCGATCCGCGACCGACGGTGTCTTGAGGACCACGATCACGCGCTGGCCCACTGCGACCCGTGGGCGAAGCGCGCCGGCGAGGCCCAGCCAGCTCGCGTCTCCCTGCGTCGATGTTGCGCCGCCGCCCCGACCGCCTGCAGCAATCAGGATGCCCGTGGCCGCGACTGCGAGAGCCGCCAGCACGAGTGCGTTGAACGGCTCACGCGGTGGACGCGTAGGCATCGAGGCCAAGATAGCCGGGATACGGGATGACGTCTGTGAAACGCGCGGCCGAGGCGATCATCGCCGCGTTGTCGGTGCAGAGCTCGAGCGGAGCCGGCACCGCCTCAGGCAGAGAGCGACGCAGCTCGGAGTTGGCCGCGACGCCGCCGACGACCGCGACTTTCGGCGCGGCGCTTGCGGCGGCGGCTTCGCGCGTTCTCTCAACCAGGGCGCGGACGATCGCGCGTTGGTAGCTCGCGGCGAGATCGCGACGCCGGCGCTCGAGCTGAGCGGCGTCGAGCTTACGAACGGCGTACAGCAGCGCCGTCTTGAGCCCCGAGAAGGAGAAGTCGAGCCCGGGAACGCGCGCGACGGGGAAGTGGTACGCCTCCGGGTCGCCCTCTCGCGCGAGACGGTCGATCTCTGCGCCGCCGGGATATCCGAGCCCGAGCAGGCGCGCGCCCTTGTCGAACGCCTCGCCCGCGGCGTCGTCGAGCGTGGTCCCGAGGACTACCGGCTTCGAGCGGCGATCCTCGACGTCGAGCAGCAACGTGTGCCCGCCGCTCGCGAGCAGGCAGAGGAACGGCGGCTCGAGCGGATCGGGCTCGAGGTAGAGGGACGCGACGTGACCCTGCAGGTGGTCGACCGCGGCGAGCGGCAGCCTTCGCGCCCACGCTATCGCCTTGGCCGCGGAGAGACCGACGAGCAGGGCGCCGATCAGGCCCGGGCCGACCGTCACCCCGATGAGCTTGACGTCGGCAAGCGACGCGTCCGCTTTCGCGAGCGCGTCGAGCACGGCCGGCGTGACCAGCTCGAGGTGACGCCGCGACGCGACCTCGGGCACGACGCCGCCGTACCGCGCGTGCAGATCGGCCTGGGATGAGACGACGTTGGCGAGGATCCGACCTTCGTCCGAGATGAGCGCCGCAGCGGTCTCGTCGCACGACGTCTCGATGCCGAGGATCACGCGGGACGCGGCTCCGGGTCCCGCCACATGATGAGCGCGTCTTCGCGGTTGTCCGTGTAATAGCCGCGGCGGATCCCGCGCGCCTTGAAGCCCGCCTGCTCGTACAGCCGGATCGCGACGTCGTTCGAGATCCGCACCTCGAGCGTGTACCCGCGCCGTCCCTCGCCCGCGGTGACCTCGAAGAGGCGGTCGAGCAAGCTGGACGCGATGCCCTTGCGCCGATGTTCGGGCGCGACGGCGAGATTCATCACGTGCCACGCATCGACGTACCGCGAGATGATGAGAAAGCCGAGCAGTTTGCGCGTAACCGGCTCGAAGGCGCCAAGCGAGATCGAGGACGGCTTGGCGAGCTCGCCCGCGAACATCGAGCGCGACCAGGGTGTCGGATACGACGCACGCTCGATCGTCTCGATCGCAGTGAGGTCACGCAACTCGAGGCGCCTGAAGTCCACCTTGTTGGCAGTGGCGCTCATGCCCTTGTCCCGGTCATGCCCTTGTCCTGGTTCTATCAGCGTCAGGGACCCGCAGGTATAGCGGCGCGAGCGCCTCGACTGGTCCGAAGTCGTGCGCGAGCGTCGCGTGGAAACGAGCCCGAGGCTGGTGTCGCTCGTCGCGATCGGGCGGAACCTCGGCGCCCGCCGCCTCCAGGACGGGCCGGTGCCGAACGGCTCCGCTGCCCACGCAGATCGTCCCCGGTGACGGCCGGAACGCAGCCGGCTCGAGCACGCGCGGTTGTTCGTCCTCAAGGACGAAGATCTCGCCACGCCTCGCGTCGATGACCGGGACCGCCTCCGGCGCACCGGCGGCGAGCGCGGCGAGCGTCGACACTCCCGCAGCGGGGGTCCCGAGCGCCAGCACCAGCCCGCGCGCGGTGGCCAGCCCGATGCGGATTCCGGTGAAACTGCCTGGGCCGATCCCGACCGCCAGCCCCTCCACCTCTCTCGTGTGCGCGCCGGCCTGCCGCAGCAGCGCATCGAGGTCCTCGAGCAGCGTCACTGCGGTCGAGGATCGTTCCCCGAGCACCTCTCCGTCTGAGACGAGTGCGCTGGTGGCGACTTCAGTCGCCGTGTCGAAGGCCAGGATCAACATCGCCTTCAATCGTGACAAGCCGGCTACTGTCTTCGCCGAGCTCGAGCCGGACCTCGACCCGAGCGGGCGGCAGGACTCCCCTGCCCGCCTCGGGCCACTCCACGAACACGACCGCGTCGTCGAAGTACGGCTCCAGGTCGCCCCACTCCGCCGCGGAGACGTCGTGGAAGCGGAACAGGTCGAGGTGCGAGACGTCGACGCGGCCGCGATAGCGATGGCCGATCGTGAACGTCGGGCTCGTGACCGGTCCCTCCACGCCCAGTGCGCGGCATGCTCCTCGCACGAACGTCGTCTTTCCGGAACCGAGCTCGCCCGACACCGTCACGACGTCGCCCGGTTGCAGGTCCGCGGCAAGGCGCGCCGCGATCTGCTCCGTCTCCTCGGGAGAGCGGGACCGGATCAGAAGAGGCCGAGCTGGACTGCGGGCTCCGCCACCGCGGGCGGCACGTAGACCGGCTCTGGCGGTGCGACCTCACGGCCGAGCAACTCTGGCAGCCGGGCGAAGTCGGACTGCAGGACCTCGAGCATCCGCGGGGTGTAGAGCGCGGCTGCCGGGTGGTAGATCGGATACAGGAGCACGCGGCGCCCGCCGAGCGTCGTCTCCTGCTCCTGGCCGTGCACGCGCGTGATCCCGGTTGGCCGTCCGGACAGCAGCTTCGTGGCGAAGTTCCCGAGTGTCGCCACGACGCGCGGCTCGATCAACTCGATCTGCCGCCACAGGTGCGTCTCGCACGCCTCGATCTCGTCCGGTTGCGGGTCCCGGTTTCCGGGAGGGCGACATTTGAGCACGTTCGCCACGTACACGTCCGGTCGAGTCAGGCCGATTCCGGCTAGTAGCTGGTCGAGCAGCTTCCCGGCAGCGCCGACGAAAGGGATGCCCTGCTTGTCCTCGTGAAAGCCGGGTGCCTCGCCGACGAACATCAGATCCGCGTTGGGATCGCCCGAGCCGAAGACCACCTGCGTCCGTCCACCGGCGAGTGGGCACTTCGTGCAGCCGGAGACGACCTCGGCGAAGGCGCGAAGCTCCTCGGCGCGAGTCAGCTCAGTGACCGCAGCCACACGACCCGCCGCAGCAACCGCCGCCACCGAATGCGCCGGTCTGCCCGGCGGTGCCGATCATCGAGAACGTCGAGAGCTGACGGGCGACCTTCGTCCCACCGCAGTGGGGGCAAGCGACCTCCTGGTCTCCCCGAACGAGCTCCTCGAAGTGCGTCTCGCACTTCATGCACACGTACTCGTACATCGGCATCGCCCCGGCAGTTTAGGGGCGTCGCCGGACGGGCGTCAATGGACTAGAGGTCTGGTGTGAAATTCGGCCGGCGTCGGGGGCGCTCCAGACCAAGCCGGGCAGTGCGGTCGTTCGCGGCACGTGGCAGCGCTACGGGCCGCGGGCGAACGTGCTGATCCGGCGCCGCGTCTGGAGCGTCATCCGGCCCGGCCGAATTTCGCATCAGGCCTTTCTTCAGTACGCAGCCCCGGCGGGCCGGCCGCCGAGCCGCCCGGAGACCGAATTCTTCGAGAGCTTGAGCGTGCCGGCGACCGCTCGCGGGCCGAACACCTTCACCGTTCCCTTGTACGTGGCAGGAGGCCCAATATCGCCGAACGAGACCTTCCCGGACAAGTAGACGCCGGGCACCAGTGCATACCGCGTCAACGTGAAGCCGTCGCCCTTCTTCAGCTGCACGAGCTTGCCGCCGTAAAGCCCGCGCAGCGTCGTCGACGGTGGATTCAGCTGCCACCACGAGGCTTGGGCCTCGCGCAGCGTCTTGCCAGCAAGCGCGAGAGTCGAGGAGACCGAAGCGCCCTTCGGCGCCTGCGGAAACGCGCGCAGCACCTTGGCCACCGGCGCGACGCGCGGGCACTGCGCCAGCTTGGGCGCGTTCAGCGTGCCGAGGATCCACTCCCTCAGCGCGCGCTGCGAGCAGAAGGATGCGTCCTGCCCGGTCACGCTGTGTCCCACCCCGGGGACCTCGATCAACCTTCCCTGCGGGAATTGCGAGACGACCGCGAGCGCGTTCGCGGTTGGAGTCCGCAGATCGAAGCCGCCGTTGAGCGCGATCATCGGCACGTTCGGAAGCGGGCCGGGCGCGAGCGGCGTGTTTCCGGCGGGCGACGGCCACTGCTCGCAGAAGAAGGCGTTGCCCGTGCGGCCCGCCCAGTTGCCGAAGGCCCCGAACGAGCCACTCGGCAAGCCGAGGAGCGTCGATTGCAGGATCGAGGCGCGGCCCGAGGGCGGCGTGTCCGGAGTCCACGGGAACTGACCGTCCGCGCAGTTGGTCGCGGCGTAGAGCCCGAAGCTCAGATCCTCGACCTTGAGCTCGTTGGAACGGAGATCGATGTCACGTAGACGAAGCAGCGGACGCGTGTTGCCCCCCAGCGCCGCGTGCACCGCGGCCGGAGCCTCGGCGGCGAGGCCGACGGAGAGATCCGCGTCGATGATCAGCTCGATCACGTCCTCGCCGTTCATCTTCAGCGACCGGGGCTTGCCGTTCGGGGCGATCACCGTCCCGCGGATCGGCTTTGCCTCGAGGCGGTTCGCGAGCGTCACGACATCTCCGCCGAAGTCGGACGTCGCCCCGCGGCAGAACCCGCCACTGCAGAACCTGCGCAGCGTCGAGGGCATCTGCGTCAGGACGTTCCGGTCGAATGGATCTGGATACGTGGGGACGACGACCGAGTCGAGGATGATGCGTTCGACATTCGCTGGATGCGCGAGTGCGTACGCGACTGCGAGCTTGGTCCCGTACGAGACGCCGTAGAGCCCGATTTTGCTCACGCCGAGAGCCGCACGCACGGCGTCGATGTCCTCCGCGTGATCGCGCGTCGCGTAGAAGACGCGCTGCGGGCCGATGGTGGCCGCGCAGTCACGGGCGAGTGCCGCATCCTGCTCGACGCTCGGGTTCACGGCACTCTGCAGGCCCGGACAGCGGATCACTCCCGACTGGCCGGTGCCGCGGTTGTCGAACGCCACCAGCGTGTACCCGGGGAACAGAAAGCGCATCAGATCCCGGCCGAAGCCCGGGCCGAGGTCGAACGAACCTGCGGAGCCCTGACCCGGACCGCCTGCGATCAGGAACATCGTGCCGCGCGGGACTCCGGAGGCCGGCAGCACCTCGATGTGCAGGCCGATCGTTCCCGGCACTGCGCCGCTGCGGTCGACCGGCACGTCGACCGTCGCGCACTGCACGCCGCTCTTGCCCGGGCACGGGGTCAGCGAGACGGCAGCGTGCGCCTGGCCCGGCAGGACCAGCGCGACTGCGAATAGGAGCCCCAGGAGGAGGCGGCGACCCACGAGGTACGCCAGGGTACCAGTGCCGATGTACGCTTCAGAGGCCCGGTATCCGCTCAGGAACTGGAGCTCGAAGTGTTCGACAGCATCAACGTCATCGGCTCTGGCCGCGTCGGCTCGGCCGTCACCGCTCGCCTGCGCGAGCGCGGGATCGTCGTGGGCGAGCCCGCGGGGCTCGTCGTGCTGTGCGTGCCGGACGAGGCGATCGCGGAGGTTGCGCGCGCGATCCAGGACCGGCCCTGGGTTGCACACGTCTCGGGCGCGACATCCCTGGCCGCACTCGAGCCGCACCGCCGGCGGTTCGGGCTCCATCCGCTGCAGACGTTCACACGCGCGCGCGGCCCCGAGCAGCTCGACGGCGCCTGGGCCGCCGTCACGAGCGAGTCCGAAGAGGCGCGCCGCGCGGGCTTCTGGCTCGCCGAGACGCTCGGCCTCAGGCCCTTCGACCTGTCGGACGACGCGCGGCCTCTCTATCACGCCGGCGCCGCCATCGCCTCGAACTACCTGGTCACGCTGCACGAGGTGGCGTCGGACCTCCTCCGTGCGGCAGGCGCACCGCCCGAAGCGCTCGTCCCGCTGATGCGCCGGACGATCGACAACGGCTTCGAGCTGACGGGGCCGATCGAGCGCGGGGACTGGGCAACCGTCGACGCCCACCGGCGCGCGATTCGCGCCGCGAGACCCGAGCTCGAGCCTCTCTATGACGTCCTGGCGGAAGCGACGGCGAAATGAAGACCGTGCGGACAGTCACCGAGATGCGCCAAGTGGCTCAGAGCCACAAGGTCGGACTGGTCCCGACGATGGGGGCATTCCATGAGGGGCACCTCTCGCTCATTCGCGCTGCGCGCGAGGAATGTGCCTTCGTGGTCGTGTCGCTCTTCGTCAATCCGGCGCAATTCGGCGAGCAGGCGGATCTCGCGCGCTATCCGCGGGACGAGGCGCGCGACGCGCGGCTCGCCGAGGACGCCGGCGTAGACGTCCTCTTCGTGCCGTCTGTCGAGCAGATGTATCCCGACGGCTTTGCCACGTGGGTCGACGTCGAAGCGATCGGCGGGGAGGCTGCCGCTCGGCCGGGTCACTTCCGCGGCGTCGCAACGGTGTGCCTGAAGCTGTTCCACATCGTCCTCCCCGACGTCGCCTACTTCGGACAGAAGGATGCGCAACAGGTTGCGGTGCTGCGACGAATGATCCGCGACCTCGATGTCGGAGTGCAGCTGCGCGTGCTGCCAACCGTTCGCGGCCCAGACGGGCTCGCGCTCTCGTCACGGAACGCGCGCCTCTCCGCGGCAGAGCGTGAACGTGCACTGGGATTGCCGCGCGCGCTGGAAGCCGGACGCCGCGCCGCTGACCCGGTCGCCGCCACGCGCGCAGCGCTGAACGGCCTGGACCCCGAATACGTGGAACTGCTTCGCATCGGCGAGGCCACCTTGCTCACCGCTGCGGCCCGCGTCGGCACCACCCGACTCATCGACAACGTCGTCCTGGAAGGAGAACTGAGGTGAAACCCGGCAAGCTCACGCTCACCGATCTCGCGGCGATGAAAGAGCGCGGTGAGAAGATCGTCATGGTTACCGCCTACGACGCCCCGGGAGCACGTCTTGCCGAGGAAGCCGGAATCGACATCCTGCTGGTGGGCGACACGGCCGCGATGGTGGTGCTCGGTCACGACAGCACCCTCCCGGTGACGATGGACGAGATGCTTTTCCTCACCCGGACCGTCGCGCGAACGGTGCAACGGCCGCTCGTCGTCGGCGACATGCCGTTCGGCAGCTACAACGTCTCGGACGACGAAGCCGTTCGAAACGCCGTCCGGTTCGTCAAGGAAGGCGGAGCGGATGTCGTCAAGCTCGAAGGCGCCGGCCCGTCGCTTTCACGCGCCTCGGCGATCGTCGCCGGCGGCATCCCGGTAATGGGGCACGTCGGGCTCACGCCGCAGACCGAGACGATGCTCGGCGGCTTCAAGACGCAGGGACGGACGGCCGCCAGGGCACGCAGGCTGCTGTCCGATGCACTCGCACTGGAGGCAGCGGGCTGTTTCGTCGTCGTGCTCGAGGCCGTGCCGACCGTCGTGGCGACGCGGATTACCGACGCGCTGAGCGTGCCGACGATCGGCATCGGCGCGGGCGCGGACTGCGATGGCCAGGTGCTCGTCTACCACGACCTGCTCGGCCTGACCGAGGGCCGCGCCCCACGGTTCGTCAAACGCTACGCACAGCTCGCGACGACGATCCGCGGCGCGCTCAAGACGTATGCCGACGAGGTCCGAGACGGGTCATACCCTGCTCCCGAGCACACGTACGCGATGCCCGAGGACGAACTGGCGCTCTTCTCCTCAGCCACCGACGGCGTAGAGCACGCTCACGGCGACGGCTAGCGCGGCCGCGATCCCGGCTGCGAACGCGACTCCGACCAGCGAGCGCCCCCAGGTCCAACCGTGCACGGTGCGGACGCCGATGATGAGCAGCACGAGCGCCCACAGAACGAAGCCGTAGAAGCCCCAGGCGAGCGCAGTGCCCACGGTGCCGCCGTCGCTTCCCCCGCTGCGAAACGTGTCCTCGCCGTAGATCGCAATCCGCACCGGCCAGTAGACGAACAGCGCCAGCGCGATCGGCGCGGCCGAAAACGCAAGAAGGTGCCGCGCCCGCCGGAAGCTCCCGTGGCCGCCGAGCCGCCGGAGCGCGACCTGGAACACTTTGCCGACGACGAGGTAGAGCCCAAACCCGTAGAGGCCGCCGGAGAGGAAGGCCCAGACCGCGACCAGGGTGGCGTCCATCTCCACATCGTCGAGCAGCCTGCTCGCGACCGTCGTAGCCAGGACCGAAGCGATTCCGGCAAGCCAGACGAGCGCGCCCGCGGCGTCCTGGCGTGCATCCGCCGCCTCGTCGGAATCGTCGCGCAAAGCAGCGAAGACCGGACGCGGGGCCTGCAGGACGAGCAGGGCCCGCAGGAACCATGCCTTCTCCTCGTTGCGCGCGCGCGCGTCTGCCCGCGCGGCCACCTCAGGCCGCCGCAACTGCCTGCTTCGGCAGGACGCGACGCAGGAACTCGCCGGTGAAGGATCCCTCCACCTCCGCGACCTCCTCGGGCGTTCCCGTCGCGACGATCTCGCCGCCGGCCTCCCCGCCCTCGGGCCCAAGGTCGATGACCCAGTCGGCCTGCTTGATCACGTCGAGATTGTGCTCGATCACGAGCACCGTGTTGCCCGCGTCGACCAGCCGCTGCAAGACGTCGAGCAGCTTCTCGATGTCCGCGAAGTGCAGACCCGTCGTCGGCTCGTCCAGGATGTACAGCGTCTTCCCGGTGGCGACCTTCGACAGCTCGGACGAGAGCTTCACCCGCTGCGCCTCGCCGCCCGAGAGCGTCGTCGCCGGTTGGCCCAGCTTGATGTAGTCGAGGCCCACGTCGTGCAAGGTCTGCAATCGCCGCCGAAGCTTGGGGATTTTGGCGAAGAACTTCAGCGCCTCCTCCACGGACATCTCGAGCACGTCTGCGATCGACTTCCCCTTGAAGCGCACCTCGAGCGTCTCGCGGTTGTACCGCGCCCCCTTGCACGTCTCGCACGGGACGTAGACGTCGGGCAGAAAGTGCATCTCGATCTTGATCTGCCCGTCGCCCTTGCACGTCTCGCAACGACCGCCGCGCACGTTGAACGAGAACCGTCCCGGCTTGTAGCCGCGGACCTTCGCCTCCGGCGTCATGGAGTACAGCTCGCGGATGTGGTCGAACAGCTTCGTGTACGTCGCCGGGTTCGAGCGCGGCGTCCGACCGATCGGCGACTGGTCGATGTCGATCACCTTGTCGAAGGCCTCGATGCCCTCAACCGACTCGTGCTCACCCGGCTTCGTCCGTGTGCGATGCAGCTTGTTCGCGAGCGCCTTGTGCACGATCTCGTTCACGAGCGTCGACTTGCCGGACCCGGAGACGCCGGTCACGACCACGAACTTCCCGACCGGGAACTCCACGTCGATGTTCTTGAGGTTGTGCTGCGCAGCGCCGCGGACCCAGAAGGAGCCCAGGTCCTCCTCTCTCCGCCCAGGCACGGGAATCTCGCGCTTGCGGGAGAGATACTGGCCGGTGACGGAGCTCTTGTTCCGCTCGACCTTGGTCGCGGGCCCTTCCGCAATCACGTGCCCGCCGTGCTCGCCCGCGCCCGGCCCCATGTCGACGAGCCAGTCGGCCGACCTCATCATCTGCTCGTCGTGCTCGACGACGAGCACGGTATTGCCGAGGTCCCGCAACCGCTCCAGCGTCCCGATCAGCTTGTCGTTGTCCCGCTGATGGAGGCCGATCGACGGCTCGTCGAGGATGTAGAGAACGCCGACGAGCTGAGAGCCGATCTGCGTCGCCAGCCGCAGGCGCTGCGCCTCGCCACCCGACAGGGTCGCCGACGCACGGTCAAGCTGCAGGTACCCGACACCGACGTTGTCGAGGAACGTCAGCCGCTCGCGGATCTCCTTCACGATCCGCGCGCCGATCAGCTGCTCCGTCTCCGTCAGGTCGAGCAGGTCGAGGAAGTCGAGCGCACGTGTGACCGACATCTGCGTGAACTCGTGGATGTTCTTGTCGCCGACCGTAACGGCGAGGACCTCGGGCTTCAGCCGTGCGCCCTTGCAGACCGGACACGGACGGAACGACATGTACTCCTCGATCCGTTCGCGCTGCGTCGACGAGTCCGTCTCCCGGTAACGCCGCTCGAGGCTCGGGACGATGCCCTCAAATGCCAGCATGTACGACCTGCGCCGGCCCATCCGGTTGCGGTAGCTGACGTATACGCGCTCGCCGTCGGTGCCGTAGAGGAAGAGGTCCTGCTCCTCGTCGCTGAGGTTCTCCCACGACTCGTCGAGCGGAATCTCGTACCGATCCGCGATCGCCTGGATCACGGACTCGTAGAACCCGGAGTTGCCGACCGACCAGGGCACTAGCGCGCCTTCCGCGATCGAGAGGGTCGGGTCCGGGACGAGCAGATCCGGATCGATCTCCTGCTGCGCGCCGAGCCCGGTGCAGCGCGGGCAGGCTCCGTGCGGCGAGTTGAACGAGAAGATGCGCGGCTGCAGCTCGGGCAGCGACACGCCATGATCGGGGCACGCGAACTTCTCGCTGAAGAGCAGCGACCTGTCCTCGCCGACGATGTCGATCCCGACGAGACCGTCGGCGAGTTGCGCGGCGGTCTCGACCGATTGAGCCAGCCGCGTGCGCAGGTCCGGCTTCATCGTCAACCGATCGACCACGACCTCGATCGTGTGCTTGAACTTCTTGTCGAGCGTGATCTCCTCCTCGAGCAGCCGCTGCTCGCCGTCGACCTTGACCCTGGTGAACCCCTCGCCTCGCAGCTCCTCGAAGACGTCCTTGTACTCGCCCTTCCGGTCCCGCACGACCGGCGCGTTGACCGTGAACTTCGTCCCTTCCGGGAGCTGCAGGATCTGGTCGACGATCGACTCCTGGCTCTGCCCGGAGATCGGCCGTCCGCAGATCGGACAGTGCGGCCTGCCAACGCGCGCGTAGAGGAGACGGAGGTAGTCGTAGATCTCCGTCACCGTGCCGACCGTCGACCGCGGGTTGCGCGAGGTGGTCTTCTGGTCGATCGAGATCGCCGGTGAGAGCCCGTCGATCGAGTCGACGTCGGGCTTCTCCATCATCTGGAGGAACTGCCGCGCGTACGCCGACAGGCTCTCGACGTATCGCCGCTGGCCCTCCGCGTAGATCGTGTCGAACGCCAACGAGGACTTGCCGGAGCCCGACAGCCCAGTGATGCAGATCAGCTTGTTGCGGGGGAGCCGGACGGTGACGTCCTTGAGGTTGTGCTCCCGCGCACCGTGAATGACGAGCTCTTCCGAGGCCATAACTTGTCAAGTCTAGCCGGGCGATCGGATCGAACAAGTGTTCGTCGGTGCACCTGCAAACCCGCTCCGGATGCGGGATTGCTACACGTCCCGGCCGAGGAAGACCAGCATGCCGAAGGAGACGAACACGGCCGTCCAGGTGACGGATGCGACGGCTCCTGCGCCCATGCCGAGGAGCTCGTGGCTCGAGCGCTGACCAGACGCAAGGGCGGCGAAGGCTCTGGCCGGCGAGAACCTCGAGGCAGACTCGTCGATCAGGAGGACGATGTGCTCGCCGATCAGGAGCCAGACGAGGCCGAACGCAATCCCCGAGCCCTGGCTCTTGACGACGCCACCCAGCCCCACGCCGAGCGCGCCTACGAGCGGTGCTCCGACCAGGATTCCCAGGAAGACGAGCCGGGCGTTGTGGAAGTGAAGAGATGCGCCGGGCACCGTGATCGCGAGGACGAGCACCTCTGCAAGAAGGGCGAGCCCGAAGGCAATCAATGCAGCCACGCCGGCTTTCGCGAGGACGACTCGTTCGCGGACCGGAGTCGCGAGCAGGGTCTGGGTGACCGTTCCATGGGTGGTCTCGCCGGCCATCACGATGATGCCGACGATCAGCGAGAACACGAGGGCGATTGCCGCGATCTGCGCGACTGCGCGGTCGTCCGAGGCGGACTTGATCACAGCGTTCGAGGCCGACACCGAGACCGATGCGATGACGACGAGGCCGGCCGTCGCGACTGCGAGCCAGAGATGCGTGCGTATGGTCCGCGCCTTCAGCAACTCCGAACGGAGCAGCGCGGTCACTCGATCGCTCCGCCGGCCGTCAACTCGAGGAACGCCTCCTCGAGCGACGCCGAATCGGCCGCGAGCTCGTGGAGGACGACGCTGTTCGCGGCCGCCAGCTCGCCGACGTGCTCCGCCGGGGCCGCGGTGACGAGCCGATCGCCGTCGCCGCTCGTCTGGATCCCCTCGCGTTCGAGCAGCTCGCGCAGCCGAGCAGCCTGCGGCGAGCGCACCCGCGTCGCGCCGGCCGCCCTCGCGGTCAGCTCGCCGACCGTCTCGTGCGCTACGAGCCGCCCGCGATGGATGATCACGACCTCGTCCACGAGCTGCTGCATCTCGGCGAGCACGTGGCTCGAGACCAAGACCGTCTTTCCCTCGCCCGCGAACCCGCGCAGGAAGTCGCGCAGCCAGCGGATCCCTTCGGGATCGAGTCCGTTGGCCGGCTCGTCCAGGAGGAGAACCTGAGGGTCGCCTAGCAACGCGCCGGCGACGCTCAGGCGCTGGCGCATTCCGAGTGAATAACCGCCGACGGTGCGGCGACCCGCGCTTCCGAGCCCGACGAACTCGAGCAGCTCATCTACGCGAGCAGCGTCGATGTCGGCAGCCGCCGCGAGTGCGCGCAGATGATTCCGACCCGACCGCTTGGGGTGATAGTTCGATGCCTCGAGGACCGCGCCGACGCGGCCCAGCGGACGATCGAGGGCCCGGTAGCGCTTCCGGTCGATCGTCGCGCTGCCCGAGGTCGGATGCACCAGGCCGAGCAGGATGCGGAGCGTGGTCGTCTTGCCTGCGCCGTTCGGGCCGAGGAAGCCCGTGATGCAGCCGTCGCGAACTTTGAAGGTGAGCCGATCGACGGCCGTCGCCTTCCGATAGCGCTTCCGCAGGTCGACGACCTCGATCACGTCGCGATCCTAGGCTGCCTCAGCCGGCGAGACGCTCGACGAGGCCGTAGATGCGGCGAGGTTCGGGCACGTAGGTGATCTCGAGGTCGCCCGCCACGATCGTGCCGTAGCCGAGCAGGCGACCGAGGAGCCCCTGCTCGATCTCGACCGCGCCGAGCCGGGAAAGCCGGACGGCGGCCGCGCGACGACGCAGCGTTCCATGAACGACGAACAGCTTTTCGGTCGTCAACACGACCCGGGTGCGCTCCCATGCCCACACTGCGCGCAGCGCGATCGCAGCGGCGAGCGTCTGCAGCAGCACGCCGAGAATGGAGGCCGGCCAGCCGATGGCCATGCAACCGATTCCGAGCACCGCCAGCCCTGCCGCTCGGACCAATGGAGCCGCGAGCACGATGACGTGCCGCCGCTCGTCCAGACAGACCCGTTCCCAGCCGCTTGTGACCATCGCGTTTGCCGCTTTCGCCAAGCGGCGAAAGATCCCTGGTGATCCCGCGCGAAAGCTGGGCTTTCGCGCGGGTTTGGGTACGGCGCTTGTCGCGCGAAACGTCCGCGGGCGGAGCCCGCGGACTCCTCTCTGGGGTTCGTTTCGGGGCGGCTGAAGTGGTCCACGCGCGGCGGCGCCGAAGGGCGTCGCCCGAGTGAGTCCGGCCTCCACTAAGGGCCGCTCCGCCTGCCCTTAGCTCCGGCCCGCTGTGGTGATGGTGGACGCGCGCTTCAAGCAGAACCAATCCCAGCCGGAGGCTAAGACCAGGGCGAAGCCCGGGCTTAGCCGCAGGCAGACTGATCCGGGCGCGGCCGCCGAAGGCGCCCGTGCCCGCACGGAAGCGAACACCCTCCCGGCACCAACACCAAAAAGAGTGCGCGGGCTCCGCCCGCGCACGTTCCCCGCGACAAGCGGCGTACCCAAAACCCGAGCGAAAGCGTCAGCTTTCGCTCGGAGCGCAAGCGTGGATCGCGCGCTCGAGTTCTCCGACCCGAAA
>JBKOWS010000040.1:0-17927 GCA_046724565.1 Actinomycetota bacterium | reverse complement strand
GATCGTGATCGCGGCCGGCATCCTGATCGCGCATCACTTCGCCGGCCTGTACGGGATCGGCGTCGCCGTGATGGCGCAGCTCTCGATGACGGGCCTGATCGTCGCGCTCGATGCCTACGGTCCCGTCACCGACAACGCCGGGGGCATTGCCGAGATGGCGGACCTGGACGAATCGGTCCGCGCGATCACGGATCCGCTCGACGCAGTCGGGAACACCACGAAGGCGGTCACGAAGGGCTACGCGATCGGCTCCGCCGCGCTCGCCGCACTCGTCCTCTTCGACTCGTACACGACGGGGCTCGCCGACCAGGGGCTGCCGTCGGCGTTCAGCCTGAGCGACGCCTGGGTCATCGCGGGCCTGTTCATCGGCGGGCTGATGCCCTTCCTCTTCGCGTCGCTCGCCATGCAGGCGGTGGGGAAGGTCGGCGGACAGGTGGTGACCGAGGTGCGGCGCCAGTTCCGCGAGAACCCCGGGATCATGGAGGGGACGACCCGGCCCGAGTACGGCCGCGCGATCGACATCGTCACGAGCTCCGCCATCCGAGAGATGCTGTTGCCGGCGCTGATCCCGATCCTCTTTCCGATCATCGTCGGGATCATCAACGCGCGCATGCTCGGCGGGCTGTTGATCGGGACGATCGTGACAGGCCTCTTCCTGGCGATCGCGATGACCTCCGGCGGCGGCGCGTGGGACAATGCGAAGAAACTGATCGAGGACGGCGCTTACGGCGGCAAGGGCTCGGAGGCCCACGCCGCGTCGGTGACGGGTGACACCGTGGGCGACCCGTACAAGGACACTGCCGGCCCGGCGATCAACCCGATGATCAAGATCACCAACATCGTCGCGATCCTCATCATCCCGCTGATCGTCTCGATCCACGGCTAAGCCGAGCCGGCGCGAACTGCTGGGGAAGACCCCAGGGGGTCTGACCCCGGCCTTTGGTTTTCGCCGAGCAGCGAACTGCCTTAGCCGACGCACCTCTGCCTTAGGCTCACTCCGTGAGCACCGCGGCACCGCAGCCTCGGCGGAGCAGGCGACGACGGCAGCAGACCCTCGAGCGGGTGCTCGGCACGCCGGCGCTCTTCGCCACGGCCTACGGGAACGTCGGCTCGTCGATCTACTACGCGCTCGGCCTCGTGGCGGGGATCGCGCTCGGGCTCACCCCGCTCGTCTTCGTCATCAGCGGGCTGATCTTCGCCGCCACCGCCGCGACCTACGCCGAGGGAACGGTCCGCTATCCGGAGGCGGGCGGCTCCTCGAGCTTCGCGCGCCATGCCTTCAACGAGCTCGTCTCCTTCGTGGCTGCGTGGGCGCAGATGCTCAACTACATCATCACGATCGCCATCTCGGCGTTCTTCGTTCCGCACTACCTGTCCATCTTCTGGGGCCCGCTGCGCGAGAACCCGTGGGACATCGTCGGCGGTGTGGTGGTCGTCGTCTTCCTCGTCGTGCTGAACATCGTCGGGATCAGGGAGGCGGCGCGGCTGAACATCTTCCTCGCCGTCATCGACTTCGCTACGCAGCTGCTGCTCGTCATCATCGGCTTCGCACTCGTCTTCCATCCGCACGTCATCTCGACCAACGTGCACTGGGGAGTGGCGCCGACGTGGCGGGCGTTCTTCCTGGCGATTCCAATCGCGATGATCGCGTACACCGGGATCGAGACGGTCTCCAACCTCGCAGAGGAAGCGCGCGATCCCCCGCGCGACATTCCGCGGTCGATCAAGTGGGTGGCGGGCGCAGTCTTCGCGATCTACTTCACCCTGCCGTTGATCGCCCTGTCAGCGCTTCCGGTCGAGAAGACCAAGACCGGGTACCAGACGCTGCTCGGCCTTCCACCCGACAAGGGCGGCTTCGAGAACGACCCGGTGCTCGGCCTGGTCGAGCACCTCGGGCTGCACGGGCAAGTGCTGCATGCCGCGAAGATCTACGTCGGGATCCTCGCGGCCACGATCCTCTTCATCGCCACGAACGCAGGCG
The DNA here is from genome assembly GCA_046724565.1 of Actinomycetota bacterium. Taxonomy (GTDB): domain Bacteria; phylum Actinomycetota; class Thermoleophilia; order Gaiellales; family Gaiellaceae; genus 3-1-20CM-4-69-9. The sequence goes on along the minus strand of JBKOWS010000040.1, from coordinate 15,946 downwards.
TGATTGGCGCCTCGCGGATCACCTATGCGATGGCGACCTATCGGCAGCTGCCGGAGGTCTTCCGCCGGTTGCATCCGCGGTTCAAGACGCCGTGGCTCTCGCTGGTCGTCTTCGCCGGGCTGCTCTCGATCGTCGTGCTGCTGCCCGGGCAGACGGCCTTTCTCGGCGACATGTACGCGTTCGGCGCGATGCTCTCGTTCACGATCGCGCACCTCGCCGTGATCGCGCTGCGCGTGCGTGCAGGACGTCACGACGAGGGGTTCAAGGCGCGGCCGAATCTGCGCGTGCGTGGTGTCGACTGGCCACTCTTCGCGATCTTCGGGGCGCTGGGGACCGGGATCGCGTGGCTCGTCGTCGTCGTGCAAAGGACCGGGCCGCGCTGGGCCGGGCTCGGCTGGCTTGCGGTTGGTCTGCTCGGGTATGTCGTCTACCGGCGGTTCGTGCTCCGGGCGTCCCTGACGGAGACGTTGCGCGCGCCGGTGATCATCGGGAAGGCGATCGCGCTCGAGTACCGGAACATCCTCGTTCCGGTGAAGCCGGGCCGCGCCTCCGAAGAGGCGATCGACGTCGCCTGCAGGCTGGCGGCCGATCGCGGAGCGTCGCTCGCGGCGGTCAGCGCGGTCGTCGTCCCGCTCGAGCTTCCACTGGACAGTCGCCTCGAAGGGGAGGAGGAGCGTGCCTACGAGGCGCTCGACGCCGCCGCGGCGATCGCCGAGCTGTACGGCGTGACGGCCACCGAGCGTCTGATTCGTGCTCGTCACGCGGGCCGTGCGATCGTGGACGAGGCCGTGCGCCGCCACAGCGAGATCATCGTGATGGGAGCACCCCGGGCCGACCGCGGCCGCGGCGTCTTCAGCGACACCGTCGACTTCGTCCTCAAACACGCCCCGACCCGGGTAATGGTCGTGGCTGGTCGGAAGGCGGCATGAAGGCCTACCGGCTCGGGATCGCGATCTTCGCCGCGGTCTTCATCGGGATCGGCATTGCCCTCGTCGTGGTGACGTCGCTCCACGGCGGTGGGTTGTTCGGCTACCTGATCGGTGTCCTCTTCGTCGGGCTCGGCTTCGGCCGGCTCTATTTACTCCGGAAGCGGCGATAACCTCACCACGTGGCACGGAAGTTGCCCCGGCTGCAGCGGGTGCTCGACGCCCCCGCGCTGTTCTCGATCGCCTACGGAGAGATCGCCTCGTCGATCTACTTCGCCCTGGGGATCATCACGCTGCGGGCGCTCGGGTTCACGCCCGCGGTCCTCCTTGCCACCGGCCTCCTCTTCCTCCTCGTCTCGCTCTCGTACGCGGAGGGGACGGCGGCGATCCGGGAGACCGGCGGGGCGGCGACGTTCGTGCGCATCGCGTTCAACGACCTCTGGGGCTTCATCACGGGCTGGGTGCTCTTCCTCGACTACCTGATCGTCATCGCCCTCTCGGCGCTCTTCCTGCCGCACTACGTCGCAGGAGCCTTCTTCACAAAGGTGCACCGGCCCTGGGACGTGGTGGCGGGCTGCGGCGTGATTGCCGGCGTCGCTGTCGTCCGCCTGCTTCATCGCACGCGCCTTCACCGTTGGGCGCTCATCGTCGCGCTCGTCGACCTCGGGACGCAGCTCCTGATCGTGATCCTCGGGATGGCGCTGCTCTTCTCACCGGACGCCCTCACCGCCGGGACGTCCCTGGGAACGACACCCACGTGGCACTCGATCGCCTTCGCGATCCCGTTGGCGATGCTGGCCTACACGGGTCTCGAGACAGTGGCCAATCTCGCCGAGGAAGCGCGTCGTCCCGGTCGTGACCTGCCGCGCAGCCTCTTCAGCGCCATCGGTCTCGTCGTCATCCTCTACGTCGCGATCGCCGTCGTCGGCCTCTCTGCGTTCCCGGCCGAGCACGGCACGTTGCTCGGGAGCAACTGGATCCGGGCGCCGCTCGTCGGAATCGTCACGCAGATCCGCGAGCAGGTGCCGAGCTACATCGGGGATCCCCTACAGGTGTTCGTCGGGCTGTCGGGCGCGCTGATCCTGCTCACGGCGGCGACGACCTCGATCTCCGGTTTCGGGCGGCTCGCGTACTCGCTCGGCGAGCACGGCCAGCTGCCGCGCAGGTTCGGGATGCTCCGTGCGCGGACACTCGTGGCGCCGCAGTCGATCGTCTCCGCGGCAGTTATCTCGATCGCACTGCTCGTCGGGACCGCGCCGCTTGCACACCCGGTTCTGTTCCTGGCCAGCCTGTTCAGCTTCGGCGTCCTCCTCGCCTTCACGGCGGCTCAGTTAGCCGTGATCAAGCTGCGGTTCAGCGAGCCCGCTCGCCGGAGGCCGTATCGCGTGCCCTTCACCGTGCGGGGCGTGCCCGTGCCCTCCGTCGTGGGCGCCGCGTTGACGTTCGCCGTCTGGATCATCGCGATCGCCACGCACCCGGGCGCCCGCTACGCCGGTCCGGTATGGCTCTTGCTCGGGCTCGTCCTCTACGTGGTGGTGCGACGGTCCCGCGGCGAAGGTCTGCTCGAGCGCGTCGTCTCCGCGGACGAGCACCGCGGCCTGGCCGAGGCAGAGTTCTCCCGCATCCTCGTGCCGATGAAGCTCGGGGACATCGGTGAGGAAATGATCGCCACCGCGGTCAAGCTGGCGGAGGAGCGGAACGCCTCAGTCGAAGCTCTCCACGTCATTCGAGTGCCGCTCGAGCTCCCCCTGGACGCCGAGCTGATCGAAGAGGAAGAGCGGGCCGAGGCATCCCTGGCCGAGGCGAAGCTGCTCGGGGCCGACCACGGCGTCAACGTCCAGGGCCGAACCGTCCGCGCCCGTTCGATCGGCCAGGCGATCGTCCAGGAGGCGCAGGAGCGAGGCGCCGACCTGATCGTTCTCGGCTCAGCGCCGCGCTGGCGGCGCCAGTCGCGCTTTTTCTCCCCGACGGTCGACTACGTCCTCAAGAAGGCCCCCAGCGAGGTCCTCATCGTTGCCTTCCCGCAGGGCGTACTCGAAGAGGACGGGGGATCGGGTCCGGCGGATGGGCGTTAAATCGGCATCGCAAGCGACGCCGCAGGGGGTCCTAGAAGAGGACGGCGCCTCGCAATGAGGTTGACGGCCGAGCTAGGCTGAGTTTGTGAAGCTCATCGTTATCGGCTGCGGCCGGGTGGGCTCGACGATCGCGAAGCGGTTCGCCTCCGAAGGATGGGATGTGACCGCGGTGGACGAAAACGAGTCAGCCCTGAGCCGCCTTGGAGAGAACTGGACCGGCGGGTTCATCGTCGGCCACGGCATGGACACGAACGTCCTGCGCGAGGCCGGCATCGAAGACGCCGACGCCGTGGTCGTGTCCACGGACGGGGACAACACCAACCTGATCATCGGCCAGGTCGCCCAGAAGCGATTCGGGGTCGACTGCACCGTGGTCCGGATCCTCGACCCGGCGCGCGCGGACTTCTACCGCGAGCGGGGCCTGCGCACCATCTGCCCGACCTCGACCGCCATCGATGCCCTGACGGACGCGGTTCGCTCCTGCGACATCCCGCAGCGTCCCCTCGAGGAGGCATCCGTTTAACCCATGTATGTGTTGATTGCAGGCGGAGGGAAGGCCGGCGCGAACGTCATGCGCACGCTCCTCCGCAACGGCCATGAGGCCACCATCATCGAGCAGAGGCGAGACCGCTTCGAGCGGCTCGAGACCGAGTTCGAGCACCAGGCGATGCTCGGCGACGCGACCGAGCTCTTTGTGCTCGAGAAGGCGGGCATCAAGCGACCGCCTGACCTCGTGCTCGCGCTTACGGGCGACGACGAGGACAACATGGTGATTGCTCAGCTCGCCAAGGAGAAGTACGGCGTCCCCAAGGTGATCGCGCGTGTCAACGATCCGCGCAACCAGCCGCACTTCGACCTGCTCGGAATCTCGCCGACGGTTTGTGCGACGTCGAGCATCCTGGGCCTGGTCGAGCACGAGGTTCCGGAGCACGATCTCGTTCACCTGCTCGAGCTCCGGAAGGAGAACCTCGAGATCGTCGAGGTGCAGATCGACAAGAGCTCGCCGTCCGCCGGACAGACGGTCGAGAAGCTGCGCCTGCCCGAGGGCTCGCGGCTCATCTCGATCATGCGTGACGGCAAGGCGGAGATCGCCGTCGGGTCGACGAAGCTCGAGCCGGGTGACCAGGTGCTCGCCATCCTCCAGCCGGGCAAGGAGGACGAGCTCCGCCGCATCCTCCTGAAGACGTAGCCGGCCGAGCTTAAGAAGTCGGTAAGACCTCCGTAAAGTGGCGAACCGAAACTCGCTTACGCGGGTAGGTTGCCCGCATGCTCGCGCCCGTCCTCGCTGCTGCATTCGCCTTGGCGGTGCCCGGCTCGAAGGCCCAGGAGAACCTGTCGATTCAACCGTACGCGAGCGGCCTTTCGGGCCTAACCGCGATTGCCTCGACCCCCGCCGAACCACAACGGCTCTATGCGGTCGAGCAGGTGGGTCGGATCGTCTATTTCGTCAACGGACGCCTCGCCGGGACGTTTCTCGATATTCGCGACCGCGTCATCAGCGGGGGCGAACAAGGCCTGCTCTCCGTGGCCTTCTCTCCGGGTTACGCCCGAAACCATCGCTTCTACGTCAACTACACGGACAAGCAGGGCAACACGAGGGTCGTTGAGTTTCGTTCCCGCAACGGAATCGGAGTCAAGTCATCGGCGCGACAGCTCCTGTTCGTGCGCCAGCCGTACGCGAATCACAACGGGGGTGAGCTCCAGTTCGAGCGCAACGGGTTCCTGTACGTGGGGATGGGCGACGGCGGGTCGGGCGGTGACCCGGGCAATCGCGCACAGAGGATGAACGACCGGCTGGGCAAGCTGCTCCGGATCAATCCTCTTCGGCGAGGTGCAAGGTGGAAGATCGTCGCGCTCGGGCTACGCAATCCGTGGCGTTTTTCGTTCGACCGCGCCAACGGCGATCTCTACATCGCCGATGTGGGACAAAACAACTGGGAGGAAATCGACTACCGCCCGCGCGCGCAGATCTCGAGGCTCGCGAACTACGGCTGGCGCGTCTACGAGGGACGTGCTCGCTTCTCCACCAGCACTGGGCTCGGCCCCGGTCAACTCGTTGCGCCCGTGTACGTCTACAGCCATGCCGGGGGCAATTGCTCGGTGACGGGCGGATACGTGTACCGCGGGACGGCTGTACCGGCGGCCTCGGGGCGGTACTTCTTCGGCGACTACTGCAGCGGCGACGTCTGGAGCCTGCGGATCGAGGGTGGGCGCGCAGTCGACGTGCGCACGGAGCCCTTCCGCGTCAGCCTCCTCACGACGTTCGGCGTCGACACCTCTGGCGAGCTCTACCTCGGCACGGGAAACGGCCGGATCTACAAGCTCGCCGGCTAGCCAGTCCCGCGGCGTCGCCGAACCTGCGGGCCCTGCTGGCCGAGGGCCGCAAAGGCCAGGGCTTGTAGCGACTCGTTGAGTGTCGCAAGCTCGTGCGAGATCCGCATGAGGTGCTCGCCGGAATCGAGCCGGCGGTTGAGGGTATGGACTTCGTCACAGAGCCGATCGAGGCGTTCGAGCAACGCGTCGAGCTGTCGGTCGCCCAGGTCCTTGCGATCCATCGAGGTCATGTTACGGCGAGCAGCTCCTCCCGGGTGCTGACGACGACGGCGTCGCTGCCCAGGTGTTCGAGTACGCGCTCGCGCGCGCCGGGGCCCGCTTCGAGCGCATCGACACGCCGGGTCGCGCCGAGATGCGAGAGGGCGACCCGTGCGAGCTCCTCCGGCGCATCGGTGAAGACGACGATTCTCGTTCCCGCGGCGTGCAGTTTCCTGAGAGCCGTGCTGACGTCTGCGTCGCGTCTGAAGTAGACGGGGGCGCGTTCCTCTGCGAAGCGCTCGAGCAAGCGGCCCCAGTTCGGCAGCTCCTCGTCGAGCGCCTCGACGTCGACACGCAGGCGACGACGCGCATCTTCCAACCAGGCGCGCCACAGCGGCTCGGCGTTCCCGAGCGCGGCCAGGTCGACGGCGAGGGCCTTCATCGCTCGCGTACGCGCAGCCACACGAGCATCCCGAGTGCGAGGCCGACCGCATCGATTGCGACGTCGACCGGCGACGCATGTCGGCCCCGGACGAAATGCTGATGCAACTCGTCGGTCGCGGCGTACGCAATGCCGGCCGCCAGGGCCACCGGCTCGCGTCCGAGGGCACGGTAGAGAAGCGCGCCGAGGACGGCGTACTCGGTGATGTGCGCGCCCTTCCGCAGCACGGTGTCCCAGGTGCCCAGGCCGGTGCCGAGATGGGGAACGGAGGAGAAGGCGAAAATGACCGCCGCCCACGCCACGACGGGAAGCCAGACCGTCACGACGTGCGACCGGGCCATCGCGGCCCGATGCTAGTCTCCGCCGACAAACCGGCGAGCGGCAAGGGAATCCGGTGCGAGTCCGGAACGGTCCCGCCGCTGTGAGGGGAGACGCTCCCGCGTCACACGCCACTGGCCTCAGGGCCGGGAAGGCGGCGAGGGAGGGAGCCCCGAGTCAGAAGACCTCCGCCGCCGGCAAACCGAACCCCTCGCGGAAGGAGGATTCGTGTCCCATCGACTTGTCATCGTCGCTGCGGCGATCACACTCGTGCTGCTCGCCGGGCAGCCCGCGGCTGCGCGAACACCGCACCGGATCGTCTCCCTTTCACCGACGGCGACCGAATCGTTGTTCGCGATCGGCGCCGGCCCGCAGGTGGTCGCCGTCGACGACCAGTCGGACTACCCGAAGCGTGCTCCCCACACGAGTCTGTCCGGATACACGCCGAACGTCGAGGCCATCGCCGGCTACCGACCCGACCTCGTCGTCGTGTCCGGGGACACGAACGATGTGGTCGGCGGTCTGCGCAAGCTCGGTATCCGTGTACTCGTCCAGCCGGCCGCGAAGAATCTCGGCGACGCCTATGCCGAGATCCGGCAGCTCGGAGTCGCGACCGGGCACCGGCGTGGAGCGGCCGCGGTCGTCGCGCGCATGAACAAGGCGATCGCGAGCGTCCTCAAGACGACTCCGAAGGCGAGCCTGTCCGTCTATCACGAGCTGACGCCCGACTACTACAGCGCCACGTCGAAGACGTTCATCGGGCGGATCTACAGGCTCTTCGGGCTCCGCAACATCGCCGACGCGGCCGATTCGTCGGGCACCGGTTATCCGCAGCTGTCGGCCGAGTACATCCTCTCGTCCAATCCGAGCCTGATCGTGCTGGCCGACACGCGCTGCTGCGGCCAGTCGGCGAAGGCGGTTGCAAACCGTCCGGGATGGAACACCTTGACCGCGGTGCGGCGAGGGAACGTCGTCGGGATCGACGATTCCATCGCATCGCGGTGGGGACCGCGCATCGTGCAGTTCGTTCGTGCGGTCGGAAAGGCGTTGAAGAGGCGCGGCGTCTGATGCGTCCAGGGCTGGCGCGGATCTGGCTTCCCGCCTCGCTGCTCTTCCTGGCGGGGGCGCTCCTCGCCGGTGTTCTCGTCGGTCCCGTCAACCTGGGCGTCGTCAACGTCGTCCGGGCGACGTTCGCGCACGTCTTCGGGCTGCATTCGCCGCTCTCCGGAGCGGACGACGCGATCCTGTGGCAGCTTCGTCTGCCGCGCGTGATCCTGGCGGCGCTCGTCGGCGGCACGCTTGCCGCGGCGGGCGCCGCCTACCAGGGCGTCTTTCGCAATCCGTTGGCGGACCCGTATCTGCTCGGCGCCGCCGCGGGCGCCGGGCTCGGCGCGACGATCGTCGTCGTGTACGCGCCGGCGAGTGGACTGACCGGCGATCTCCTGCCTGTCGGTGCTTTCGTCGGCGCGGCGGTTGCGGTCGTCGTCGCCTACGCTCTGGGGCGCTCGGCGGGCGCGGCTGCAGGGCCGGCCGCCCTCGTCCTGGCCGGCGTCACGATCACGTCATTCCTGACAGCTCTGCAGACGTTCGTGCAGCAGCAGCACGTCGACACGGTGCAGGAGGTCTACTCCTGGCTGCTCGGCCGGCTCGCGACCTCCGGCTGGCGGGAGGTCGGCATCGTCCTGCCGTACGTCGCCGTGGCGTGGACCGTGATCATCGCGCACCGGCGTCTGCTCGACGTCCTCGCCGTCGGCGACGACGAGGCGGCGGCGCTCGGGGTGAACGTCGCCCGGGTTCGGCTGCTCGTCGTCGCCGCGGCTACGATCGCCACCGCCGCTGCGGTCGCCGTAAGTGGGTTGATCGGATTCGTCGGGATCATCGTTCCGCACACGATCAGGCTGCTCGTCGGCGGGAGCTACCGGCTCCTGCTGCCTCTGTCGGTGATCGTCGGCGCCGGCTTCCTCGTCTTTGCGGACGTCATCGCACGCACCGTCGTGTCCCCTGCCGAGTTGCCGATCGGCGTGGTCACCGCCTTCTTCGGCGCGCCGTTTTTCGCCGTGGTCCTCCGAACGAGCCGGAGAGCCGCGTGAAGGCACTGAACCTCCAGCAGGTATCGGTGACGCTCGGCGGCTCACGGGTCCTCAGTGAGCTGTCTGCCGAGGTGGAGCGTGGGGAGTGGGTGGCTCTGATCGGGCCGAACGGCGCGGGGAAGACGACCGCCTTGCGCGCGATCGCGGGGCTCGTTCACTACGAGGGACACGTGCGTGTGCTCGAGGACGACACAGAGCGTCTGGCGCGCAAGCACCTGGCCCGCCGCGTCGCGCTCGTGCCCCAGGTGCCGCTCATTCCCGGTGCCATCACGGTCCGCGCGTACGTCCTCCTCGGCCGGACGCCGCATCTCGGTTACTTCGGAGTGGAACGGCGAAAAGATCACGACGCCGTCGACGCGGCGCTCGACCAGCTCGATCTCGTGTCCTTCGCGGACCGGCGGCTCGACACGCTCTCCGGGGGTGAGCGGCAGCGGGCGACCCTCGCCCGCGCACTCGCGCAGGACGCGCCGCTCCTGTTGCTCGACGAGCCGACGGCGGCCCTCGACATGGGACGCCAGCAGCAGGTGCTCGAGATCGTCGACGAGCTGCGGAGGAGTCGCGGCCTGACGGTCGTCTCGACGATGCACGACCTCACGCTCGCGGGTCAGTACGCCGACCGGCTGCTGCTCGTCGACGGCGGGCGGCTCGTTGCCGCGGGAGCGCCGGACGACGTACTGACGCGCAGCCTCATCACCGAGCACTACGGGGCCGAGGTCGCGGTGGTCGACGCGCCGGGCGCGGGCTTCGTGGTCGTACCTGTGCGGCGGGCGCAGTGAGCCTGAGCTTCCTGCTCGGCGGAGCGCGGAGCGGCAAGTCGTCACTCGCCGTCGACCTTGCGCGCGAATGGGCGGGGCCGGTGACGTTCATCGCCACGGCAGAGGCCGGGGACGACGAGATGGCCGAGCGGATTCGTCGGCACCGCGACGAGCGGCCCGAAAGCTGGGCGACGCTCGAAGTGCCGCTCGACCTGCGGCGGGCTGTCGAGGGAGTGCCGCACGAGGCGGCGATCGTCCTGGACTGCCTGTCGCTGTGGGTGACCAACCTGCTCGGCCGCGGCGATGAGCCGGCCGAGATCGAGAGCGAAAGCGCGGCTGTGGCGGCCCTCTCGGCCCGACGCCAGGCGTTGACCGTGGTCGTCAGCAACGAGGTCGGCCTCGGCATCGTCCCGGCGACGGAGTTGGGGCGCAGCTTCCGCGACGTGCTCGGCCGCGTCAACGCAGGCTGGGCGAGAGAGGCCGAGCACGCGGCGTTCGTCGTGGCCGGACGGTCGCTGCCGCTCTCGTGAGCTCCTCGATGGAACAGGCGATCGCGCGCATCGGAGCCGCCGACGCGGACGCCCGTGCGGAGGCGGCGCGGGCGCTCGACGCGAAAACGAAGCCTCGTGGCAGTCTCGGCCGGCTCGAGGAGGTTGCACGGCGGATCGCCGGCATCAGGCACACGGCGACGCCCGGCCGTTTGCGCGCGGCCGTGGTCGTTGCCGCGGGGGACCATGGCGTCGCTGCCGAAGACGTGAGCGCGTACCCGCAGGAGGTGACGCGCCAGATGCTCGAGAACTTCGAATCGGGCGGAGCCGCGGTCTGCGTGCTCGCGAGGGCGGCCGGAGCAGACCTTCGAGTGATCGACGCCGGTGTCGGGCGGCCGACGGAGAACATAGCCGTCGGCCCGGCGATGACCCGAGACCAGGCTCTGCGTCGCGTCGAGGAAGGCATCGCGCTGGCCGAGGAGCTCGGGCGCGCGGATGTGGGCATCGTCGCGCTCGGGGAGATGGGGATCGGGAACAGCACCGTCGCCGCTGCGCTCTGCGCCGCGTTGCTCGGCGTCGAGCCGGAGCGTGTGTGCGGTCGCGGCACCGGTCTCGACCAGGCGGGGTTCGGCCGCAAGGTGAACGTCGTTGCCCGTGCACTCGCCGTCAACGACGTGAGTCCGGACGATCCGCTCGGAGTTCTGGCCGCACTCGGCGGCTTCGAGCTCGCCGTGCTCTGCGGTATCTGTCTGGGAGGTGCGGCTAACCGGCAGGTCGTGGTTCTCGACGGGTTCATCGCGACCACCGCCGCATTGGTCGCGGCCAGGCTCGCGCCGCGGGCCGCCGACGCGATGATCGCGGCCCATCTCTCGCCTGAGCCCGGGCATCGCCTGGCGCTCGGGGCACTCGGCTTGGAGCCGCTCCTCGATCTCGGCCTGCGTCTCGGTGAAGGAAGTGGGGCAGTCCTCGTGCTTCCGCTTCTCGACGCGTCGCTCGCGATTCTCGGTGAGATGGCGACGTTTCAGCAGGCGGGAGTGACAGATGCTGGTCGCTAGCGTGCGCGCCGTCTCCGGCGCGGTCTCCTTTCTGACGCTGGTTCCCGTCGGTCGTGTTGTCGCCGTCGAGCCGAGCGACATTGCCCGCGGTGTGGTCCTCTTTCCGGTCGTGGGCGCGGGAGTTGGTGCCGCCTGCGGTGGAATTGCCGTCGGACTGCACCCATGGCTGCCGGCGTTCACCGCGGCCGGCGTTGCAGTTGCGGCAGCGCTGGTTCTGACCGGAGCACTGCATGTCGATGCCCTCGCGGACACGTTCGACGCTGCGGGCGGCCGCAGTCGCGAGCGCGCGCTCGAGATCATGCGTGACTCGCGAATCGGCCCGTTCGGTGCAAGTGCGCTTGCACTGGACCTGCTGCTCAAGGTCGGAGCCATCGCGGCGCTGCTCGTCCGGGGCGGAGCCCTGTCCGCGTTGATCGCGGCGGGCGCGCTCTCGCGCGCGGCTTCGCCGCCGCTCGCGGCGCTGCTTCCCTATCCCCGTTCCATCCCGGGAAGAGGCGGTGTGCTCACGGGTGTGTCTCGCCTCGGTAGTGCCGCCGGGGTGGCGGTCGGCCTCGCGCTGGCGGCGCTGGCAGTCGGAGGCGATGTGCTCTGGCTCGCCCTCGCCGCAGGCGTCGTCGCGCTCGGTCTTGGGCTTGTCTTTCGCTCCTGGCTCGGCGGTGCAACCGGCGATTGCCTCGGAGCGGTGACGGAGCTGTCCGAGACGACCGTGCTGATCATTGCGGCAGGGCTCGCATGACCAGGCTCGTCCTCTGCCGGCACGCGGAGGAAGGAAACCTCGCACAGGCAGGCGAGCTCGCAGCGGCGCTTGCCGACGTCTCGTTCGAGGCCGTTTACACGAGCCCGCTGCAACGGGCCGTCCTCACCGCCGAGGCGGTCGCGGCGGAGCACGAGCTTGTCCCGATCGAGGTTGCCGACCTGCGCGAGATCGAGTTCGGCGAGGTCGACGGCCTCACGTTCGACCAGTACCCGGCGCAGCTCCAAGCCGAGCTGCTCAGCCGGCCGCTGTCGGTGTGCTTTCCGGGCGGCGAGACGTATGCCGAGCTGCGTGACCGCGTCGATCGTTCGCTCGAGCAGATCGCTGCGGCACACGAGGACGAGGTGGTAGGAGTGGTGACCCATGCGGGGCCGATCCGCGCTGCTCTGGCGATGTGGCTCGGGATCTCGGACGAGGCGATCTTCCGCATCGACCAGCGTCCGGCCTCCGTCAACGTCGTGGACTGGCTCGACGGCGTCCCGCTCATCCGGCTGGTGAACGGCACCCGACCCTAGGGCGTAACCAGAAACCGGCGTTTCGCGTTTTTCCCTGCAGACACGGAGAGTGCTGCTCTCTGAGCCGAAAGGAGAAGCGAAAACATGGGTATGGGAGTCAGTCTTCTGCTCGTCGCCGTCGGGGCCATCCTGATCTGGGCGGTGAACGCGACGGTGAGCGGCATCGAGATCCACACGATCGGCTGGATCCTTCTGGCCGTCGGTGTGATCGGCGCATTGCTCTCGCTCATCTTCTGGTCGAGCTGGGGCGGGTTCGGCGGACCGGCAGACGGCCCGCGCAGGCGCCGCGTCGTTCGCGAGGACTACTAGAACCGAGCGAGACGCAGTGTTCCGAGAGCCCCGCTTCGGCGGGGCTCTTTGCTTTAGGCCACGGCCGGGGTCAGTTCGCGGCCGATCAGAGCGACCGTGTCGAGATCCTTGTGCGCGAAGTGCTGCAACATGACCCGGTCGAAGCCGAGCTCCTCGATCGCCTTCAGCCGTTCGACGACCTGGTCGACGGTGCCGACAGGAGCGTGCGGCCCGTTGCGTTCCAGGACGTCCTTGGGGTCCCGTCCGTAGACGGCGCCGACGCGACGCGCCGACTCCTGTACTTCGCGCTCTTCGCGCCCGACGACGATCGGGGCCATGACGGAGCGGCGTAGGGTGGCCGGGTCGCGTCCGACCCGCTCGCAGGCCTCGTCGAGCGCGCGCTTGCGTCTGCGTAGCTCGTCGAGCCCCGCGAACAGGGTGTTGTACTCGTCTGCGAAGCGCGCAGCGGGATTCGCGGTGCCTTGTTTTGCGCTGCCGCCGACGAGCAGGGCGACCTCGGGCCGGCCGAAGCCGGGCGCGTCCACGAGTTTGTAGTACGTGCCCTCGAAGCTCACGCGTTCGTCGTGCAGCAGGCCGTGGGCGATCTCGAGCTGCTCGCGGAACCGCGCGACCCGGTCGCGTGCTGAGCCGAACCCGAATCCGTAGGCCTCGTGCTCTCGTGCCTCCCACCCGGCACCGAGCCCGAGCGTGACGCGGCCGCCGCCCGAGAGCTCGTCCACCGTCGCCGCGGACCGCGTCACCACCGAGGGATGGCGGAACGTCGCGGGCGAGACCAGCGTGCCCAGGTCGAGCCTCGTCGTGCGCGCGGCGAGCCCGGCAAGCGTCGTCCACGCGTCGAGGACGCGGCGGCTCTCGTCGAACCAGGAGATGTAGTGGTCGGACCGGAAGAGCGCCTCAACGCCGTGCTGCTCGCACGCTGACGCGAGCGCGACCCAATCCTCCCAGGTCACACCCTCCTGACCCTCGATCATGAGCGCAAGTCGCACGAAGCGGAAGCCTATTGCTGTCCCGAGCGGAGGTGTGTGGAGGCGCGCAGCGCCCGTCGGCGAAGCGGACCGGTGGAAGGAGGTGTGGGGGGAACCGGGAGGTTCCCCCCAGCGCGCGAGTCGGCCCGGCGCCGAACAGGGCAAAACGGCCGGCAAAGGGCCGCCGCTAGCATCGCCCCATGGCCGTCGCTTCCCCCGAGCAGTACCTCGCCGACCTCAACCCCGCGCAGCGTGAGGCCGTTCTCGCCACCGAGGGGCCACTCCTCGTCATCGCCGGCGCGGGCTCCGGCAAGACGCGCGTACTCACCTACCGCGTGGCCCATCTGATCCACGCCGTCGGCGCAAAGCCGAACGAGATCCTCGCCATCACGTTCACGAACAAGGCGGCGGGGGAGATGCGGGAGCGCCTCGAGCGCCTGCTGGGACGGAGCGGCCGCGGCCTGTGGATCCTCACCTTCCACGCCGCCTGCGGCCGCATCCTGCGGCGTGAGGCGCAACGCCTCGGCTACCGCTCGAACTTCACGATCTACGACCAGGCCGACCAGATCCGGCTCGTCAAGCAGTGTCTGGAAGAGCTCGAGCGCGACCCGAAGCGGTTCACGCCGCGAGGGATCCACAACCAGATCTCGCGCGCGAAGGAGCGCCTGATCCAGCCGGACGAATATTCGAACCAGGTCCAGTCCTTCTACGACCAGACCGTCGCGGACGTATACCAGCTGTACCAGCGCCGGCTCTTCGCCTCGAACGCCGTGGACTTCGACGACCTACTGATGCTCACGGTCGACGTGCTCGAGCGCTTCCCGGACGCGCTGGAGAAGTGGCAGAACGCGTTCCGCTACATCCTCGTCGACGAGTACCAGGACACGAACCACGCCCAGTACAGGCTGCTGCAGCTCCTGTCCCAACCGGACATGAATGTGTGCGCCGTGGGCGATCCGGACCAGTCGATTTTTGCCTTCAGAGGAGCGGACATCAACAACATCCTCGACTTCGAGCGCGACTTCGCGGGAACGCGCACGATCGCGCTGGAGCAGAACTACCGCTCGACCAACTCCATCCTGGGTGCCGCGAACGCCGTCATCGCGCACAACCGCGAACGCAAGCCGAAGGAGCTCTGGTCGGAGCTCGGCGTAGGTGAACCGGTGCGCGTGGTCGAGGTTGAGGACGAGCACGCCGAGGCGCGCTTCGTGGCTTTCGGCATCGCCTCGCTCGTCGAGGAGGGATTCTCCGGCGACGAGATCGCCGTCTTCTATCGCACCAACGCGCAGTCGCGAGTGCTCGAGGACGTGCTCGTCCGCCAGGGAATTGCGTACCAGGTGATCGGAGGCCCGCGCTTCTACGAACGCGCGGAGATCAAGGACGCTATCGCCTATCTGCAGACGATCGACAATCCCTACGACGCAGTCTCTTTGCAACGCATTGCAAACAAGCCGCGCCGGGGGATCGGCGACTCGAGCCTCGCGCGGCTGCAGACCTGGGCCGACGCGCAGGGACGCACGCTCTGGGAGGCGATGGAGTTCGCGGAGGACGCCGGAGTCGGTGCGGCACCGCTCAGAGCCGTGCAGCAGTTCCGGACGCTCATGCAGTCGTTGCAGGCCGGCGCGCTCGAGCTTCCCGTGTCCGAGTTGCTCGAACGCACGCTCGAGCGCAGCGGTTACACGGAAGCGCTCGAGGCCGAGCGGACGATCGAGGCCCAGGGGAGGCTCGAGAACCTCCAGGAGCTCGTCGGCGTCGCTCGGGAATACCAGGAGAACGCCGACGAGCCGTCCCTGTCGCACTTCCTGCAGGAGATCTCGCTGTACTCCGACCAGGATGCGATTCGAAGCGAGGAGAGTCTCGTGACGCTGATGACCCTGCACAACGCCAAGGGTCTGGAGTTCCGCGCCGTCTATCTGCTCGGTATGGAGGAGGGCATCTTCCCGCACGCGCGATCGATCGAGGAGCAAGGCATCGAGGAAGAGCGGCGGCTCGCCTATGTCGGGATGACGCGGGCGAAGGAACACCTGACCCTCCTCCACGCCTCAGCGCGTTCGCTCTGGGGCTCGCGCGGCTACAACTTGCCGTCGCGGTTCCTCGACGAGCTCCCGGCCTCCGTCGAGCGCGAGCGCCTGCGTCCGGCGTCCTGGTCTTCGTACGGCGCGCAGGGCGTCGCTCCACGCGAGGACGTGCCCTCGCTGTCGACCGGAGACTCGGTCCAGCACGGCACTCTCGGCGAAGGGGTCGTGACGCAGATCGAGCCGGGCGGCGTCGTCATCGTTCGCTTCGAGGACGGAAGCGAGCGCCGCTTGATGCTGGATTACGCCCCGCTCGAACGCATTCCGTAGGGTCGAGACGTGGCCTTCGACGTCCGCCCGGTCCGCAACCTGGAGGAGTTCGGCGCAGCCTTTCTGGCGATCGGCCAGTACTTCGGCGCGACGCTCGAGGAAGACCGCATGCAGCGTTGGGTCGACCAGCTTGGCCTCGATCGGATGCACGCTGCGCTGTCGAACGGCGAGATTGTCGGCGGCGCGGCGGCATTCACGTTCAACATGACCGTTCCCGGCGGCGACGTGCCGACGGCGGGCATCAGCGTCGTCGGCGTCTATCCGACCCACCGCCGGCGCGGCATCCTGCGGTCGCTCATGCGCGCGCAGCTCGAGGACGTGCACGAGCGCGGTGAACCGATGGCGGCGCTCTGGGCATCGGAGGAGCCGATCTACGG
>JBKOWS010000016.1:0-15147 GCA_046724565.1 Actinomycetota bacterium | reverse complement strand
GGCTTGCCGACGGCGCGGGTCAGGCGTTGCGTGCCGCCCGCACCGGGCATGACGCCGAGGTTGATCTCCGGCTGGCCGAACTTCGCGAACTCGGATGCGACGATCACGTCGCACGCCATTGCGAGCTCGCAACCACCCCCGAGACAGAACCCGGAAACCGCTGCGACGAGCGGCGTCCGAACGTTTCGAATCGCATCCCAGCGATCGATGCGCCGCTCCTGGTACAGCGAGACTGGAGTCGCCGCCTCCAACTCGGCGACGTCCGCCCCCGCGGCGAACGCGCGCTCGTTGCCTCCGAGAACGATGCAGCGGACGGCGTCGTCCGCATCGAGCTCCTGCAGGACACGGACGAGCTCTTCCATCAGCGGGCTCGACAGTGCGTTGAGCTGCTGAGGACGATTCAGCAGGACGACCGCGACCGCTTCGTCGCGCTCTACGAGGACGAGCGACTCAGAAATGCCTTCACCGCCTCCTGTGCTTCGTCTCCGAGCATCGAGAGTGCAAGCCAGTCTCGCGCATGGTTCACCGTCTCATGCCAGGAAAGGTCACGCCAGAAGTTGAGCTGCTGCTTCGCGTAACGGGTCGTCTGCGGCAGCTTCGTCGCCAACTTCCCGACGTACTCGTCGACTGCGGCATCGAGGTCGGCAACGGGGACGACCCGGTTGACGAGGCCCCACTCCGCAGCCTGCTGCGCCGGAACCTCCTCACAGAGCATGATGATCTCCCGAGCACGCCTGTCGCCGACGAACACCGGCAGCCACTGCGTGGCACCTCCCGCCGGCACCGAGCCGTGCTCGAGACCGACGTGCCGGATGAACGCATCCTCGACCATGACCGCGAGGTCGCAGGCCATCTGCAGCTCGTTCCCGCCGCCGACCGCAATACCGTTGATGCGCGCAACCGTCGGTTTGCCGATCTCGCGCAATCGGTCGTGAGCGTCCTTGAACGCCCCGAACCACTTCCAGTAGTCCTTGGGGTTGCCGAGGTAGTCGGCCGACCACGACTTGAGGTCGGCGCCGACGCAGAACGCCCGGCCTGCACCAGTGAGGACGACGACGCGGATCTCGTCGTCCCACGACGCGTCTTCGCACGCGCGCGCGAGCTCACGAAGCATGCGGAAATCGAAGGCGTTCAGGACTTCGGGCCGGTTGAGCGTGATCGTCGCTCGCGGAGGCGTCTTCTGGTAGACGATCGACTCGAAGCCGAGCTCTTCGGGCGCGCGCGGACGCGGATGCGTCGGCTCAGTCAAGCTCGGCGAACATGACGGTGAAACGGCCGCCCATCTCCATGGCGTCCTTCCCCGTCATCCGGAACTCGTCGCTGCGCGCGGCCGACTCGAAGGACTGACGGTCGGGCCACTGCCACTCCGCGTAGTAGCGATACGGCGGATCGCCCATGGGCGCGGCGAAGACAGGCCCGTGGCGGAAGCTTGCACTCGGCACGTTGCGACACAGCTCCGCGTGTTGCTCGTAGCGAGCTGGATCAGGCTCCTCGTCGTATAGCACGATCGCGCGAACCATCCGTTCCCCCTCGTCGTAGTTGCGTGAGCGTATAGCTTCATGCCAAAAGGAGGTTGGGATGGGGAAGAGGGTCGTACACGTCGAGTTTCCCGCGCAGGACGCCGGCCGGGCGCAGAAGTTCTGGGAGGGTGTCGGAGGCTGGACGATCCAGGACGCCGGCATGCCGGGCGTCCAGTACCTGATGTGGCAAGAGGGTGACCAGGGCGGGGCCGTCTACACCATGGAGGGACAGAGCGGCACGACGATTTATCTGGGCAGCGACGACATCGACGCCGATCTGGCGAAGGTCCGGGAGCTCGGAGGCGAGGCGGAGGACAAGCAGCCCATTCCGCACGTGGGCTGGTTCGCTCGCTGCAAGGACACCGAGGGGAACGAGTTCAGCCTGTTCCAGAGCGACGAGTCGGTCCCGATGCCGGAGGGAGCGACCGGCTAAAGGCTGGGGTCAGACCCCAGCAGTTCGGTTTGGGCCTAAAGACCCACGATGTCGTCGGGTTTCACCGGGACGCGAGTTAGCTCGCGTCCCGTTGCGGCCCGGAGGGCCGCCATGATTGCCGCGGTCGACACCACGGTCGGCGGCTCGCCCACGCCCTTGACTCCGTAAGGCGCATCGGGCTCCGCCTCCTCGATCAGCTCCGACACGACCGGCGGCATGTCGAGCGTGGTCGGGATCAGGTAGTCGGTGAAGCTCGCGTTCGTGATCAGGCCGTCCTTCGTCTGGATCTCTTCCATCAATGCAAGCCCGAGACCCTGCGCCGTCCCGCCCTCGACCTGGCCGGTCACGGCCTGCGGGTTGACAGCCTTGCCGACGTCCTGCGCCGTTCCGATCCAGACGACCCGGGTCAACCCGAGCTCGACGTCGACCTCGGCGACGACGCGCATCGCAGCGCACGCGTAGGCGACGTGAGCCCGCTCCCCGGTGACCTGGCCCGTCTCCGGGTCGAGCGCTGTCGTGCGGGGATGGCGGTAGATCCGTTCGACGTCGACCTCGCCGCCGCCCCTGCGCTCGCGCTCCTCGAGGGCGGCGCGGCACGCGTCGCGCACGGCGCCCGAGGCCATCCAGGTCATGCGGGACGCGGACGCCGAGCCGGCGGAGTCGACGGTCGCGGTGGTGTGAGGCGCCAGGGTGACGTCGTCGGTTCCGAGCTCGGTGCGGGCGACCTGCAGGATGACGTTGGCGACACCCTGTCCAACCTCGGCCGCGGCGCAATGCACGTCCGCGCTGCCGTCGTCATAGAGGCGTACGCGCGCAGCGGTGTAGTCGTCGAACCCCTCGGAGTAACCGATGTTCTTGAAGCCCACCGCGAAGCCGACCCCACGCTTGACGCCCTCGCCTCGCGTGGTGTTGCCGGATCCTCCCGGCAGGCGCAACGGATCGCGCGGCAACTCCTCCGGCTCCGGAACGGGCAACGCCGCGGCGCGGCGGATCACCTCGGCAACGGGCAAGGTCCCGGTGATCTGCTGGCCGGTCGGAAGCCTGTCTCCAGCCTCCAGCGCGTTGAGCAATCGCAGCTCGACCGGATCGATGTCCAGCGCCTCGGCGAGCCGGTCCATCTGCGCCTCGTGCGCGAAGCACACCTGCACGGCGCCGAAGCCGCGCATCGCGCCGCACGGCGGGTTGTTGGTGTACACGCACGTGCTTTCGATCAGCGCGTTGTCGACCTTGTAGGGACCACACGCGAACGAGGCCGCGTTTGACGTCACTGCCGTCGAGCTCGACGCGTATGCGCCGCCGTCGAGCAGGATGCGCATGCGAACGTTGACGAGCTTGCCGTCGCGGGTCGCGCGATGCTCCGCCCAGACGCGCGCGGGATGCCGGTGAATGTGCCCGACGAACGACTCCTCGCGGTTGTACACGACCTTGACCGGCCGGTTCGTGTGCAGGGCAAGCATCGCTCCGTGGATCTGCACCGAGAGGTCCTCACGCCCTCCGAACGCGCCGCCGACTCCGGCCAGGTGGATCCGCACCTGCTCGGGCTTCAGATCCAGGCAGGGCGCGACCTGGTCGCGGTCGACATGCAGCCACTGCGTGGCGACGTAGACGTCGACGCCCCCCTTGCCGTCGGGCACGGCGAGACCGGACTCCGGTCCGAGAAAGGCCTGGTCCTGGATGCCGAGGTCGTAGACGCCGGCCACCGACACATCGCCTTCCGCCTCCGGATCGCCGTGTCTGATGACGAGCGAGCGCACGATGTTCGGCCGCGGGTCCTCGCGATAGCCGTGACCCATCGTCGGCCGGTCGGGGTGAAGCGGCTCGTACTCCGTCGCGCGCTCGGGATCGACGATCGGGTCGAGCGGCTCGTACTCGACACGGATCCGCTCGGCCGCACGGCGCGCCTGCTCGGGATGCTCGGCCGCGACGAGAGCGACGGGCTCACCGAAGTAGCGCACACGATCGCGGGCGAGCACGGGCTGGTCCTGGAACTCGAGGCCGTAGCGCTTCGCACCCGGCACGTCCTCGTGCGTGAGAACCGCGTGCACGCCCGGCAGGCCGAGCGCACCGGCGACGTCGATCGCGACGATCCGGGCGTGTGCGTGAGGACTGCGCAGCGTGTGACCCCAGAGCATTCCCGCCGCATGCAGGTCGCTGGAGTAGGCGAACTCGCCGGTGACCTTCGGAATGCCGTCGGCGCGCGGGACGATCTCGCCGACTCGACCGAGCTCGAGCTTGGGGACGGCCGTCTCACTCATGACGCGGCCAATCGAACGGCGTCGAAGATCTTGGCGTAGCCGGTGCAGCGGCAGAGGTTCCCGGACAGCGCCTCACGGATTTCGTCCTCCGTCGGATCCGGGTTGTGGTCGAGCAGGTCGGCTGTCGTGACGACGAGCCCGGGCGTGCAGAAGCCGCACTGCACCGCGCCCGCCGCGACGAACGCCTCCTGGACTCGGTGCAGCCGCCCGTCCTCGGCGAGCCCCTCCACCGTCACCACGTCGTGCCCCTCCGCTTGCGCCGCGAGCACGAGGCACGAGCAGACGAGCTTGCCGTCGAGCAGAACCGAGCACGAACCGCACTCCCCTTGCTCGCAGGCGTTCTTCGAGCCCGGGAAGCTGAGCCGCTCGCGGAGCGCGAAGAGCAGGCTCTCGCCCTCCCACACGTCGGCCTCGCACGGCTCGCCGTTGACGCGGAGCTCGATCCTCACACGAGGCACCGGTCGAGGGCGCGCTTCGTCAGGATGCGCAGAGCGTGACGGCGATAGGACGCCGTGCCGCGCACGTCGTCGATCGGGCTGGCCGCTTCGGCGACGCGTTGTGGGAACGACGCGAGCTGGTCGAGCTCGCCCCGGATGAAGAGCGGCACCGGGCCGGCCGAGCCGAAGGCGGCGCGCAGCTCACCGTCGACGCGGAGTGCGAGCGAGACGACGGCGATCACCATCGCGTTGCGCGGCCCGATCTTCATGAACGTCTGCCTGCTCTCGCCCGCCTCGACCGTGACACCCAGGATGAGCTCGTCGTGCTCGAGCACGTTGCGCTTCGGGCCGACCAGGAACTCCGACAGCGGAACCACACGCTCGCCGCGCAGGCTCGCCAGCCTGACCTCGGCCCCGCACACGAGCAGCGGCGGCAACGCATCGCCCGCCGGCGAGGACGTGCCGAGGTTGCCCCCGATCGTCCCGCGATTGCGAATCTGGGGGCCGCCGACCGTCCGGGATGCCTCTGCGAGTGCCGGAAGCGTCTCGGCGAGGTCGGGCTCCATCGCCTCTGCGTAGGTCAGCCCGGCCCCGAGCCAGATCGTGTCGTTCTGCCGCGACCAGCCGCGTAGGTCCTCGACCTCGTTCAGGTTCAGCAGCGCGGCGGGTCGGCTTCGGTCGAAGTTCAGCTCAACCATCACGTCCGTTCCGCCCTGGATCGGCACCGCCTCGGGGCGTTCCGCCTTCAGGCGCAACGCCTCCTGGAGGCTGCGGGGCGTGAGCACGTCCACGGGCGTCAAGCGTACTTCGCCGCCGTGGGAGAATCGCCTCGCCCATGTCAGCCGACCTCTCCCGACGCCTCGCCGTCGCACGTGGCGACGAACCTGCCGACGTCGTCGTTCGAGGCGGTCGTGTCTTGTCGGTGTTCACGCGCGAGTGGCTCGACGTCGACGTCGCCGTCGCCGACGGCTGGATCGCAGGGCTCGGGGAGTACCAAGGCCGGGAAGTCGTCGACGCCAGCGGACGACACGTCGTTCCCGGGTTCATCGACGCGCACATGCATCTCGAGTCGACCAAGCTCTTGCCTGACGAGTTCGCGCGCCTCGTCCTTCCGCTCGGCACCACCGCGGTCGTGCTCGACCCGCACGAGCTCGCGAACGTGCTCGGAACGGACGGCGTGCACTGGCTGCTCGACGCCTGCGAGAGCCTCCCGCTCGACTTCTACTTCATGGCCTCGTCCAGCATCCCGGCGTCGGAGTTCGAATCGCCGCGACGCCCGCTCTTGAGCGGCGATCTCGAAAGCCTGCTGCGCCGGAGGAGAGTGCTCGGCCTCGCCGAGATGATGAACTTTCCCGGTGTCATCCACGGCGACGAGCGTGAGCTCGACAAGCTCCGGCTGGCGGAGGGCGTGCAGGTCGACGGACACGCGCCCGGCGTGCTCGGGAAGGAGCTGAACGCCTACGCGGCCGCCGGCATTCGCTCCGACCACGAGGCGCTCACGGCCGAGGAAGGACGCGAGCGTTTGCGCGTCGGCATGTGGCTGCTGATCCGCGAGGCGTCGATGGCCCGCAACCTGCAAGCGCTGCTGCCGCTCGTAACAGAGTTCGGCACGAGTCGAATCGCGTTCTGCACGGACGACCGCGACCCCGAGGACATCGCCGAGAACGGTCACATCAACGGGATGGTGCGCGAGGCCGTCGAGTCCGGAATCTCACCGGAGGACGCCGTCGTGCTCGCCACGCTCAACCCGGCGACGTGGCACCGCCTCTGGAATCTCGGCGCGATCGCACCCGGCTATCAGGCCGATTTGCTCGTGTTGTCGGATCTCGAGCGCTTCGAGCCCGAGCTCACGCTCAAGGCGGGCCGCCCCGTGCAAGAGATCCCGCAACCCGAAGTGCCGGAGTGGGTCAAGCACTCGGTACGCAACCGGCCCGTGTCGGAAGGCGACCTGCGCATCCCGTGGGACGGAGGCGAGGCGCATGTGATCGGGCTGGTTCCCGACCAGGTGGTGACGGAGAACCTCACCGAATCGCTGACGAGCAGGGGCGGTGTGGCGGTCGCCGATCCCGGGCGCGACCTGGCCAAGATCGCCGTGATCGAGCGGCACCTCGGGACCGGA
Organism: Actinomycetota bacterium; assembly: GCA_046724565.1. GTDB lineage: Bacteria > Actinomycetota > Thermoleophilia > Gaiellales > Gaiellaceae > 3-1-20CM-4-69-9. The sequence goes on along the minus strand of JBKOWS010000016.1, from coordinate 8,383 downwards.
CGCGTCGGGCTCGGCTTCGTGCAGGGGTCGGGACTTAAGCGCGGTGCGCTCGCTTCGACGGTTGCGCACGACGCGCACAACATCGTCGTCGTCGGGATGAACGACGACGACATGGTCCGCGCCGTCGAGCGGCTCGGCGAGCTCGGCGGAGGAATTGTCGTGCTGGACGACGGCAAGGTCGTCTCCGAGCTTCCGCTGCCCGTCGCAGGACTGCTCGCGGACGCGCCGCTCGCAACCGTCATCGCGCAAAGTCTCGCTTGCAACGACGCGGCGCGCGCGCTCGGGTGGTCCGGCGCGACGCCGTTCCTGACGCTGGCCTTCCTGGCCCTGTCCGTCATCCCGAGCCTGAAGATCACCGACCGCGGACTCGTGGACGTCGACCGGTTCGAGATCGTCCCGTTACGGCTGTGACGACACTCCTCGTCAACGCCCACGTCGTGACGATGGACGACGCAGGCACCGAGCACGAGTCCGGCTGGCTCCTGCTGGCCGACGGCTTCGTGCAGGACGTTGGCCCTGGGCCCCGGCCCGAAGCAGGCGAGGTACACGATCTCGGCGGCGCCGTGGTCACACCCGGGCTCGTGAACACGCACCACCACCTATGGCAGAACCTCACACGCGCGCGGGCACAGGAAGAGAACCTCTTCGGCTGGCTCAAGGCGCTCTATCCCGTCTGGGCCGCGATCGACGAGGAGGCGGAGTATGCGGCCGCGCGCGCCGGCCTCGCCGAGCTCGCGCTCTCCGGCTGCACGACCGTCTTCGACCACCACTACCTCTTCCCGCCCGGCGTCACCGGCCTGCTCGAGGCGGAGATCCGCGCTGCGCAGGAGCTCGGTGTACGGATCGTCGCCTCGCGGGGCTCGATGGATCTCGGGGAATCCGCAGGCGGGCTCCCGCCGGATTCTGTCGTCGAAGATCGAGACGACGCGCTGGCGGCGACGGAACAAGCTGCGACGCTGGCCGACGGTGCAATGGTCGGGATCGCGGTCGCACCATGCTCCCCGTTCTCAGTGACGCGCGAGCTGATGTCGGAATCGGCGGAGCTCGCGCGGCGGCTCGGCCTCCCGCTGCACACGCATCTCGCCGAGACGGCCGAGGAAGAGGAGTACTGCCAGGAGCTCTACGGCTGCACGCCGGTCGAGTACCTCGAGCAGCTCGGCTGGCTCGCGGGCGACGTGTGGTGCGCGCACTGCGTCCATCTCCGCGCCGCGGAGGTGTTGAGATTCGCCGCGAGCGACGTCGGCGTCGCGCACTGTCCGAGCTCGAACATGCGGCTCGGGGCGGGCATCGCTCCCGTTCGGCGCCTGCTGGACGAGGGCGTGCGCGTCGGACTCGGCGTCGACGGCTCGGCCTCGAACGAGCGCGGCGACCTTTTCCTCGAGGTCAAGCAGGCGTTGCTCGTCGCACGCGCGCGCGGCGGCCCCGAGTCGATGACGGCGCGCGACGCGGTCAGGCTGGGCACGCGCGGAGGCGCCGCGGTGCTCGGCCGCGACGACATCGGCGAGCTCTCGCCCGGGAAGCGGGCCGACCTCGCGGTGTGGAGAACGGACGGGCTCGAGCTCGGCGGCGCGTCGGATCCGGTCGGCGGGCTCGTGCTCTCCGGCCCGCACCGGGTGGATCGCCTCTACGTCGCAGGCGAGGAAGTCGTGCGTGACGGCGGTCTCGTCCGCGCCGACGAAGAAGAGATCGCCAGGGAACATCGCCGCCAGGCGGCAAGATTCGCGGAATGACGGTTTCCCTTTCCACTCACGTGCTCGATGTCGAGCGCGGGCGACCGGCGAGCGGCGTGCGCGTGGAGCTCTGGCGCGAGGATCTCTTGAACGCCGCGGAGACGGACTCCGACGGACGGATCGCCGAGCTCGGGACCGATCTCGAGCCTGGCGTCTACCGCCTGCTCTTCCGCCCGAGCTCGCCCTTCTTCCGCAGCGTCGGCGTCGAGGTCGAGCTCGAGGACGGCCACTACCACGTCCCGCTCCTCGTCTCGTCCTACGGATGCACGACCTACCGCGGCAGCTGACAGTCGCCGAGCTCGCGGAGCTCTTCGAGGGCCACACCCGACTCGTCGAGCGGCTCGCCGAGCACGACGACCCCCTCGGAGCAGCTCCCGACGTCATCCGCCAGCTGAGCGAGGCCGAGAAACTGCAGGCGCTCAACGCGCATCCGGCGATCGGCGCCGAAAACCTGTCGGAGCGCTCCGCCGCCGAGCAGGGAACGGGCGGGGATCCGGTCACGCTCACCGAGCTCGCTTACCTGAACCAGGTGTACGAAGAGAAGTTCGGCTTTCGCTTCGTCGTCTTCGTCAACCGCCGCTCGAAGAAAGAGATCCTCGCGGTGCTGAGGCAGAGGCTCGAGCGCGCGCGGGATGAGGAGCTCGACACGGCACTGGAGGAGCTCGTCGCGATCGCGGAGGACCGGTGGCGTCGCTCTTAGCGATTGACCCGTACGCAACCGACTGGCTGAACCTCCTCTTCCGGTGGCTGCACGTGGTTGCCGCGATCGTCTGGATCGGCTCCTCCTTCTACTTCATCGCGCTCGACAACCACCTGCGGCCGCCCAAGGACGAGCGAGACGTGGATGCAGGCGTCGGCGGGGAAACGTGGGAGATCCACGGCGGCGGCTTCTACGACATCAAGAAGTACCTGGTCGCTCCGCGCGTGCTGCCGGAGACGTTGCACTGGTTCAAGTGGGAGGCGTACACGACCTGGCTCAGCGGCTTCGCGCTGATGATCGTCCTCTACTACTTGAACGCCGACACGTATCTGATCGACAAGAGCGTGGCCGATCTCACGACCGGCGAGGCCGTCGCGATCAGCGTCGGGCTGCTCGCCGCCGCCTGGGTCGTCTACGACCTGCTCTGCCGTTTCCTCGCCTCGAGGCCACTGGTCCTCGCCGCCGTCCTGCTCGCACTGATCACGGTCGCGGCCTGGGGCAGCGGCCAGCTGTTCAGCGCCCGCGCGATGTACCTGCAGATCGGGGCGATGCTCGGGACGATGATGGTCGGCAACGTCTTCTTCGTGATCATCCCCGCGCATTGGGAGCTCGTGCGGGCGAAGGAGGCGGGACGCGAGCCCGACCCGGCTGCGAACGAGCGCGCGAAGCTCCGCTCGGTGCACAACAACTATCTGACACTGCCCGTCGTGTTCACGATGCTGTCGAACCACTTCCCGTTCACCTACGGGCACAGCTACGCCTGGTTGATCCTCGTCGTGTTGCTCGTGATCGGCGCGTGGATCCGCCACTTCTTCAACCTGCGACACCTCGGCCGGACGGTCTGGGCGATCCCGGTTTCGGCGGCGATCGCGATCGCAGTGCTCGCGATCCTGATCCGACCGCAGACCGAGTCCGCGGCTGGAACGCCGGCCGTGCCGTTCGCACGGGTGGCCCGGATCGTCGATCAGCGTTGCACGGCGTGCCACTCGCAACACCCGACGCTGGTCGGCTCCGCGCCCCAGGGCATCAAGTTCGACACGCCCGACGAGATCAAGGCCCGGGTCGACGGGATCCAACAACAGGCAGTGGAGACGAAGACGATGCCGCTCGGCAACCTGACGCACATGACCCAGCCGGAGCGCGTCCTCCTCGGACGCTGGATCGCACAAGGCGCGAAGATTCCGTAATGACGGTCGGAATAGTCTCCGGCAACTTCCGCTTCTCAGCCCGTCTCGAGGAGGATGCGGCGCCTGACACCGTCGCCGCCTTCCGGAGGATGCTCCCGCTCGAGAGCCGGGTGATCCACGTTCGCTGGAGCGGCGAGTCGATGTGGATTCCGTTCGGCGACCTCGAGCTCGGGCTCGGTCCGGAGAACGCGACCCGGTTCCCGAATCCCGGAGAGCTGCTGCTCTTCCCCGGCGGGATCAGCGAGGCCGAGCTGCTCTTCCCGTACGGACACGTCGCCTTCGGCTCGAAGGCCGGCCCGCTCGCCGGCAACCACTTCGCGACGATCGTCGAGGGCACAGAGCTGCTGCGCGACCTCGGCGTGAAGTGCCTCTGGGAGGGCGCGCAACCAGTCCGCTTCGAGGAGCGCTAACGCTCCTCGCGAACGTACGGCGTCCCGAGCGCAGCCGGCGCGCCGAAGCGCAGGCGCGCAGCACGCCAGGAGACGAGTACGAGCGCCAGCACCGTCATGACATACGGAAGCGACTGCGACAGCTCCGGCGGCGGTGCCCATGATAGTCACGGGCCTGCAGCGCGAACGGGAGGTACGAGAACGCACCAAAGATGTAGGCCCCGACGAGGCATGTTCTCCTCTCTCCTGAAGCACGGGACCCGTGCGCTCGCGACTATAGGACGGTCGAGGAGCGCTGCCTAGAGGGTTCCGGAGATCAGCCTGCCGAGGGCGCCGGCGAGGACGTCGACGGCCAGCTCGACGTCCTCCGGGGCCGATTCCTCGAGCGGCGAATGGCTGACGCCGCCGTTCAGGCTGCGGACGAAGAGCATCGCCGTCGACACTCCGACACCCGCGAGGACGGCGGCATCGTGGCCGGCCCCGGACGGCAGCTCGACCACTGGCAGACGGCGCGCCTCGAGCTCCGAGCGGAGAGCCGCCAGCGGTTCCCGTGCCATCGGCACGGGTTCGAGACGGAAGTCCGGGTGGGTGAGCTCGAGCTCGTCGACGAGGCGATCGAGCCGCGCTCGATCGGGCGCCCGTGCGTCGACCGAGATGCGCACGCGGCTTGGGATGACGTTGACGGCCCCCGGCTCGACGTCGATCTGCCCGACGGTGGCCACCGCGCCCTCGATCACGCCGGCAGAGTCGCGCACGCGGAGGATGTATTCCGCGGCCGCAACCAAGGCGTCTGCGCGACCCTCCATCGGCACCGTGCCGGCATGCCCTGCACGTCCCTCGAAGATGCGCTCGGCCCGGACGATGCCGACGATTCCCATCGCGAGCCCGAGCGGCGCACCCGCACGCTCGAGCACAGGGCCCTGCTCCACGTGGACCTCGAGGAAGTACCTGGGCAGCTCGTCACGCTGGATGAAGGCCGAGCTGCCGATGCAGCCGCGCTCCTCGTCACGAAAGACGACGACCGTCCCGGACCCAACGCGCTCGACCGCCTCGATCCCGGCGACGACCCCGAGCGCTCCGTCGAACTTCCCTCCACTCGGCACGGAGTCGAGGTGCGAGCCCGTCCAGATCTCACCCTCGTTGAGTCGGCCGATCAGGTTGCCGATGCCGTCGGTCTCGATCCTGAAACCGGCCTCCTCCATCCAGTGGGCGGCGAGCTCGTGGGCCTCGTGCTCACCGGTCGTCCCACCGACTCGGTTCGCACCGACCCCATCGCCGATGGCGTAAAGCTCGTCGAGCCGCTCGAGCACCCGCACGCCCGGATCATCCCCCAGGACCCTCGTTCGGGGGCTTGACAGTGCAGAAATGCTAAGTCATAGCATATGTGTTATGAGTAGAACGGCTTCCCGCGCGTTCGCCGTCTTGCTGGCAGCGGTTCCAATGGTGACCGGCGGGTTCCTGCTGCTCGTGACGTTTCTCTTTGTTGGCCTCCAGTGCGACGAGTCCTGCACGGGCGAGGACTGGCGACACACGGCAGGCGCTTGGCAATGGTCGGTCTTTCCCGTCCTGGGCGCGACCGTCTGCCTCGCGGGCGTCATGACCTTCGCCTTCGTCTGTCGCAGCCGGCCGGGGGCTGCGCTGATCGCCCTCGTGCTCGGCACAGTCGTTACCTTCGCCGGCATGGCGTGGTCCGGCGACAACTGGCGCGTGAGCCTCGATCGCCATCCGCTGGTCGTCGGCCTGATCGCCGTCATTCTCGCTTCGGGCGTGATCGCGGCGCTGCTCTCCACGCCGACCGAACAGGGCTCCGGGGGCTGACCCCCTGGGGTCAGACCCCTAGCAGCTCGCTTTACAGACCGAACGGATTGAACGGCTTGGCGCTCGTCGAGACGAGCACGCTCTTCGTCTCGAGGTAGAGCTCGAGCGTCTCGAGCCCAAGTTCACGCCCGAAGCCGGACTGCTTGTAGCCGCCGAAGGGAATGCCCGGGAAGGCCGTGTAAGGAACGTTGATCCCGACGGTTCCGGACTTGATCCTGCTCGCGAGACGATGCCCACGCGCCGGATCGCCGGTCCACACTGTGGCCATCAGGCCGTAGCGCACGTCGTTCGCGATCCGCACCGCGTCCTTCTCGCCCTCGAACGGGATCACGGTCACGACGGGGCCGAAGATCTCCTCCTGCGCGACGGTCATCGAGCTCTCCACCTTGGCGAGAACCGTGGGCGGATAGAACGCGCCCTTGCCGTTACCGATGTCTCCCCCAGTGACGACCTCGACACCCTCTTCGCGTCCCCGCTCGACGAAGCCGTGCACCTTGTCGCGGTGCTCCGGCGAGATCAGCGAGCCGACCTGGGTCTCGGGATCCAGCGGGTCGCCGACCTTGAGGCGCTCCGTCGCCTCCGAGAACCTCGAGACGAAGTCGTCGTAGATCGAGCTCTCGACGAGCACGCGCGAGCGTGCTTCGCAGCTCTGTCCCGCGGAGTAGTAGATCGACCAGACCGAGCTCGGGATCGCATCATCGAGATTTGCGTCCGCGAACACGAGGTTCGGGCTCTTGCCGCCGAGCTCGAGCGTGATCCGCTTGATCGGGCTCGAGGCGAGCCGCATGATCTCGCCGCCCGTCTCGGTCGATCCCGTAAAGGCGACCTTGTCAACGTCCGGGTGACGGACGAGATATGCACCGGTCGTCTTTCCGGGCCCGGGGACGATGTTCACCGCTCCCGGCGGGAAGCCCACCTCGGCCGCGAGCTCGCCCAGACGGAGCGCGGACAGCGGGGTCGCCGAGTCCGGCTTCAGGACGACCGAGCAGCCCGCGGCGAGTGCCGGCGCAAGCTTCCACGTCGTCATCATCAGCGGGTAGTTCCACGGGACGATCTGCGCTGCCACGCCAACCGGTTCCTTGAGCGAGTAGAAGAGAAGCGACCCGCCCAGTGTGTTCGCGCGTCCGCCGATCGACGCAATCGCGGAGCCGTAGAACCGGAAGTTCTCGACGGCCTGGTTCAGCTCCGCCTTGACGGACGAGAGCGCCTTGCCGACGTTCCGCACCTCGAGCTCGGCGAGCTCCTTGCGGTTCGCCACCATCGCGTCCGCGAGGGCGTGCAGCAACCGCGAGCGCTCGGTCGGCGGAGTCTTGCCCCACGGCCCCTCGAGTGCCGCCCGCGCTGCCGCGACCGCCCGGTCGATGTCGGCCTCCCCGCCCATGGCCGCCCGGGCCAGAGGCTCACCGGTCGCGGGCTCCGCCAGCTTTCGCATCTCTCCCGACGCCGGCTCGACCAGCTCGCCGTTGATGAAGAGCCCGAACTCGCGCTCTGTAGCAACCGACATCGCGCCTGAGGATACGGGTTTGGCGTAGTCTGACGCCGGAGAGATCCGGGTCATGGCCGACGAGAGCCTTCAGGTCGAAGCTGCGCGAATTCCCGACCGCGACCGACTGCTCGGTGGGCTGCGTGACGCAGGGCTCGACGCGCGACCGGTCGACGAAGTCGGCATCGAAGTTCACTATTCGGAGCACTCCGACGACGCCGCGGACGAACTGCTTGCGCAGACGGAGCACCTCGTCACGAGCCTCGGGGCGCCGTTCGTCCCGATGAAGCACGAGGACGTGATCTACATCCGCCCGCCGCTCGACTGACGCGTCGCTACGGAAGCTTGGGCAGGTCGGGAGGCTGAGGCGCGTCGATCGGGCCGACCGGCGGGAGCTCCACTGCCGGTGCGGAGACTTCCGGACCCGTGACCGGCAGGGAGTCCGTTACGCCCGGCAGGTCGGTCGGCGGGGCGAGCCTCGGGGGAGACGTCGGAGCCGCCCGTGAAGACGGTGCCGCTGTCTGCTGCGCTTGCGCGGGGTGCAGGCCGGAGCCGCTCCGCGCCGAAGGCGCCGACTCGGACGCCGTCTGGCCCTCGGCCGTCGCTGTCGGTGGCGTCGCCGGCACGGTCCTCTGCGAGGCGCGGCCCCGCACGCCTCGCTTCGCGCGACTGACGGTCCCTGTCGTCAGCGGCGTCGCCGTGTGGTCAGCCGGAGTGACGACAATCGCGTGAACAGGCTCGACAGGCTTCGAGCCGATCGCCGGAGCGATCGCAAGCGTCGCCGTCGTACCGACCGCTGCGGTGAACGCAGCCAGCTTGACCGGTACCGCGCTTCCGTCGAAGAACCAGCGGAAGAGTGCGACGACCGAGGCGACCGCCCCACGACGACGTGGCATGCCCGTCTGCTCGAGCTGATCAGCCAGGGACCGACGCGCGCGAAACAGCAGCGTCTCGACCGCCGCGACCGAGACGCCGAGCTCGCCCGCGATCTCCTCGTACGACATGCCCTGAAACTCGCGGATGAGCAGAGCGCGCCGCTGGCGCTCGGGAATCTCGCCGAGCGCGCGCGTGAGCTC
>JBKOWS010000056.1:0-11427 GCA_046724565.1 Actinomycetota bacterium | reverse complement strand
GGCACGCGTTCGCCCGAGACCGACACGACCGACGCGACGATCTCGCTACCGGCCTGTCCCGCGGTTGAGCCTCCGACGATCACCGGTCCGGGTGACATCACGGTCGACGCAACCTCGGAGGCGGGCACGCCCGTCAGCTTCTCGCTGACGGCGACCGGCGGGACACCGGTGTGTGAGAACGGCGACGGCGACGTCGTCGCCTCCGGCGACCCGTTCCCGATCGGCGCGACCACGGTCACCTGCACTGTGACGAACGACGCAGGCTTTGCCTCGACCCAGTTCGTTGTCACGGTTCGGGGACTGCCGGCGCAACTGGACGACCTCCTCGATCTCGGCCTGCCGCACAGCCTGGAGGTGAAGCTCGTGCACGCCGGCGACTTGCTGACGGAGGGCGACATCGCCACCGCCTGCAACGTGTTCTCCGCGTTCCAGCAGGAGGCAGGTGTGCAAACAGGGCATCAGCTGGCTCCCGCACTCGCGGCCCGGGTCGTTCCAGCGGTGCAACGGATCGGTGAGCTCGCGGGCTGCTAAGCGCCGAGTATCCGGATCAGGGATCAGCCGCGAGAGGAAACGCGCCGATCTATGAGCATGGCCGCCATCCTGTTTTTCGTCGCGATCCTCGGTTTGCTCTTCGCGGGACGGACGCAGGCGCAGGCTGCTGACCCTGGGAGCAAGCCACTCTTCAGCTTCCAGCTCTGGCAACTCGGCGTAGCCCTCGCGCTGCCGATCGTCTGCGCCGCCGCGATTCCGATGATCGCCAAGCTGATCGCCGTCGCGGCGACCGCATCCGCGTTCGGGTTCTCGGTCTTTCGCGCCCGCCACGCACATGATCCGGACGACCTGTACTTCTAGGCACAGACTCGTCGCATAGCGGGCACAAGCCCGTCAGGACCGAAACCTAGACTGGCCCTATCGCAAAGCCTGCCGTCACCTACGCCTGCACGGACTGCGGCTACTCAGCCGGTCGCTGGTTCGGGAAGTGTCCCGGCTGTAACGCCTTCGGCACGCTGGTCGAGGAGACGGTCGGCAAACCGGCCGGCAACACGGCTCGACCCTTGCTTCGGCTCGTGGACGTCGAGGCCGACGAAGCGCAGCGCATCTCCACGGGGGTGCCCGAGCTCGACCGCGTGCTTGGCGGTGGCCTGGTGCCCGCATCACTTGTTCTTGTCGGCGGCGAGCCGGGAGTCGGGAAGTCCACGCTGCTCCTGACCGCGCTGGCGGCGATTTCCAAAGAGCGGCGCGCGCTGCTCGTCACGGGGGAGGAATCGGTAGCGCAGGTCAAGCTCCGAGCGGAGCGGCTCGGGGGTGCGGGAGGTGTCGAGATCCTCGCCGAGACCGAGCTCGAGAGCGTCTGCGCGACCCTAGAGGCGGAGCGGCCCGAGGTCTGCGTTATCGACTCGGTGCAGACCCTCTACTCGGCGGAGGTCGGATCGGCACCCGGCTCCGTCGCCCAGGTGCGCGAGGCGGCAGCGAGACTGCTTCGCGCCGCCAAGGAGCTCGGAGTGGCCACGATCCTCGTCGGCCACGTGACGAAGGACGGCTCTGTTGCCGGCCCGCGTGTTCTCGAGCACCTCGTCGACTGCGTGCTGCAGTTCGAGGGTGACCGCTATCACGCCCATCGGGTTCTCCGTGCCGCGAAGAACCGATTCGGCTCGACGAACGAGCTCGGCGTGTTCGAGATGACCGGCTCGGGGCTCGCCGGCGTACCGGATCCGTCCGAACTGTTCGGCCGCGCGGCCGGCAGCGAGGTTGGCTCAGCTGTTGCGTGCGCGCTCGAAGGAACGAGGCCGATCCTGCTCGAGATCCAGGCACTCGTTTCGCCGACCGATCTCGCCATGCCGCGGCGTGTCGCGACCGGCGTCGACCCGAAACGTCTGGCGATGATCGTCGCGGTGCTCGGCCGTCATGCTCGGGTCGCACTCGGCACCGCCGACGTGTTCGTGAACGTCGCCGGCGGCGTCCGCATCGACGAGCCGGGTGCCGACCTGGCCGTCGCGCTTGCGATCGCGTCTGCCGCCAAGGGCGTCTCGACGTTGGAGGGCCTCGCGGCGTTCGGCGAGATCGGCCTGACCGGCCGGCTGCGCCCGGCGGCGCAGGCGGAGCGCCGGCTCGAGGAGTGCGCGAAGCTCGGGCTGGCGACGGTAGTGGCGCCCACGGAGACGCCGCCCGCCCGAAACAAGCTCAAGATCCTGCAGGCGGAGACGCTGCCGAAGGCGATCACCGCCGGTCTCGCCGCTTCGAGCGGTTAGCTTCCCAGGATGCTCCGGGATGTCGGCCAGAGGCCTGTGTTGGCCGTGCTCGTCGGCGCTGTGGCGATCGCGTTCTCGGGGATCCTGTTCCGGCTCTCGCACGTGTCGCCGTCGACGGGAGCGTTCTACCGCTGCGTCTGGGCGCTGCCGCCGCTGTGGGTACTTGCGCGGACCGAAGATCGCCGCTTCGGGAAGCGCGATCGACGTGCGATCACGCTCGCCTGGATTGCCGGCGCCTTCTTCGCGGCGGATCTCATCCTCTGGCACAACGCGATCGAACAGGTGGGTGCGGGACTCGCTACCGTGCTCGGCAACACGCAGGTCGTCCTGGTCGGACTGCTCGCGTGGGCGCTCCTCGGTGAGCGGCCGCATCGCTCCTCGATGGCGGCGATTCCCATTGTCGGAGTCGGCGTCGTCCTGATCTCCGGCGTGCTGGAGCACGGCGCGTACGGATTGAATCCGGGACTTGGCGCTGTCTACGGCGTCCTCACCGGGATCGCGTACTCCGGCTTCCTGCTCACGCTGCGGCAAGGGAGCCGCGATCTTCGTCGCCCTGCAGGACCACTCTTCACGGCAACGTTCGCGGCGGCCATCGGATGCGCCTTGATCGGCGCGGTCGTGGGCGACCTGGACCTGACACCCTCGTGGTCCGCGACCGGCTGGCTGATCCTGCTCGCGCTCTCATCCCAGGTGCTCGGCTGGCTGTTGATCTCGACCTCGCTTCCGCGATTGCCGGCTGTCCTCACGTCGGTCCTGCTGACCCTGCAGCCTGTCTGCTCCGTCGCCTTCGCGGCGCTGATCATCGACGAGTCGCCGTCGCCGATGCAGCTCGCCGGCGCGGCCTGCATCCTCGCCGGGCTCGTCACGGCAACGGTCGGTCGGCGGACTGCACCGGTGCCCGAGCCAGAGCTTGCGGGCTGATCCTGGCAAACTTTCCCGACATGCACGAAGCCCAGGCCGCCATCGGCTTTACGCGCACGCCGTCCGAGGACGACCCACGGCGCGATCCGCAGCTGCTGGCCGCGCTCGAGCGCATCGCACCGGGGACGGATCTGCGGCAGGGCATCGACGACATCATCCGTTCACGCGAGGGCGCGCTGATCGTGATCGGCGATCCGCACGAGCTCTCGTTCCTGTTCTCAGGAGGGATTCGCCTCGACGTCCCCTTCACGGCTCAGCTCGTCTACGAGGTGGCCAAGATGGACGGGGCGATCATCGTCAACCCAACGCTGACGAAGCTCGCCTACGCGAACGTCCAGCTGATGCCTGACCCGACGATTCCGTCGGACGAGACGGGCACTCGTCACCGGACTGCGGAACGCGTTGCGAAGCAGACCGGCGCGCTCGTGATCTCGATCTCGCAGCAGCGTGCGACGATCTCCGTCTACGTCGGGGCGACGCGTTACCAGCTCGATGCCGTCCACGAGGTGCTCGCGAAGACGAATCAAGCGCTCGCGACGCTGAAGACGTACGGCGAGCGCCTCCAACAGGTGCTCACGCGCCTCACTGCGCTGGAGTTCCAGAACGCGGTGATGCTCGACGACGTCCTCGTCGTGCTCCAACGTGCCGAGATGACCACTCGCATGGCGGCAGAGATCTCACGCGACTGCATCGAGCTCGGCTCCGAGGCGCGCCTCATCCAGATGCAGCTTCATGAGCTCGTGGGCGAAGTGCCCGCCGAGCGCGCGTCCGTCGTCTATGACTACCACGCTGACGGCCCGGGCCCGCGTGCCGAGCTCGCGCTCGAGGGCCTCCACGCCTTGCCCTACCGAAGACTCCTGGAGCCGGAGCGGCTGGCGGAGCTTCTGGGGTATCCGCGTGACGTGAATCCGCTCGACTTCGCCGTGGCCTCGCGCGGTCTGCGGATCCTGGCCCGGATCCCGCGCCTGCCGGAGGGCGTCGTGAAGAAGGTCGTACAGGAGATGGGCGACCTCGAGTCGATCGTACGCGCGTCACAGCGAGACCTCGAGGCGATCACCGGCGTCGGCGCCGTGCGCGCACGCGAGATCCGTGAGGGTCTCCGGCGCCTGCAAGAGCACAACCTCGTCGACCGGTATCTGCAGCTCTAGCCGGCGGACGACGCAGGTTGTCGCGGACGAGCCTATTCGTTAAGACGGGTGCGCCGGCAAAGCCGGCACACCCTCTATGGTCGGCGCCGTCAAGCGGCGCCTCAGAGCTATAGCGCGCGCTCGCGGGCTGGCTGCGGCATTCGCCGTCTTCGGGCTGTTCTGGGGCGGCTGGGCCGCGTGCCTGCCGGCGATTCAGGAGCAAACCGACTCGAGCGAGACGCAGCTCGGGCTCGCGCTGCTGTGCGTCGCGTTCGCCGCCCTGCCTGCCATGCTCGCGGCCGGCCGGCTGGCGGACCTGTTCGGTCCTCGGCTCGTCCCGATCGGCCTCGTCCTCTTCGGTGCGGCCGCTGCGCTTCCGGGGCTCGCGAGGTCCGTTCCCCAGTTGGTCCTGCTGATGCTGCCGGTCGGGGTGACGACGGGTCTCCTTGACATCGCGATCAACGCGCACGCCTCCCGGATCGAGGCCGCGTATCGCGTCCGCGTGATGGATGGGCTCCATGCCGCGTTCTCGTTCGGCGTCCTGGTCGGCGGGATCGGTACCGGCCTGCTGCGCCGTGCCGGCGCCCATCCGTCCTGGATCCTCGGCACCATCGGCCTCCTCGTCGCGCTCACCGCGCTGGTGAACCGCGACTCCTCATTGCCGGTGACCTCGGCTCCCCGCCGCGCGCCGATCGCCCGCCCGCTCCTCGTCGTGGGCTTTGTGCTCGCGCTCGCGTTCCTCGTCGAGAGCGGCCTCGAGGGCTGGAGCGCGCTCTTCCTCGAACGGGTGCTCGACTCGAGTCCCGCGGTAAGCGGTCTCGGGCCGGGGCTCTTCGCAGGAGCGATGGCGACCGGCAGGGTTCTCGCGCAGAAGGCTGAGCACCCGTCGGTCCCCGGCCGCATGCTCTTCGCGGGGCTGGCGGCAGCCGGCGGCCTCATCCTCGTGGCGACATCACAGCATGCGATCGTGGCGCTCGCCGGGTTCGTGGTGGCCGGAGCGGGGCTAGCCCTGTCGGCGCCGACCCTGTTCGGCTTGGCCGGGAGAATCGGCGGGGAAGGCGGCCGGGGCTCCGCGCTCTCGACCGTGGCGATCCTCGGCTACCTGGGCTTTCTGGCCGGTCCGGCCCTGATCGGCGCGGTCTCCGGGGCCTCGAGCCTTCGCGGCGGCTTTCTCTTCCTGTGCGCCGTGGCCGTCCTGCTGGCCGCCTGCGCCCCGGCGCTGCGCCGGACCGTGGGCGAAACTGGCGGTTAGCAGGGATTTCCCGAAAATATGGCCATTTCCAGCGGCTTTTGGTAGACTGGTCCACCTCGGCCGGCGGAATGACTCGCCGGCTTCGCGGTCACATAAGGACGGAAAGGGGCGGGCTTGTACAAGGTCGGCGACAAGGTGGTGTATCCACACCACGGAGCAGGGACGGTCGTAAAGAAGGAAAGGCGCGAGGTTCTCGGCGAGAAGCGCGAGTACCTGACCATCAAGATTCTGCACAACGACATGACCGTCAACGTCCCTACGGAGAACGCCGACGCGGTCGGCCTCCGCAAGGTGATCGGCGAGGACATGGTCAAGGTCGTCGTCAAGGCCTTGACGGGCGGCGGGACGCAGATGCCCAAGAACTGGAACCGCCGCTTCAAGCACAACCGCGACAAGATGAAGACGGGCGACATCCTCGAGCTCGCCGAGGTCGTCCGGAACCTCTCGCTTCGCGACAGCGAGAAGGGCCTCTCCACCGGCGAGAAGCAGATGTTCGTGAAGGCCAAGAAGATCCTGGCCAGCGAGCTCATGTATGCAAAGGACATGGACGAGGAGGAGGCTGCCGAATGGCTCGACGGCGTCCTCGTCGGCAGCGCTTCGAACGGCACTGGCAACGGTCGTAAGACGGCCGCGAAGCCCACGAGGGTCGCGGCCAAGACGACGAAGCCCGCAGCGCCTAAGACCGCTGCGAAGCCGAAGACGACCACCACCGCGAAGTCCAAGCCGAAGACGAAGGCGCGCGCCTCGTCGAGGTGAGCGTCTGGGCCCTCCTCGCCGCGGCGGGTAGCGGGGAGCGGCTCGGTGCCGATCGGCCCAAGGCGTTCGTCCGCCTCGGCGAGCAGCCGCTCTTGGCCGAGAGTCTCGAGCGCCTGGACGCCTCGGACTGGGTCGACGCGATCGTCGTCGCTGCGCCTCCGGGCTGGGAAGAGCCCTCGATCCTCCTCGCCGAGGAGCTGGGGTGCAGCAAGGTGAGCTCGTGCGTGACGGGCGGCGCGACCCGGGCCGAGTCGGTCAAGCGCGCGCTCGACGAGGTTCCGGAGGAGGCTGCCGTGGTGCTCGTCCACGACGCCGCTCGGCCGTACGTCGACGACGCGGTGATCGAGCGCGTGCTGGCGCCTCTCGGCGAAGGCTGGGACGGCGCCGTTCCCGCGCTGCCTCTCTCGGACACGGTGAAGCGCGTCGACGGCGAGCGGGTCGTCGAGACGCTGCCGCGGGACGAGTTGCGTGCGGTCCAGACGCCGCAGGCGTTCGTCGCACCCGTGCTGCGGGATGCCTATGCGAGCGGCGACCTGACGACGGCGACCGACTGCGCCTCGCTGGTCGAGGCCCGTGGAGGTCGCGTGAAGATCGTGCCCGGCGATCCCCGGCTGGCGAAGATCACGGATGCCGCCGACCTTGAACGTCTCGCTCCACTGACGTGATCGCCGACTATCACATGCATCTCCGCAACGGTCGGGAGGAGATCGCGCATGACACCTGGTTCGTCGAGCCGTTCGTCGAGGCCGCGCGCGCAACAGGCGTCGACGAGATCGGCTTCACCGAGCACGTCTACTACTTCAAGCAGACGCGGCGGCTCTGGACCGTTCCCTACCAGTTGGAGCGGTGCCTCTACGACCTCGAGGCGTACGTGCAGGCGATCGTCGAGGCACGTGGCCGCGGCCTGCCCGTCAAGCTCGGGCTCGAGGTCGACTACGTCCGCGGCCGCGAGGACGAGACGCGCGAGCTCCTCGCGCCCTATCCGTGGGACTACCTCCTGGGCTCCGTGCACTTCATCGACGGCCTCGGGGTGGACGGCGAGCCGCGGCTGGTCGACGCGGTTGGCGTGGAGGAGACCTGGCGGCAGTACTTCGCGCACCTCGAGGCGGCGGCTCGCAGCGGCCTGTTCGACTCCCTGTCGCATCCCGACCTCGTGAAGATCTTCGGCGACCGTGCCGACTTCGATTACGGGCCTGTCGCCGACGCGATTGCGGAGTCCGGTGTGGCCGTCGAGGTGTCGACCGCCGGCTTGCGCAAGCCGGTTGGAGAGTTGTATCCCGATCCGGAGCTCTTGACCGCGTGCCGTGAGCGGCAGGTACCGGTCACGCTCGCCTCGGACGCGCATTCGCCCGACCTCGTCGGCCGCGACTTCGACCGCGCGGTCCGGCTCCTGCGGTGGGCGGGCTACGAGACGGTCACGATCTTCGAGCAGCGCGTCGCTCGTCAGGAACCGCTCGGTTGAGCATCCGCGTCGGGCTGGGGATCGACGCGCATGCGTTCGCGGACGGCGTGCCGCTCGTGCTGGGCGGAGTGACGTTCGACTCACCCCGTGGGCTGGCGGGCCATTCGGACGGCGACGTGATCACCCACGCGCTGATCGACGCAGTGCTCGGAGCCGCGGGTCTCGGGGACATCGGCTCCTTGTTTCCCTCCGACGCGTCGACGCCCGCCGGGATCTCGTCGCTCGATCTCCTCCGCGACGCCGTGGCCCAAGTTCGCGACGCGGGGTACGCGGTGGTGAACGCGGATTGCATCCTAGTCGGGGAGCAGCCACGGATCGCCGATCGCCGTACGGAGCTCGAGCGCGTGCTTGGCGAGATCGTCAATGCGCCCGTCAGCGTGCGCGCGACGACGACCGACCGGCTCGGGTTCACGGGGCGGGGCGAAGGCCTTGCCGCCCAGGCGGTCGCGCTGGTAGAAGCGACCCGCTAGCGGCGCTTGCCCTTGCGGGCGCGTTCCAGCTGCCGGCGCATCTGGCGGTTCTGGGCGATGTTCTCCGTCTGGTCCGCGGTCGCGTCGAGGTAAGCCTGCCGCTCCGAGGCGCTCAGCCGAGAGAGCGCCTGCTGCGCTCGCATCGGGTCTTTGGCGACCCCCGATCGCTCCAGCTTCTTGACCGCGCTGGCGAGCTCGGGGTTCTGCCGCTCCAGTGCAGCCTGAGAGGCCTTTCTCATCAGCCGGCCAATCAGCGGAAGCTTCATCAGCCCCGTCACGATCGGCCTGAGATAACGCCCGCCCTTGATTCGGCCAAGCGCCGCGAAGATGCCCAGCACGACCAGCAGACCGCCGAGGATGTAGAGCGGGAAGAGGTAGAACCAGATGTCTGCGGTCACGGGCGGATCGTAGCCGGTCGGGTCAAGTCCGCTCCCCCTTCTCCGGCCGAGTAGCGCGCGCGGACACGGCTACGGAAGTGTGACTTTCGTTCCACTGGGTCCGAGTTCCACGAGCCCGTCCCGGGCCAGGGAGTGGACTGCTTCATGGTCGAGATCCTCCAACTCTCGCTCGGACTCCGCGACGAGCCGCAACGTCTGGGCGCGACGTTGCCGGAACGAGCCTTCGTAACGAGATTGTTTGCGCAGCGGCTCGTAACGCCGCCCGCGCGAGGGACAGCCGTTTGCCAGCGGACACGCGCCGCAGCGCGGAACTCGCGCGAGGCAGACCGTCGCCCCGAGATCCATCAGCGCCTGTGCGGCCGCAGGAGAAAACCGCCCGCCGGTGCGTTCCTGCACACGGCTCACGTTCGTGTCGACCGGAAGAACCGGGCGGCCCAGCGCGAAGTTCCCCACGGCCGCGGCGGTGTACGGCCCCACACCGGGGAGCCGGGTCAGATCGTCCGGCCAACCGTCTGCCGCGATCTGCTGAGCTGCCCGATGCAGGTTGAGGCCACGCCGGTTGTAGCCGAGCCCCTGCCAGGCTCGGATCACCTCCGCCACCGGCGCCGACGCGAGCGCCTCAACGGAGGGCCAGCGCTCGAGCCACGCCAGGTACCTCGGGATGACTCGCTCGACCTGCGTCTGCTGCAGCATGACCTCGGAGACGAGGATGGCGTAGGGATCTCGCGTCCGACGCCACGGCAGGTCGCGGCCGTGCTCCGCGAACCAGGCGAGCAAGGCGGACTCCACGGGCTCGGACTCTAGACTGGGCCGCAGATGAAGAGAGTCCGCTTCGCTCCAAGCCCAACGGGATCTCTCCACGTCGGGAACGCCCTCAGCGCGGTCGCCAACCGCACGCTCGGCGACTGGATGCTCCTCCGGATCGACGACACCGATCCGCAGAGAAACGTCCCCGGCGGTGAGGACGAGATCATCCGCGACCTCGAGTGGCTCGGCCTCCACTGGGACGAAGGGCCGGTGCGACAGAGCGAGCGGCAGGAGCGCTACCGTGAGGCCGCGGCGCCTCTCGGCGACCGGTTCGACGGAATCACACTGCTGCGGGAGGACGGCACGGCCACGTACCACCTCGCCAGCGTCGTCGACGACGCCGACTTCGGCATTACGCACGTCGTGCGCGGCTTCGACCACCGTCCGAACGAGGATCTGCACCGGCGCCTATTCCAGGCGCTCGGCGCGAAACCTCCCGAGTTCATCCACCACGGACTGATCCTCGGCGAGGACGGCAAGAAGCTGGCCAAGCGCGCCCCCGGCGCGACCGTTGCGTCGCTTCGCGAGGCCGGCATCCCTGGAGAGGCCGTGCGCCAATACCTCGAGGAACTCGGCGTCCCACAGCACGACGTTCACTACGACCTCCCGCGCATCAGGCGGCTCGCGATCGAGGCGATCGAGGCCATGAGCGACGAGGAGCTCTCGGAGCGAGCCGGCGCCCCTGTCGAGGTCGCACCCGCGCTGCGCGGAGCACGTGACCTCGAGGAAGCGCGTGCGTACGCGCAGGCGATCCTCACTCCACCCGCCCCCGCCAAGGGCGAATCGCCGGAGACGCTGGCGCGCTTCAAGGAACTGCTCGACCGCTCCAACGGAAACGTCGATGCGCGTGCGCTGGTGCGCGAGCTCAAGGCCGTCGGCGGCGACCTTCGGGCGCTCCGCATGGCGCTGACCGGCCAACCGCGTGGTCCCGAGCTCTGGACGGTAATCGCAGCGCTGCCGCGAGACGAGGCGCTGCGCAGGATCGATGCGGCTCTATGACACGCTGACACGCGGGAAGCAGGAGCTTCCGCCCGCGCCCGGTCCGATCCGCATGTACACGTGCGGCCCGACCGTCTACCAGCGCATCCACATCGGCAACGCGCGCCCGTTCGTGATCTCGATGTGGCTCCGTCGCTGGCTCGCGGAACGCGGCTACGACGCCACGCTGGTGGAGAACATCACCGACGTCAACGACAAGATCTACGACGCTGCGCCGGGAAGAAGTGCGGAGCTCGCGGCACAGGCTTCGCAGTGGTACATCGAGGACACGGAGCGCCTCGGGCTCGGCCGGCCGGACCAGGAGCCGAAGGCCACCGAGACAATCGCGGAGATCATCGAGCTGATCGAGGAGCTCGTGCGCGACCGGTTCGCGTACGAAGCAGGAGGCGATGTCTATTTCCGGGTCGCGCGCTTTCCCGAGTACGGGCGTTTGTCGGGCCAGCGGCTCGACCAGCTCGAGGACGACGAAGACCGGAGCCCGCTCAAGGAGGATCCGCGCGACTTCGCGCTCTGGAAGGCGACGAAGGAAGGGGAGGACACGTCCTGGGACTCACCGTGGGGCCGCGGCCGTCCGGGCTGGCACATCGAGTGCTCGGCGATGGCGGAGAAGTTCCTCGGCCCGCGGTTCGAGATCCACCTCGGCGGGCTTGATCTCGTCTTCCCGCACCACGAGAACGAGCGCGCGCAGTCCCAGGCGGCGGGGCGCGACTTCGCGCAGCTCTGGATGCACAACGGGATGCTCGAGTTCGTCGGAGAGAAGATGTCGAAGTCGGTCGGAAACGTCGCGTCCCTGCACGATGTGCTCGAGCGCTGGGGGCCCGAGACCATCCTGGTCTACTTCCTCGGCGCCCACTGGTCCAAGCCGATCGACTTCTCCGACGAGACGATGGAAGCCGCGCGCGCGCGGGTCGAGCGCTTCCGCGAGGTTTTCCGGGGCCCGTTAGAACCTGCGCCGGAAGGGGAGTGGGGGCGTTTCGCCGCGGCGC
>JBKOWS010000054.1:0-10416 GCA_046724565.1 Actinomycetota bacterium | reverse complement strand
CCAGGTTAGTGGTCGAGACGGGCGGTCAGGCTGATCTCAGGGACGCCCGCCAGGGCCTTCGAGACCGGACAGTTCTCCTTCGCCTGGCCGGCCGCCTGCTCGAACTCCCCTTCGTCCATTCCCGGAACCCGCCCGACAACGAAGAGCGCGACCTTCGTGATTCCCTTCCCCGGCTGGAAGGTCACGGTGGCCGAGGTCTCGAGCTCCTCGGGCGCGTGTCCGGCCTGGGCCAGCCCGTTCGAGAGCGCCATCGAGAAGCAGGTCGCATGCGCGGCCGCGATCAGCTCCTCGGGACTGGTCAGGCCGCCCGGCTCCTCCGAGCGCGCCGGCCAGCTGACGTCCAACCCACCGAGAGCGCCGCTCGTCACCGTCTCGAGCCGTCCGTGCCCGTGCATCAGGTCGCCTTCCCACGTCACCTGCGCCTTGCGATCAGTCGCCATCCGTTCCTCCCTCGAGTGTCGCGTGCACGGTCACCCGCCCACTTGCCTTGATCAATGTCGAGAAGGGACATCCCCGGTCGGCCAGGTCCGCAACCCGCTGCAATTCTCGCTCCTCCACCGCTGCGACGCGCGCGCGGGCGACGACGTCCGAGGCGACGATCCGGTGCGAGCCATCCTCGACTTCATCCAGCGTCACCGTCGCGGTCACGTCGAGGTGGTCAGGCGGGGAGCCTGCACCGGTGAGCTCGCCCGCGAGCGACATCGCGTAGCATGCCGCGTGCGCTGCGGCGAG
Source organism: Actinomycetota bacterium (assembly GCA_046724565.1). Taxonomy (GTDB): domain Bacteria; phylum Actinomycetota; class Thermoleophilia; order Gaiellales; family Gaiellaceae; genus 3-1-20CM-4-69-9. The sequence continues at coordinate 9,684 of JBKOWS010000054.1, read as the reverse complement.
CAGTTCCTCGGGGCTGGTCTTTCCATCGGGCCTTTCGACCCGCGAAGCGAGCGAGAACGGCAGGCCGTCGAACGCAGTTGACGCGGCGGTAATGCTCCCGCTTCCACGCGCCAGATTGCCGTCCCAGCTGACGTTTGCCTCGCGCTGGACGCGGGGCACGCTACGCCATCACTTCAACTTTGCGTGCGTCCGTCTCGCTCCGGCCTTCGAGCGCGAGCACCTCCTTGAGCGCACGGATCGATACTTCGACCTGGTCGAGCGACGGCTGACGCGTGGTCAGGCGCTGCAACCAGAGACCCGGCGCGAGCAAGGTCATCAGGATCCGGTTGTCCGTGTGCTTGCCCGCAAAACGGATCAACTCGTACGCGATCCCGGCGATTACGGGCAAGAGCAGGATGCGCGTCGCGATCAGCCAGTACCACGTGGGCCGGCCGAAGAACGCGAATACGAAGATGGCGATCACCATCACCCAGAGCAGGAAGGCCGTCCCGCAGCGCGGGTGGATGAGGCTGTGGCGCTGGACGATCTCGGGCTCGAGCTCCTCACCCGCCTCGTAGGCGTTGATCGCCTTGTGCTCGGCCGCGTGATACTGGAACACGCGTCGCAGGTCCGGGAGAAGTGAGATCAGCAGAAGGTAGAGGACGAAGATCGTCACCCGGATCGCGCCCTCGACGATCACGAACCAGCCCGCGTCGATCCCGATCCAGTCGGTGATCAACGCGGGCGAAACCTTGAAAAGGAGGACCGCGAAGCCGATTGCGATTGCAAACGCGAAGATCAGCTGTCCGCGCGTGAGTTCGGTGGCGACCTCCTCCCCTTCCTCGCCCTCCTTGCCTTCCGTCTGCGCCTGGTAGTTCGCGGAGATCGCGAGCGCACGGAACCCGATCGCCAGGGACTCGCCGAGCGCAATCACGCCGCGGACGATTGGCAGACGGAGGAGCCGGTGCCGCGCCATCGGCGAGGTGATCGGCTGGTTGACGTGCGCGATATCGCCGTCCGGCTTGCGAACGGCCACAGCCCAGTTCGAGGGGCCGCGCATCATGACGCCTTCAAGCACAGCCTGTCCTCCGACGGTGGTCAAGAGTTGGCTCGCTTTCGGAGAGCGTGCAGGTGTGCGACCGCAGACGGACACGCGAGCGAGCTCGCGTGTCCTGAAACTCGGCACCGCGAGCGGCGCCGAGGGCCGCGCATCATGACGCCCTCGAGGACGGCCTGTCCCCCGACTGTGGTCATTGGAGCGAGCTAGCCGCGGCGCGCGCCGCCGGCCTTCTCGAGGCGGCGCTGGAAGCGCTCAACGCGACCGCCCGTGTCGACCAGCTTCTGCTTGCCGGTGTAGAACGGATGGCAGTTCGAGCAGATTTCGACGTGCAGCTCGGGCCGCGTCGAACGGGTCTGGAACGTGTTCCCGCAGGAACACGTGACGGTCGCGAGGACGTAGTCGGGATGGATGTCAGGCTTCATCTGAAGCCAGGATAGCAGCGGCCGTTTTGGGAGCGACGTTGCCCCCCGAGACGACTGCGGCGACCGTCTGACCTGGTTCGAGCTCCACCCTTCCGGCCAGGAGAGCGGCTGCCGTGGCCGCTCCGGCGAGCTCGCACGCCCATTTCATCCGGCCGTACATGAAGTGGAAGCCCGCCTGAAGCTCTGCCTCGGTGACGAGGACGGATTCAACTCCGAGCTCGGAACACACCGCGATGCAGTTCTCACCCGCGAACGGACCGTTGAGGCCGTCGGCAGCCGATTCCGCCTCGACGTGAACGAGATGGCCGGCCTTCAGTCCCTCGTGGAGCGCCGGCGACCGTTCAGGCTCGACCGCAATCACGCGCGCGTCCGGCTTGATTCCCTTGACCGCTGTGGCGATTCCCGAGACGAGCCCGCCGCCGCCGACCTGGACGAGGACGACCTCAGCCTCAGGAGCATCCTCGAGCATCTCCAGGCCGACGGTCCCCTGCCCCGCCATCACGAGCGGATCGTTGAACGGATGGACCAGTGTTCGCCCGGTCTCCTCGATCAGCTGCTCGAGGCGCTCGAAGGCAGCGTCTTTGTCGGGCGCTTCGGTGTCGACCGTCGCGCCGTACCCACGGGCCGCGGCGATCTTGATCGGGCTTGCGTCACGCCACATCACGACCAGAGCGTCGAGGTTCTCCACTGCGGACGCGTAGGCCAGCGCCTGGGCGTGGTTGCCGGCCGAAATTGAGATGAGGCCGCGACGTTTCTGCTCGTCGGACAGCGTGGCGAGCTTGCTCAGCACGCCGCGCGGCTTGAAGGATCCCGTGCGCTGGAAGAGCTCGCCCTTGAAGTGAACGTCGGCGCCGATGCGGTTGGACAGCGTCGCGGAGCGAACGAGTGGTGTTCGGTGAAGGCGGTCGCCGATGCGCTCTGTCGCGCCGTAGACGTCGTCGAGAGAGAGCAGCGAATCAGTGGTAGCCACGGTGACATCGTAGGGTGGAACCCCCGGGTCGCACCGGGTGTAGGAGGTCCAGTGCCGCGACTCTGGCTCACGATCGTGCTGGCTGCGCTTCTGCCGATGTCCGCGCCGGCCGCCAGGCCGCGCGTCCTGGCGAAGGTTCCGACCGGCCCCGGGCCCTGCGGGGCCACCTCCGGGTTCGGCTCGATCTGGGTTGCCGTCCATGCGACGGGCCGGCTCGTGCGGATCGACCCTGTCGCCAACCGCGTGACGCAACGCATTCGGATCGCCCGGGGCATCTGCCCGGTCATCGTCGCGGCAGGGTCGGTCTGGGTCGCCAGTGACAAGACGGACGTCGTGTATCGCATCGACCCGCGACGCGGACGAATCCTCGCGCGCTTCGGCGTCTCCCACTGGCCCGCCCATCTGGCGGCTGGACCGGGCCAGGTCTGGGTCTCGAGCTTCGAATACGGACACGTCACCCAGATCTCGACGCGCACGAACCGCATGACCCGCGTCTATCGCTTTCCCGGGAATCCCTCAGGGCTCGCTCGAACCGGCCGAACTCTCTGGGTCGCCTTCGGCCGAACGGGCAGGACGCTCGCGCGCGTCGACATCGCGAGACACACGATCACGCGTGTGCCGATCGGCCATGCCGGGGCCGGCTTTATCTCTGCGCTCGGCGGCTCGCTCTGGACGACGACCTCCGACGGCTATGCCGTGCGCGTCGACGCGGCCGACGGTCACGTCATCGCGAGCTTCCGGATCGGCGGGACTCCCGCCGGGGTCGCCGCCACACCTGACGGAACGATCTGGGTCGCGGAGAAGGAGCGAGACACGATCACTCGCATCGATCCCGTGACGAACCGTGTGATCGACGTGACACCGGCCGGCGATGGTGCGTTGTCGATCGCCGTCGCCGGGAGCGATATGTGGGTGACGAACTTTGCCGGGTCGGACGTCTGGCGGTTTTCCGCCGCGCCCTAGACGTATTCCTCGCTCTCCGCATACGCGAGGCGGCGATCGATTCGTCGCTCTCGTTCCGCATCGGGAAGGAACCACCGCTCGGCAATCGCCGTCGGCACCACGGCGGAGAGGACGACGACGGTGACCAGAAGCGAGAACTGGGTCTTGTCGATGATTCCCGCGGTCAGGCCGTACGTCGACGAGATCGTCCCGAAGGTCAGGCCGGTGCTCATGAGCAGCGTCGTGAACGTCCCGTGCCGGCGATCGGCGCGGCGTGCAAGCGGATAGACGAAGCCCAGCTTCGGAACCATCTTGGCGGCGAGCAGGACGGCCAGCAGTCCGAGATTGCCAACCACTGCGCCGATCGACACGTTCATGCCGCCCTTGATGAAGAAGAACGGAGTCAAGAAGGCGAATGCGACGACACGCATCCGCTTCTGCTCTTCACGATGCTCCTGGTAGTGCCGGCTCATGACAAGGCCCAGGACGAACGCGGGCAGAACGGCGTGCCCGTTCGACGCGTCTGCCAGAACCATCAACCCGAGGAGGCACAGAAAAACGAGCTTGATCTCCGGCTCGATCACCCGGTTCCCGTAGCGACCGAAGAACCAGGGAGCGAGCCGTGGAAGGGCGAGGATCAGGAACAGGGAGACAGCGAGAAAGACGGGGAACCAGAGGTTCGGCTTGATGAAGATCCCCGACAGCGCAAGCGCGGTGCACAGATCGGTCACGAACGTCGCGCTCATCAAGAGCTTTCCGACGCCGGTGTCGGTCAGTCCGCGCTCGACGAGCACCGCGTAGACCACTGCCAGAGACGTCGTGGACAGCGCCGTACCTGCAATCAGCGATCCGCGTACGGTCCAGTCGAGCAGGAAGTAGGCGACGGTCGAGGCAAAAACGAACGGGCCGAGGAAGGACACCACACCGATCCCGACGGAAGGGCCGAGACGGCGCCGCATGTAGGCCGGGTCGACTTCCATGCCGGCCAGGAACGTCAACACGATCGAAGCGAACTTGGCGATGAAGTCGAGCCACTCCTGTGACTGCAGGTGGAAGACGTTTCCCGCGAAGACGCCGAGCGTCAATTCCAGCAACGCGACCGTAACGCCGAGCTCGACGGAGAGCATGCTGGCGACGAGCACGACTGCGGCGAGGACTGCTGCGAGCTGAACCGGATCCACGTGACCTCCTACTGATCGTCGGTTGACGTTCGGTAGAGGCCATCAGCCCGCGAGGGCGGTTAGGCGCGAGCCTCATCGCGCTCCGCTCAGGATACAGCGCGCTAGTACTTCCCCTTACCGCAGCCAGCCAGGATGAACGGCGCCGCGAGCGCGAACAGCAATGTCAGTCGTCTTCGCATGAGGGGTACTACCTCGGAAACGGCGAGGCGGTTTCCGCTCAGCGCGACCAGAACGCCGCGAACCCCGCGGGGTTGTGTAGGTAATGGAAGATGCGCACGATTCGGTCCTGCTCGACGGCGACGATGACCGCCTCATGGGAGTCGAGTCGACGTTCGCCGCGCTCTGCCTGGAAGCGATCCATGATCACGCCGTGCCACTGGCTCGTCGCGATGTCGACGCTGTCATCACGCAGGGGCCGCCAGGTTCCCGACGTGAGCTCGTGGAGCATGCGTCTCAGCGCGACGATCCCGTCAGGCCCAGTGTGCGCGCCGGAGACGATCGAGTCGAGCGGGACGATCCAAGCCGCTTTTGGCACCACCACCTCGGCGAGCGCATTGCGATCTCCCGCAAGAAAGGAGCGATAGAAAGCGTCGACTACCTTGAGGACGTTGCGCTCGCTCACTAGGTCTGCGTGTACTCGGGCCCGCTGCCGCCCTCCGGTGGAGTGAGTCGGCCTCCCTTCGCCGTGATCGCCCCGCACTGGACGCAGTTCGAAGGCGTTACGGTCACGCCGCTCTCCGACGGCTCGTACACCTGCGCGGGACACATGGAGGTCCAGAGGTCGGCGATGTCCCTCGGAACTTCACGCCGAACGAGGATGTGGCTCGGCTGGTCGTCGCGCGTCTTGTTGCCGGAGGCGAAGACCGACGAGAGCTTGTCGAAGGTCAGCTTTCCGTCCGGCGCGGGATAGGACTGGGCACGGCCGGTGCGGATTGGCTCCACGTCCGCGTCGCGTTCCGTTCGCATGTTGCCGGGCGGAAAGTGGCCCTTCGTCGCGGTCATCATCCCCGCGAGCGCACCACCGAGCCAGAACCCGTGCCCGAAGGCCTGGCGCATGTTGCGCACCTCCTGCAGGTCCTTCCAGACGAAGCTCTGCTCGAGCGCTTCGTCGTACGCCGACAACGCACCCGGAGTCCACGGCGTTTGTCCTCGCTGCAAGGCTCCGAACGCAGCCTCGGCCGCCAGCGAGCCCGACTCGATCGCGTAGTGGATCCCCTTTAGCGCGGGCACGTTGACGAGCCCCGCGCCGTCGCCACAGATAAGCAGCCCGGGTGCATGCAACCGCTTGGGCAGTGCGAGAAAGCCGCCCTCCGGAATCGTCTTCGCTCCCCACTCGAGCCGCTCTCCGCCTTCCAGCAGTCTGCGGACGAACGGGTGCGTCTTCAGCTCTTGCAGCAAGTCGTGGACTGAGAGCTCGACATCGCGATAGTCGAGCCCGACGACCATGCCCAGCGTAAGCATGTCGTCGCCCATCGGGTAGATGAACGAACCGCCGAACTCGCGGTACTTCGCCCCGGCGCGCAGCGGCCAGCCCATCGTGTGGATGATGCGGTCGAGCGGCGGCGCGACCTTCCAGACCTCTTTGACACCGAGCGCCCAGACCTGAGGGTTGGCGCCGGAGAGCGAAAAGCGGTCGAGTGCCACGCCGGTGAGGTGGCCCTGCGTCCCTTCTGCCAGGACGGTGACACGGGCGACGACGTCCGCGCCCGGCTCGAAATTCCCGAGCTGCTCGCCGTCGCGTCCGCGTCCCTTGTCGCCGGTCCGCACACCACGCGCGCGACCGTCCGCGACAAGGAGCTTCACCCCTGCCGTTTCCGGCAGGATCATCGCGCCGCCCTCCTCGGCTTGTTCGGCGAGCCAGCGACCGAGGCGCGACAGCGAAGCCACGTAGTTGCCGTCGTTCTTCATCGTCGGCGGCGTCGGGATGCGAAGCGCGTTGCCCCGCGTGAGGAAGTAGACCGACTCGTGCTCGACCGGACCGTAGAACGGCATCTCGTCGATCCGCTTGCGACCCTTGAAGAGCCGACGGAGTGCCCGCGGATTGACGACCGCGCCGGAAAGGAGGTGCGAACCGACCTGCTTCCCCTTGTCGAGCACGGCCACGGGGACCTCGCCGAGCCGCTCCCTGATCTCCGGTGCGTCCTCAAGGAGTTGGCCGAGGCGAATCGCACACGCAAGGCCCGCTGGACCTGCGCCGACGATCAGGACTCCTACCTCGATGCGCAGGTTCGCCGGATCGGTCGGTGGAGCGATGTAGTCCGCCGCCCGGAACGGCGGTGGAACGTCCGACGGCTTCGTCATCCGCCTTTGCGCTGCTTAACGAGCTCGGTCAGCTTCGGCACGATCGCGTGCACGTCACCCACAACACCGAGATCCGCGAACTCGAAGATCGGGGCGTTCGGGTCCTTGTTGATCGCCACGATCACGCCCGAGCTCTGCATACCGACCTTGTGCTGGATCGCGCCCGAGATACCGCAGGCGATGTAGAGCTTCGGCGCAACGGTCTTGCCGGTCTGGCCGACCTGCGCCGCGTACGGATACCAGCCTGCGTCGACGACCGCGCGAGTCGCTCCGACCGCACCGCCGAGCGCCTTGGCGAGCTCCTCGACGAGGGCGAAGTTCTCGGGGCCGCCGAGCCCTCGGCCGCCGGCGACGATCACGGGCGCGTCCTCGATCGAGGGACCTTCGCTCTCCTCGTGCGCCTGGTCGACCATGCGCGCGGTCGTGGAGAAGTCCTCGAGGCTGACCTGCAGATCCTCCAAGTCCGCGGTTCCGCCCGTTTCGGTTGGATCGAAGGAGCCCGGGCGGAAGAGCGCCAGGCGTGGCTCGGAAGTCCACCCGACGTCGACGTAGACGGAGTCCTGCAGAGCGGGCCGCTTGCCGACGAGCCTGCCCTCTTCCTGCGTCACGTCGACGAGGTCCCAGTTGAGACCCGCGTCGAGGCGTGCGGCGAGGCCCGCAGCGACGTCCGCTGCGAGCACCGAGTTGGCCAACAGCACCGTGTCGATTCCCATGTCACCGACCAGTCGCGCGAGCACGTCCACGCGCGGCTGTGGCAACGGCGCCTCGAGCTGCGGGTCCTCGGCCACGTAAACCTTCGTCGCACCGAAGTTCCCCGCCTGCTCGGCTAGTCCGCGCACGTTCGCGCCGATCACGACCCCGGAGACCTCGTCGCCGAGACTCGCGGCTTTCGAGAGCACGGCGAGCGAAGACTTGAGCAGCTCATCACCGTGGTGCTCGAGGAAGACGAGCGTGCTCATACGAGACGTTTTTCCGCAAGGAAGTCGAGGATCGCCTGCGCAGCGTTCCCGTCGCCCTCGATTTTCCGCGACTCACCGCGCGCCGGCGGATCGTTCAAGGCGTAGACCTCGGTGCGTGACAGGAGCTGTCCGGCGCCGATGTCCGCGAGCGACAGCGTCTCCTGCGGCTTCGACTTCGCGCCCATGATCCCCTTGAGCGACGGATAGCGCGGCTCGTTGATCGCATCCGACACCGCCACGACGGCCGGCAACGGCGCTTCGATCACGTCGTAGCCGAACTCGGTCTGACGCTTGACCGTCACCTTCGCGCCGTCGTGCGTGACCTCCGCGGCCTGCGAGATCACCGGCAGACGCACGCGGTCGGCGACCGCGGCCCACAGCACGGCACCGTCCGAATCGCCCGCCTGCTGGCCGAAGAGGATGAGGTCGGCACCTTCGCGCTCGAGCGCTCTGGCCAGCGCCTTGCTCGTGGCGACGAGATCCGCGCCGGCGGCCCCGTCGTCGCTGATGAGAATGGCGCGGTCCGCGCCCATCGCGAGTGCCTTCCGCAGCGCGTCCTGTGCCTTGGCCGGCCCCATCGAGACGAGCACGATCTCGCCGTCGCCGGCAGCCTCCTTGAGCCGGAGAGCTTCCTCCACCGCATTCGCGTCGAAGGGATTGAGCGCGCCCTCGCCCGAGCGGTCGAGCCGCTTGGTTTCCGCGTCGATCCGGCTCGCCCCCTCGGGGACCTGCTTGACGCACACGGCGATCTTCATGCGCGGAGGACTCTACTCAGGGGTGACGGAAACCGAGACGCTTGGTACCGTCCGACCCTTCGAGCGCGACACCGACGACTTCGGCGCTCCCCGCCCCGGCGGACCGCATCAGGGCGCTCACGCTCACCGGCACCCTGGTCAGTGCAGCCGTCGGATCGGCTCGTCATGAACGTGCAGACCTCACAGACGTGGCCCTCCGCTCTGACGCTGACCAAGTCAATCGCACGATCGCGCTCGCCGTTCCAGAGACTGCCCTTCTGCAGAGCCTCGGTCCGACAGGAACGTCGCGAGCTGTCTCGAGCCTGACCCTCGCCCAGAAGGGCGACAAGGTCGTCGTTTGGACGCTGCCGGCGCCGGCGACGCTAAAAGCCGAGCGCGGTGACGACGACGTTCTGAACGCCGCACTCATCCAGCTGACTCAGCTCGGGTGAGGCTCAGCTGCCGCGGAACACCGGGTCGCGCTTCTCGACGAACGCGGTCAAGCCTTCCCTGGCGTCCGCGGTCGCGAAGAGCTCGCTGAAGGTCTCGCCTTCCGCGGCGAGGTTGTCGTCGTGGTCGCCGCCGAGGGACCTGTTCGCCAGCTCCTTCATCGCGCGAAGCGCAACCGGGCTCTTCGACGCGAGCAATGCCCCCGTCTCGCGCGCCTTCTCGAGCACAGGATCGTGGACGTCGTTGACGAGCCCGATACGCAGCGCTTCGTCCGCGGACACGAGCCGACCCGTGAAGATCAGGTCCTTGGCAATTCCGAGACCGCACACGCGCGCGAGTCGCTGAGTGCCGCCCCAGCCCGGGATGATTCCGAGGTTCACCTCGGGCTGACCGAGCTTGGCGGTGCTCGCCGCGTAGCGGATGTCACACGCCAGCGCCAGCTCGCAACCGCCGCCCAGCGCGAACCCGTTGACGGCCGCGATCGTCGGCTTCGGCATCGTCTCCAACAGACGGCCGGTCTCGTGTCCGAGTGCGCCCCACTCCTTGGCTGCAGTGACGTCGAGGCCGCTCATGTACTTGATGTCCGCGCCGGCGACGAATGCCTTCTCGCCTGCGCCGACAAGAATCACGACGCGCACCGACTCGTCGCCGGCGAGCTCGCCCAACCGGTCGCGCAGCTCGGTCAG
>JBKOWS010000052.1:0-7715 GCA_046724565.1 Actinomycetota bacterium | reverse complement strand
CTTTGCGTCCGCTGAGAGTGTGGGAACCCCTCGCAGGAGGAAAGGTCGAAGGGGAACGACATCGACGTGAGGTCGCGGTCCCGGAAGAGAGGGCGGATGTTCCTCGCATACGCCGCTATGCCTACGTGCCGTCCACGATCTTGGTACTGCGCCGCACCCAGCCGCAACTCCCTGGCGCCGCTCCGATTTTCGGCGCACTGACAGGCTATGAATGGACAGATGGGCGTCGACCTGTGATGGTCAGGGGTTGAACCGATGGGAGGGAACCTGAGCGAGCGTCTGGACGAGCACAAGATCGACCAGCTGCGACGCTGGGGATCGGGGCTGGCGAGTGCGGAGACCGACGAGCTGCGAGCCACCGGCAAGGCGATCCTCCTACTGATCGAGGAGGTCGAGGCTCTCCACATCGATCTTTGGAATGCGAAGGCGGCACAGGTCGAACCGTCCAGCGACGACGACCAAGGTGCCGTCCCGGATCTCCCTCGTTCCCTAGCGGCCCGCCTACGGTTCAGCAGGGGGCGCGCCGGCGGCGAGGCCTGACGCTTTCCACAAGCCGTCCACAGCCTGTTGAGTGCAAGAAGCAAGCGTTACTCCGCGGACGAAGCGCCTGCTAGGTTTTTGGGGGTCGACTAGACCGTGGCCATCAGCCGGACGAAGTCGCCGGCGAGGGGTGCCGTGTCGTAGCCGTCCGTCGGCTTCCGGTGAACGTCGCCCATCAAAGACCCTGGTCTACTTCGCGGGGCGCAGCCTCGACGGACCAGATCAGCAGATCGAGGACTCGCACCTCGGTGAGCCCGTAACGGCGCCGCGCGAGCTCCTGCCGCACCGCTCGCAGTGCCGCACGGTTGCGGTCCACGTCGCGTTTGTAGCCTCGAACGAGCCCGAGCGCGCGCTCTCCGAACGGTGCCTGGGCTCCTAGGTCGTCGTCCACGAGGTACTTCTGGACGACGCTGTCGAGCAAGGGGATCAGCGCTGCTCGCTTGCGGTGCAGCGCCTTCGTCATCTTCGAGAGCCCGACTCCTCGGATGTCCGCGAATGCGTCGAAGAGCTGCCTCAGGGGCTGCCACGGCAGCGAGTTGGCCGCTCGAGTGAGCGAAGCATCGGGAGCGATCGCCCGTAGAGCTCGCTCGATCGCGCGGCGCCGCTCGAGGATCGCCGCGATCTCGGCCGCCGAGATGCGAGCGCCGCCCCGGTTCGCGAGCCTGAGGTCCGGCTCGCCGAACGACGTCGGTCGCGAAGGGTCGCTTGCGTCGTAATGCCAGTGAGCCTCGACGAAACCGAGCGCGACACTCAGGGGGTCCTCGATCTCGACGCCGTTCCGAAGAACGACCGGTCGCACCGAACTCGTCGTCACCTCGTCAGCGTAGAACCGTCGACGCGCCTTGGGTCAGGCGTCGAGGAAGCCGTTGCCTCGGCGGGTCGGCAGGGTGTCCAACCAGGGGAACGACCAGGGCAAGACGGACGGCGCGCGGCTGCGCGTCGACGAAGCGAAAGCTGAAGACGCCATCGTGCTCCTCGCAGACGAATCGCGGCCATACCGAATCGAGCAACCATGACGGGGACCGGCGTCCTCTTCCAGTACCCTGCAGTCTTCGCCGACAAGGTCGACGCTTTCATGGGGTGAGATGGCGCGCGAGATCGCAATCGCCACATTTCGGACGCGCGAGGATGCCGAGGTCGTCCTCGGGCTTCTCGCTTCCGCGGGCATCGCCGCGCGTGTGGCAGCAGACGACGCCGGCGGTGCCTACCCCTTTGCGCTAGCCGGCGGAGTTGACGTCGTGATCGACGAAAGCGACCGCGAGGCTGCGGCGACGATTCTCGCTGATCGAGTTCCAGAGCAATGACCAGGGCTCTCGACGCGACCGACTAGGACGGTGATTGGCGAGCCGTAAGGCGCGATCGTCCCCTCGGGATGATGCTTGGATGAGGACGCTACCTAGGCTCGATCGCGGCGCCCATTTTCGAACCTGGGAGGGACGAGGCGGTGGCTGACATCGGCACGAGCGCGGCCGCAGTCGAGATCGACGCGTCGCCGCCGTCGAAGGCTCTTCGGCGGATGCTGATTCCGCTCGCGCTCGCGCAGTTCATCTGCAGCTTCGCTGGTTCGAACATGAACGTCATGATCACTGACATCAGCAACGACCTGGACACCACAGTCAAGGGTGTACAGACCGCGATCACCGTGTTCCTGCTGGTAATGGCTGCTCTGATGATCCCGGGCGGGAAGTTGAGCGACCGTTGGGGACGGAAGCGATGCTTCACCATCGGGCTCATGGTCTACGCCGTGGGCGCGGTCATCAGCGCGCTATCGCCGAGCTTGGGAGTCTTGATCCTCGGGAACTCGATCCTCGAAGGGATTGGCACGGCGATGCTGATCCCGCCGGTCTACATCCTCACCACACTCCTGTACGACGACGTCACATCGCGCGCCCGTGCCTTCGGCGCAATCAGTGGCATGGGCGGCATCGGAGCGGCGACGGGGCCGTTGATCGGAGGCCTCATCACCACAGCGATCAGCTGGCGGGCTTCCTTCGTCTTCCAGGCGCTCGTCATCGCCGTGATCCTTTTCCTCGCACGCACGCTCAGGGACCCGCTCCCAGCCGACCCGAACAGCCGTCCCGATACGACCGGCGCGGTCCTCTCGGCGCTCGGGCTCGTGCTCGTCGTCATGGGCATTCAGGTCGCAGCCGACTACGCCGCGTGGACCGTCGTGTTCGTCGCGGTCGGCGCCGTCTTCCTCGTGGGCTTCTTCCTGCACATCCGCGCGAAAGAGCGCAGAGGCGAAGAGCCGCTGCTCTCCACCGATCTGTTCCGAAACCGCACCTCAAACCTTGGCCTCGTGACCCAGAACGCACAGTGGCTCCTACTGATCGGAACTGCGTTTGTGGTGTCGGCGTACCTGCAGGTCGTCCGTGGTTACAACGCGATCCAAACCGGAGTCATCTTCACGGCAGCGACCGCAGGAATCCTGCTCTCATCCCTCGGCGCCGAGCGGTTCGCCAAGCGGCGCCCCCAGCGAACACTGATCATCGCCGGCTTCATCACGACGATCATCGGGATCGCCGTGCTGCTCGCTCTCGTCGCAGGCAGACCCGGCGTTTGGGCGTTCGCGCCGGGACTTTTCCTGATCGGCTTCGGATGCGGCCTGATGCTGACACCATCCGTGAACCTGGTGCAGTCAAGCTGGTCGGAGGAGCTGCAAGGCGAGATCTCGGGCCTCTCGCGCGCGATTTCCAACCTCGGTTCGACCCTTGGAACCGCAATCGCAGGAACCGTGCTGGTCGCCGGAATCGCCGACGGCAACCGTTCCTACGCGCTCGCCATGGTGGTACTCGGCATAGCCGGCCTCGTCGGGCTGGGCGCCGCGTTGTTTCTCCCCCGCAAGCTCTCACCGGCAACGGCCACGCCAGCCAGAGACCGAGACTCCGAGCCTGCACTCTCGTGAAAGTCGTCCCAGTCCCGGAGATCGAGACTGGCCCGGCTATTTAGCGACTGAAGACTGCGGCGATGCCGGCGGCAGGCATCCTTAGCGGGCGTTCGCCGGGCGAGGCGAGAAGCAGGGCGAAGTCGCCTGCGGCATCCGTCCACACGCGCCGGACCGCGAGGGCGGCCGCATCGAGCTCGGTTGCGAGTCGTTGCGCGCGGAACTTGGCGCTGATCTCGGTGCGCATCAGCTCCCCGGCGTCGAACGAGACCTCGAGCTCGAGGGCCTCCAGCCGCACCCTCTGCTCCCTCAGAGATCGCAGCGAGATCTCCATCCACTCCGCATCCGCGTTCCACTGGACTACGTGCTCGAACGCCGCAACGTCGAAGTCGCCGCCGAGCTCGCGGTTCAGAACCTCGAGCACGTTGAGGTTGAACTCGCGCGTAACGCCGGCCGGGTCGTCATACGCCGCGAGCAGACGCGCGGGATCCTTGATGAGGTCGGCGCCGAGCAGGAATGCGTCACTGTTGTCGAGGATCGAGGCAACGTTGCGTAGGAAGAGCGCTCGGTTTGCCGGCGTGAGGTTTCCGATCGTGCTGCCGAGGAACGCGAGCAGTCGCCGTCCGTCGCGCGGCAGAAGCGATAGGTGGCGCTCGAAATCGCCGACCACCGCGACGACCTCGAGCGCTGGGTACTCGTGCGCGAGCGATTGCGCGCTTGCCCGCAGTGTCTCCTCGCTCACGTCGAAGGGCACGAAGCTTCGCGGCGCGAGTGCGTTCAGTAGGACACGTGTCTTGTCCGAGGTTCCGGACCCGAGCTCGATCAGCGTGGTGGCCTCCGTCATCGCGGCGATGTCGCCGGCGTCCCGCTCGAGGATCGAGCGTTCCGCGCCCGTCAGGTAGTACTCGGGCAGGCGCGTGATTGCGTCGAAAAGCTCCGAACCGCGCTCATCGTAGAACCACTTCGGCGGCAGCTCCTTCGGCGTGGAGGTTAGTCCGCGCCGCGCCTCCTCACTCAGCGCTGTCGCGCGATCTTCCGCCGAGAGGAGCACGCGAATCTCGACTGTTGCGTTCCCTGTCGTGCTCATGCGTCGGTCGCCAATCGGACCCCGCTGAAGATCTGCCGCCGTCGTGGGTAGTCCCAGTTACGGAAGGTAACGCGGGCTACAAGCGGATCGGTCGCCCACGAGCCGCCGCGCAGCGCGCGATACTCGTCGCCGAAAAAGACCTCGGAATACTCGGTGTACGGAAAGGCAGTGAAGCCCGGGTAGCCCGTGAACAGGGAAGATGTCCACTCCCACACGTCGCCGAGCATGCAGTCGCAGCCAACCGAGCTGGTTGCGCGCCGTGTCACCGGCAGCGGTCCGAACGAGGCACGCCCGAGGTTTGCGCCGTCGCGCGACTCGGCTCCCTGCGCGGCCTTCTCCCACTCGGCCTCTGCCGGGAGCCGCTTGCCGGCCCACGCCGCGACCGCTTCTGCCTCGTAGAACGAGATGTGCTGAACGGGCTCGGCCGGCGGCACCGGCTCGCGCCGGCCGAAGCGCCGGCGCATCCAGCCTGCGCCTGCGCGCTGCCAAAAGAGCGGTTCCTCGACACGTTCCTCCCGAAGCCATCGCCAGCCGTCGTCGCTCCAGTAGCCGCGTTTGCGGTAGCCGCCGTCCTCGACGAACTCCGCGTAGCGGCCGTTCGTCACCGGACGGCGTTCGATCCTGAAGGCGGGCAGCACGACCGTGTGCGCCGGCCGCTCGTTGTCGTAGGCCCAAGGGTCTTCGCTCGTCCCGAGCGTGAACGGGCCCTCCGGAACGAGCACGTCCTCCGGCTCGGACGGGGCACGCAAGTCGTCATGCGGCGGCGTCTCATATGCAAGGTCGGAGAGCTGCAGCGTCTGCAGCATCGTCTCCTGGTGCTGGAACTCGTGTTGCGCGATGAGCCCATACATGAAACCGTCGCGCAGGAGCGGGTCGCGATCGTCGAGCCGCACGCGCTCCAGGTTCGCACGCACACGGCGGCGCACGTCGTCGAGATAAGCGCGCGTCTTCGGCGCGGTCATTATCGGCAGCGCCGACCGTTCGGACCGCACGTGCTGGAAGGCGTCGTACAGGTCGTCGAAGCGCCCGTCGGTCTGTTCATCTCCGCCGACGCGCCGCACGAGCCACTGCTCCTCGAACCAGCCGATGTGCGCGAGGTCCCAGACCAGCGGCGACATGATCGGTGAGATCTGCGCTGCCAACTCGTCGTCAGCAACCGGTGCGACGAGCTGCAGCGTGGCCTCGCGCGCGCGGGTCAGTTCCGCAACGAGCTCGGGCTTTGCAATTGGTTTTCGCAGCTTGCCGCCGTGGCGGAGCACCGCACGTGCACCTCTACCGGGGCGTCTGCGAAAGCTCGGCGAGATGCGCGTGGACGAGCTGCACGGCAATCGCACCTTCGCCCACGGCGGTGGCACATCGCTTGCTCGACCCCGAACGGACATCACCGGCCG
Source organism: Actinomycetota bacterium (assembly GCA_046724565.1). GTDB lineage: Bacteria > Actinomycetota > Thermoleophilia > Gaiellales > Gaiellaceae > 3-1-20CM-4-69-9. The sequence continues at coordinate 1,813 of JBKOWS010000052.1, read as the reverse complement.
CGAAGACGCCTGGAACGCTGGTCGTGAGCAGGTCGTCGCCGTTCTGACCAGCGCCCGTGAGGATGAAGCCGTCGTCATCGCGTGCGACTGCGTCGTCGAGCCAGTCTGTGCAGGGATGTGCTCCGAGGAAGAGGAACAAGAACGAGAACGGCAAGCGCTCGCCACTTGTAAGCGTGACCGCCTCGAGATTGCCCTCGTTGCCGTGCAGGCCCGCGACCTCGCTTCGATCTTGCACAGCCACGCCGTAGCGCTCGACGTCCCGCACGAGGTAGTCCGACATCGTCTCTCGCAGATCCGCGCGCCGATGGAGGAGGGTCACGAGTGCGCCGCCGCGAGCGAGCCAGACGGCTCCCTGCCCGGCCGAGTTGCCGCCGCCGATCACGCCGACGCGGGAGCCGCCGGCGAGCTCTGCTTCGGGTGGGCCGGCCGCGTAAAAGACGCTTATTCCCTCGTAGTCGGCGAGGTCCTCGACGGGAAGCCGTCGGTATTGTGCGCCCGTTGCGAGCACGACGGCATGGGCGGCGATCTCGTACTCCGCTTCGAGACGGACGAGGTGACGTCCCTCGCCCGGTTCGAGTGACAGCGCGCGGTACGGCGTCGCGAGGCGCGCGTTGAACTTTCGCGCCTGGGTTACCGCCCGGCTCGTGAGCTCGTTGCCGCTGATCCCGGCCGGAAATCCGAGGTAGTTCTCGATCCTTCGGGACGCGCCGGCCTGCCCACCGAGAGAGGTGCTCTCCACGACGAGCGTGTCGAGCCCCTCGGACGCGCCATAGACCGCGGCGGAGAGGCCCGCCGGACCGGCGCCGACCACGAGTAGGTCGACCTCCTCTCGCGCCTCGAGATCGCGCCCGATTCCCAGCGCCCGAGAGACTTGACCCGGCGATGGACCGCGCATCTCCGCACCGTCCGGCAGTCGCACCAGCGGCAGGCCCGCTGTGTCAGCCTGTTCGGAGTCCCGCCACGTAAACGGCAGGCGATTGTTGCGGGCGAATTCGAGCATCTGCATGGTCGCTGTAGACGAGCGTGGGCCCACGATCTCGATCCCGATCGTGCCGACGCGCTGCAGAGCCTCCCGTCGAGAGATGAACGTCGAGAGGAGGAGGTCGCCGAGCTGTGCGTCCTCGAAGAGCAGCGATCGCAGCGTGTCGCGGTCGAGAGCGATGTAACGCACCGGCCGCGTGACAACAGCAGTGACCATGACTGTTTGCCCGGACAGGAGATTCAGCTCGCCCAGGAACCCGGACTTTCCGTGGTTAATGATCTCGTTCCCAGCAGCGTCGACGATCGCGACCTCACCCTCGAGAATGGCGATGAACGGGTAGGTGTGGTCGCCGACGCGATACAGCACGTCTCCGACGTTCGCCGTGCGCTCCTCACCGAGCTCTGCGAGGGTCGCCAGCTGAGACGGGGACAGCTGCGGACTTGCGGGCGGGGGCGCGTTCATGGAAGGAGTATCGCCTTCCGGACCAGGCGCATGTCGGCGGCTCTCGCCCGGGAACGGCGGCGATCCCTTTGCACCCCGCGAATGCCGCAGGGGTAGAAGTTCAAGCGGTAGGCTCGGCCAGATGACTTTTCGCGAGATCGTCAACGTCCACCCGCTGCCGGCAACCGACGATCGCGAGGCCCTTCTGCGGTGCGCCGAGGAATGTCTCGATTGTGGTGCCAGCTGCACTGCCTGCGCGGACGCCAGCCTCAGCGAGAGCGACATCGAGACGATGATCCGCGTGATCCGCCTCTGTCTCGACTGTGCGGACGTCTGCGATGCGACCGCGCGCATTGTCACGCGCCAGACCAGTCCCGACAAGGGGCTCAT
>JBKOWS010000096.1:0-4690 GCA_046724565.1 Actinomycetota bacterium | reverse complement strand
GCCGCGAGCGCGACGACGCCTGCGGTAACGATCCAAGCGAGTCCCACCACGGGACGTGCGCCACTCACGGTTACCTTCGCGGCCACGGGCGACGCAAGCTCGTACCATTGGGACTTCGGTGACGGTGCCTCGGCCGATGGGGGAAACGTCCAGCACACGTATGCGGCGGGTCGCTGGACAGCCAGCCTCACCGCCCGCTCGAGCACCGGCGAGACGGCGACGCAAACGACCGTCGTCACTGCGTACGGCCTCACGCTCGCAGGGCCCGATCCGGCGAAGTACGGGCGGCGCGCCGTCTTCCGCGGAGCAGTCGTACCCGCTGAGGGCAACGTCACAGTCACGGTCACCGGTCCTCGGGGCAAGCTCGGCACCGGGCGCACGTCGGCGAACGGCACCTACACAGTCCCCGCGCGAGTGCGACGGCCGGGCGCCTACCTCGCCACAAGCGAGCGGGCAACCTCCTCACCCCTCGAGCTGCGCATTACGCCGAGGCTCGTCACGAGCCTCGTCGGAAATGGGGAACGCGGCGGTGCGTACTCTCTCGCAGCGCGCCTGATTCCGGCCGCCGCCGGCACGCTCGCCGTGAAGATCACCCGTGGCAGCGACGTGTTGCTCGACCGCACGTTCGCCAACCGCGCACGCGTGAGGCTCGACACGCGCAAGCCGGCGAGCTACGTGATCCGCGTGGCAGCGCTGCCCGACGCCGGCTACGTCGGGGCAACGCGGATCCTCCGCGCCAACGTCGTCCTGCCGCGGCTGGCCGTGGGCAGGCGGAGTGCCGCTGTTGCCCAGCTCGGCAACCAGCTGCGGCGGCTGCACTATGCCGCACCAGCCGGCTCTACCTTCGACAGCCGGATGCAGGATGCCGTCTACGCCTTCCAGAAGGTGAACGGCTTCCCCCGGACCGGCATCGTCGACGACCGCATCTGGGCAGCGCTGTCACGCCCTCGGGTCGCGCGTCCCCGCTTCGGGCAGCCCGGGTCTCACCTCGAGGTCAACAAGGAGCTCCAGGTGCTCTACGTCGTGCGGAGCTCACGCGTCGCTCTGATCGTCCCGATCTCCACTGCAGGCGTTCCGGGGACGTACACGCCGGTGGGACGATTCGCCGTGTACCGCAAGGTCGTCGGCTTCGACCCCAGTCCGCTCGGGACCCTCTACGACCCGCTGTACTTCACGGGTGGCTATGCGATCCACGGCAATCCCTCGGTACCGCCCTACCCTGCGAGCCATGGCTGTGTGCGTGTCCCGATGTGGGTCGCGCCTTACCTCTTCCGCACGGTCCCGTACGGCGAGACGGTCGACGTCTATTAGCGTGGCCCTCGCGCTCCTTGCGCTCACCGGCTGCTCGGGAACGGCTCACCTCGTTACCTACACCGACCTCACACGCCGGACCGGGCCGTTGGAATTCACGCGGATCACCCGGGACGTCTACCGCAGCCGCGCCGCCCTGCTCGACGTCCTCGAACACAACAACCCCGGCCGGCCGATCAAGCTTCCGCCGATCGACTTCACGCGCCGCGAGGCCTACCTCGTCGCAGCCGGCCCCCGGTCGAGCACCGGCTACGCGCTGGAGATCCTGCGAGTTCAGGACACCGGTTCACGCATCGTCGTCACGGTCCACGAGCTCACGCCCTCGCTCCGCGATCCGGTACAGGCTCGCGTCACGTACCCCTACCGGCTGATTACGCTCCCCCGGAGCGACAAGCCCGTGAAGCTGAAATGGCCCGGACGACCGTGAACGACGATCCCCTCATCCGCCAACTGCGACAGCAGATCTCCGACACCGACCGCGCGATCGTCGATTCGCTGAACGCACGCCTTCGGCTCGTCGCCCGGCTCAAGAGCTACAAGGAGTCGCGAGGCATCGGTTTCCTCGACCCTGAGCGAGAGGAGTGGATGCTGCAGTACCTCAACCGCGCGAACCGCGGACCGCTCTCGAGCGCCGGGCTGAAGGAACTGTTCGAAGAGATTCTCGACCTCACGAAACGCGAGGTCGCGCGCGGCGAACAGCCGAACTAGCTAGTCGTCCTCGGGCTCGACTGCGAACTCGTCGGGCGTGACCTGGTCGAGGAACTGCTTGAACTCGGAGACCTTCGACTCGATCTCCTCCTCCGTGACCTCCTCGCCCTCGAACTCGATGGCCGACTCCTCGATCACATCGTCCGCCGCGTAGATCGGCGCGTCAGCGCGAATGGCCAACGCAATCGCGTCGGAGGGTCGAGAGTCGACGTCGATCTCCGAGCCGTCGAGCTGGACGGTGATCTGCGCGTAGAAGGTGTTCTCGCGCAACTCGGTCACCGTGATGCGCGTGACCTGCGCCCCGAGCTGCTCCAACATGTCGGTAACGAGGTCGTGCGTCATCGGTCGCGGCGTCGTCGCACTCTGCAGCTTCATGAGAATCGCCGCCGCCTCGGGATGCCCGATCCAGATCGGCAGGAACTTGTTTCCTTCGGCAGTCTTGAGGAGCACGATCGGCTGCTTGCCGACGAGATCGAAGCTCACCCCGTAGATCTGCATCTCCTGCATGGGCCACTCTGATGGTAGCTCAGGGTTCTCGACGCGAAACCTCGTCAAGCGGTGCCACGATCCGCTCGCCGCAGCCGAGGACTGGCGCCGCTCGGAACATCGGCACCCAGGGCGCGCACGGTATCCCTTAGTCGGAGCGTTCCTTAAGCCGCCACTCCGCGACATCGCGGATGCTGACTATGCCGATCGCCCGCTCACCCGCGACGACGGGAATGTGACGGAAGCCGCGGTCGATCATCGTTTGCCCGGCTTCCTCGACGGACGCGTCCGCCGTCATCGTGACCGGATCGGGCGTCATCCATTCGCGCACCCGGGCCTCGCTGGAGTGGACGCGGCCCGCAACAGCACGCATCAGGTCCCGCTCGGTGAAGATGCCGATCATCCGGCCGAAGTCTGAGACGACCACTGCTCCGACCTCTGCTGCTGTCATCTTCTCGGCCGCCTCACCGATCGTGTCGGACGGCTCGACCGTCAGCACGTCCTCCGTCATCACGTCGGCCAGGGTTGCCATGCGCGCGAGCATAGGGCTGAACAGGTACCTAGGCAAATTGGCCCGACGGCCGGCGTCGCCGCGAGGCAAGGAGGACGGCGATCGTGCCGCTGAGCGTCGAGCCGCTCAGCCCCAGTGAAAGATCGCCGAGAGTGTCCGTGTACGCGGTCGCGAGCTCGGAGGAGTTGCGGATGAACGCGAAGTACTCGCCGATCTCCCAGAGGATCGCGCTCACTCCGCCGAAGCCGACCACGATTGCGAAGAGCTCCGACCGGTTGACGTGCGTTCGAGCCAGGGCGGCCGCAACCGCGCCGGTTATGAGCGCCCAGTTGACGAAGTGGTTAGCGTCGTCCCACCAGTCGATCGTGTCGTAGAGGTCGAGCGCGTTCCCGATCGTGTCGATCAGAAAGGGCAGTACGAAGAGAATGTCCGCGAGGTAGGGGTACGGCGGTCGCCGACCACGAACGACCCAGATCGCGGGCACGAGCAGGGCCGCGATCGAGTATCCGAAGAGCCGCCAGCCGAACGCCTTCCCGGCAAACCTCTCGAGGCCGGAGAAGGCCCCGAAGGCCAGCAAGCCGACAAGCGCGAGCTTGACCGCGACGTCGATCCAGAAGACCAGCCGGCGTTCATTCACGACACCGAGAATCTTCACACGACAGCCAGTCGCCCCGGACCAGACGGAGAGGCGGTCGGTGCGACCGCCTCTCCTGAATCGTCGTTTGCCTTACGCGACGTCGCGAGCCTGGCGACGTAGCGTTGCCCCAAGGCCTACGAGACCGAGCGCAAACACGGCTGCCGACCAGAGCGGGAAGCCGGTGAACGGGAGCGTTCCTTTGCCGACACTCGCCACGGCTGACATCACGCCGCCTTGGCTGACGTGCCTCGCGCTGCTCCTGACTGCACCCGAAGCGCCTGCAGCACGGCCCGGCGCCTGCCAGGTACTCAGCGTCGGCGTCGAGCTCGGCGAGGGATCTCCCGACGGCTTGTTGGAAGGCGGCTCACTACCGCAGGCCGTCTTTCCCTTGTTCTTCAGCGCATGCACGTCAGGGCCGCCTCCCTTGCCGTGGGCTGAGTGTGCGCACGGCAGGACCTTGTGCGGCTGGCTGTTGCCGGGGCCATAGAGGACCGCGTCGAAGGACGCCCCGTGTTGGATCGCGATCTGGCCCGCGCTCTGCCCGCTGCCGTAAAGCTTGGTCGAGTTCGAGCCGGCTGCCGCCGACGTGTTGTGGTCCGTGAAGTTGGACGGCTTCACTCCCGCCGAACTGCCGAATCCAGACTTTGCGTGGCCGCCGCCTTTGGAGTTTTCCGAGCTGACGGCCGCCGCGGGCAGCGGGTGCTCGTCCTTCTTGACCTGGCCGGGAGCATCCGCCGACTTCCCGGGCGAGGAGGACTGGGCGATCGCAGCCTCCGCGTCGGCCTTGCCCGGTCCGTTTCCGTTGCCGTTCCCCGAAGCGTACGCGGGCCCGACCAGGGCGCCGAGTACCACGAGGAGGAGGGCCGAGCCGATGATCGTCGCGGTTCGCATCTTCATCGCGTTGAAACCTCTTTCCGCAGAGAGGGACATGAGTGCGAAAGAGAATGCGAAACCCGCTGCGACGCCAACAGACGGCGGGCAGGCGTGTCGACTGTCGGTTACCCGTCTTTTCCAAGTCGGCTAGCCGAGAGTGCCGG
>JBKOWS010000042.1:0-9030 GCA_046724565.1 Actinomycetota bacterium | reverse complement strand
TCTCGGTGGCTCTGACCGGCGGCATCGGCGCCGGCAAGAGCACTGCGCTCGAAGCGTTTGCACGTCACGGCGCGGCCACGAGATCGAGCGACGACGTCGTGCACGAGCTCCTGCGGGACGATGCCGGCGTGCAGCGGGCGCTCGTCGAGCGCTTCGGGCCGGAAGTGATTGGCGAAGACGGCGCCGACCGTGCGGCGATCGCGCGCGTGGTCTTCAACGACCTGGAGCAGCTGCAGTGGCTCGAGCAGCTCCTACATCCTCGGGTCGTCGAGGCGCAGTCCCGATGGCAGCGGGATCTCGCGGCCACTCCGGACCCGCCGCGCGTGACCGTCACCGAGGTGCCGCTTCTCTACGAGACGGGCGGCGACGAGCGCTTCGACCACGTGGTTGTCATCACCGCCCCCGCGGAGACGCGCGCAGCGAGGCGTCCCGTCGACGACGAACGCGAGCGACGGTTGATTCCCGATGCCGAGAAGGTACGTCGGGCGGACTTCGCCTACGTCAACGACGGCACGCTTGCGGAGCTCGACGCCTTCGTCGCGGAGGTCATGGCCCGTCTGACACCGTGAAGCGGCTGCTCGGCCTCGGGCTCGTGGCGGGCGCGCTCCTCGGGACCTTCGCGATCCTGCAGTCCGCCCAGCCGGGCTGGTGGGAACGCCTGTGGTACCCGCTGCGCTACGAGCCGATCGTCCGCGGGCACGCGCGCAACTACGACCTCGACCCGGCGCTCCTCGCAGCGGTCATCTACCAGGAGTCGAAGTTCAAGGCGGGCGCGAAGTCGACCTCCGGCGCGATCGGGCTGATGCAGCTTCTTCCCGACACGGCGAAAGGGATTGCGCTGCACACCGGCGGGACGCAGTTCAGGGTGGAGGATCTGTACAACCCCGAGATCAACGTCCGGTACGGGGCGTGGTACCTCCACCACCTGATGCAGAAGTACGGCGACGAGCGCACCGCCCTCGCGGCGTACAACGCCGGCCAGGACAACGTCGATGGTTGGCGGCAGGCCGGAGAGGGGATCCAGTTCGCGGAAACCCGTGCCTACGTCGACCGGGTGGAGAAGCTGAAGCGGATCTACCGGCGCGCCTACGGCGCCGAGCTCGGCGCGTGGGCGGGGCAGCCGGTCTCAGTGCCCGGATGATTCGCGATCACGAACTGCAGCGCCGCCTCTGACTCGTTGTCGCGCATGTCGGCGACGCGGACGAGGACCTCATACAGTCCGTTCGGATAGGCCCGCGTGTCCACTTCGTGGGCGAGGTTGTAGAGGAATCGCCCGGGTACGAAGAACTGCCGGTTCGAGAAACGCGGCGCGTTCTGGTAGCTGCCGCGCGCGTACACGGTCCAGAAGAGCTTGGCCGAGGGCAGCGTCGTACGGAAGTCTGCAGCGTCCGCATTCCGGACGTAGGTGCTTCCCCCGACCCTGTACAGCGACCAGCTGACGAGCGCGGGGGAGACCGGAAAGCCGTCGAAGGCGCCAGGAATCGGGATCGGCGTGACGTCGTGCGCGGCCGCGACGATCGAGACGAGCCCGCAGACCGTGTCCGAGTCGAAGGAGATGAGCGAGCCGGCCGGCCGGACGTTGATCGCATCGACCGCGGGCACCGTGCGGTCACGGTATGGCGCGATCCCGTCGCGGGCGAGCGGATTCCACACGCGGCCGGCGCGGATCCACGACAGGTGGACGTGGTCGTACGCATGCATGACGTAACCGAGGATCGTCTGGCCCGCGACGACGTGCTGTCCGTTCCGGACATTGATGACGATGTGGAAGTACTGGAAGATCCCGCGTCCCTTGGTCCTCACGGAGATCGCCGAGCCGTCGATGTAGCGCACCTTCCCGGAGACAACCGGGTAGACCGGCCTGTCGGGAGGTGCGGCGACGTCGATCCCGTTGTGGAACGCGAACGTCCCGGGCCCCTGGAGGCCGTCGGTCAGCATCGTGTTCAGGAAACGGGTGCGCGGATCGCCGAAGTTCGCCCGGATCGGGTGCTGCTTGTTGAACGGCTTGATCGGCCACGGAAAGGCATGGGCGGAGCTTCCTCCGAGCAGGAGGCCCACGAACGCAAGGAATACGAGGAAGAGACGCATGGCTACTTGAACGATCCGGAGGCGAAGAGGTTAGCCGTGTCTCCCGACGAGGCTCATCGAATGCCCGCGCGACTCCGGTGTCGCGTTCGACCTTTCTCCTTCAAGGTCGCGCAAGGTGCCGCCAAAGATTGTCGAGCAGCGGACTGATCTCGGGCGACGTAGCCTGACCGGCAAGTGTGAAGGCTCCGGCCGAGAAGACCTTCGCGCCACCGGGAGTTTCGTAGTACGCCATTTCGGCGTTTCGGTTACCGATGACGTGCGGGATGATCGCGATCACCTTCGTGCCGGGGGGCGCCTTCGGGCCCACCTCATCGATTTCGATCCCGCCCCGTCCGAACCTCGATCCGTTGCGTAGCCCGGTTCCGGCGAAAAGCCACGGAGCTGCTTCGGCGTGCAGGATGACCCACGGCTTCTGGCCGCGTCCATCGTTGTTCGCGCGGTACTGGTCCCCCATGATCTGACTTTCGGGCTCTCCGAGGTCGCGGAACGTTGCCGTGCGCCGAAGGAGGTTTCCCTTCCGAATGGTGTGCCAGTAGAAGTTGTTCGCGGACAGGTACGCGAGGTTGCCGCCCAGGTTCCTGTAAGCGCGAATGCGATGAAACTCCTGCGGCGTGACGTACTCGTGATGTCCCGGGAAGATGATCAGGTCGTACGCGTTGGCGAGCGTCGCCGCCGTCGGGCCGGAGGCGATGTCCGTGTCGCTGAGGTAATCCACGCCCGCGTTCCGCCAGGTCAGCCAATGGATGAAGTTGAGGTCGTACCGGCGATAGTAGGGCGGGATGCCCCTGCCCACGTAGTGGCGGCCGAGCCGTACCGTCTCGTGGTTGTCCCACGACGCATACCACGTGTCGCCCCAGCCGTCACCGTTCTCGTCTTCGTAGTTGTAGGCCTGCCAGGTGAACGTCGGCAGGACGACGGCGACCCTGTGCTCCCCGAGATGCGTCGGGCGAACGATCAGGGGGGCATACCCGACACGGCCGTCGTCCGCGGTCAGGCGGACGAAGTAAACCCCCGTCGGCCAGTTCCCGACCTGGAAGTCCAGTGAATGAGGCGCATTCGGATGATTCCAGCGCAGCGTCAGAGGCTCGTCCACGCTTGGCCCGAACACGTCGAAGTTCGTCAGGCGGGGATCGTGGCCTGGGCCTGAGCGGAGCACTTCGAGCCGCAACGACTTCGAGTCAGTGGCAATTGAGAGCCGGGCCGTGCTGTTCGGCACGTAGCTTTCGCGCGAGAACGCGGCATCGATGCCGCGCACGCGGATGACCGGCGTCACTAGCCTTCCGGCCTGCGAGCGCCGCTCAGCTCCATAGGTGACGCCGTTGACGTGCAGAAGCGCGAGGTAGGTCCGAGGCTCCGTCTTGGGACCCGGAGCCCACACCAGCGTGTGCCAGCCCGGCCGCAGCCGCACGACGCGGCTTTCCACCGTCTGAGGGACGCGCGTCGGGACTTTGGCGATCACGAGGCGTACGGCGGCCGAGACGTTGAGTCGAAAGCGGATCGTCGCCCGATCCCGCAGGCCGTCACCATTCGGCGTGATGGTGGCGAGAAGGCGGTTGTCTCCCGCAAAGGGGTGGCCGCCGTTGGTGAGAGAGATGTCCGTAACCGCCGCGCCTGTGGCGTTGGCGGTACTCGGTGCGAGCACCGCTGCGACAAGGACGAGCGGGAGGCACACGCGCGCGAGCGCGTTGCGCGTTGAGGTGAGGAATGAGGTAGCCATGCGGCCACCGTCGAAAGGCGTCGCAATCGCCGCCTCAGGGCCGGCTAACGCCCCACTAATGCGGCGATTAGCGGCGGATTAGCCGCCCCAGCGAGAGTGCGAATCGCGCGCGCGATCCCCGCTCAGGCGCGGCTGTTCACACGGAGGAAGCCGTGTTACAAAGGTCACATGCCTGAATTTCGAATCCTCGGCCCACTGGAGGTCTCGGACGAGACGGGACCCCTGTTGCTCGGAGGGCTGAAGCAACGCGCCGTCTTGGCTCTTCTGCTCCTGGACGCCGGCAGGGTCGTCTCGGTCGACCGGCTGATCGATGCGCTCTGGGGCGAGCAGCCGCCACGGACGGCGGCAACCTCGCTGCAGAACTTCATCTCCGCACTGCGGAAGCTCCTCGGGCCCGAGGTACTCGAGACGAAGTCGCCGGGTTATCGCCTGAACGTGAAGAGGGGCGAGCTGGATCTGGACCGTTTTCGGGTCGCCGTCGAGGAGGCACGGCCGCTCGAGGCCGTCGAGCGCTCGTCATGTCTGCGCGAAGCGCTTGCGCTCTGGCGCGGACCTCCCCTGGCCGATTTCACCTTCGAGGCATTCGCTCAGCCGCAGATCGCACACCTCGAAGAGCTGCGCCTCACAACGCTGGAGCAACGGGTCGAGGCCGACCTCGAGGCTGGACGCCAGGCCGAGCTAGTCGGCGAGCTCGAGGGCCTGGTAGAGGCGCATCCGGTGCGGGAGCGCCTACGCGAGCATTACATGCTTGCTCTGTATCGCTGTGGCAGGCAGGCGGAGGCACTCGAGGCATACCAGGACGGGCGCGCATTCCTGGTGGAGCAGCTCGGGATCGAACCGAGCCGCGAGCTGCAACAGCTGCACGGCGCGATCCTCAGGCAAGATGCCGCGCTTCAGGCGCCGGATGCCGCGCCGCCGTCGGAGGATCATTTCGAGGAAGTCCTGGTGGCTCTCTTCGGCGGCCGGCTCGTCACCGTGCTCGGTGCCGAGGTCGCCGATCTCGCCGCGCGTCTCGCGCAACACTTCGACTATGCGGACAGCGTCTCCAGCCTGCCGCGGGTCGCGCAGTACGTGGCGGTGATGAAAGGCTCGGGGCCGCTCTACGACGAGCTACACACTCTCCTCGACGCGGACGCGGCGCCCACTCCGATCCACCGCTTCTTCGCCTCACTTCCCCCGGTGCTCCGCGACCGCGGGGTTCCGCATCAGCTGCTCGTGACGACGAGCTACGACCTCGCCCTCGAGACGGCGTTTCTCGAGGCCGGCGAGGAGTTCGACGTCGTGTCGTACCTCGCCGCCGGTCCGAACAGGGGCAAGTTCTGCCACATCAGCCCGAACGGCGCGGGTCGACTCATCGATCTACCCAACACCTACGCCACGGAGCTTTCGCTCGAGGAGAGAACCGTGATCCTCAAGCTGCACGGCCAGGTGGACCGCAGCGTGGACCGAGAGTGGGAGAGCTTCGTCGTGACCGAGGACGACTACATCGACTACCTCTCGAGAAGCGACGTCGCTGGCGCCGTCCCTGTGGCTCTGGCGGCGAAGTTGCGCCGGAGTCACTTCCTCTTCCTGGGCTACAGGATGAGCGACTGGAATCTGCGAGTCATCCTGAACCGGCTGTGGAGCGATCAGCCCTTGAGCTATCGCTCCTGGGCAGTCCAACCGAACGCGCACCCGCTGGAGCGTGAGTTCTGGCGTCGGCGTGACGTCGACGTCCACGAGGTTCCGCTCGATCGCTACGTCGAGACTCTCGCCGGCTACGCGCACATGGCGACCACGGCCGCCGTGGCATGAGCGTCCTCGTTGCCGCTCCGCCTTCTCCGTACAAGGGCCTCGCCCCGTTCGAGGACTCGGACCTCGACGCACTTCTCTTCTTCGGACGCGAGCGCGAGAGCGAGGTCATCGCGGCCAACCTGATGGCCTCCCGGATCACGGTGCTCTACGGACCGAGCGGCGTCGGCAAGAGCTCCGTTCTCCGGGCGGGTGTCGCGCATCGTCTGCGCCGCGAACAGGAGGTCGAGGTCGAGGTCTTCTCGACCTGGACCGGCGACCCCGTCAGCTCCCTGATCGAGGCCGTCGGCGGAGCGGTCGACTCGCTCGCTGACGCACTCGGCGAGGCAGTGTCATCTGCCGGGGGCGACTTGTACCTCATCCTCGACCAGTTCGAGGAGTGCTTCCTCTACCAGCCACGCGGTGGGCGGTTCGCGGAGGAGCTGGCGGAGGTGACGCGACGGCCAGGCTTGCGCGTGAACGTTCTGATCGGAATTCGCGAGGACGCACTGGCACGGCTGGATGCTCTGAAGGCCGCGATTCCCAACCTCCTCTCCAATCGTCTGCGTCTCGATCGACTCGATCGGGCCGCCGGGGAGGCTGCGATTCTCGGGCCGGTTCGCCGGTACAACACGCTCGTCCCTGGTGGGTCTGCCGTCCAGGTCGAGCCGGACCTCGTGGACGACGTCCTCGACGAGGTCACCGTGGGCCGCGTCGAGCTGAGCGTCGCCGGCCGTGGTGTCGCGGCTGAGGGCGCGGACGAAGATCGGATCGAGGCGCCGTACCTGCAGCTCGTGCTGGCACGCCTGTGGGAGGTCGAGGCGGAACGTGCTTCGCAGGTGCTGCGCCGCTCCACCCTGCGCGAGCTGGGGGGCGCCGAACGCATCGTGCAGGACCATCTGGAACGGGCGATGGCCGCTCTGTCACCGCGCGAGAAGGGCGCCGCCGCAGCCATGTACAACTACCTGGTCACGCCGTCCGGGACGAAGATCGCGCACGGTGTCCACGACCTCGCCGGATACGCGGCAGTCGACGAGCGCGAGGCCTCGGCCGTCCTCCAGCGGCTTTCCGCGGAGCGAATCGTCCGCGCCAGCTCCGACAACGGCCCGTCGACGACCCGCTACGAGATCTATCACGACGTCTTGGCCGACGCCGTCCTCGGCTGGCGCACACGTTTCGAGGCCGATCGCAGGATCGAGGAAGAGCGCCTCGCACACCAACGACGTCATCGCCGACTGCTGATCTTCGGTATCTCGGCGCTGATCGGTCTGGCGGTGATGGCTGCGATCGCCGTCTATGCGTTTGCGCAGCGGAGCAACGCCAACCACCAGACCGCAGTCGCGCAAGCCGAGCGAGCAAAAGCCGAGGAGCAGCGCAACATCGCGGTCGAGCAAAGCCAGCAGGCGCAGCAAAAGACGAAAGAGGCAGAGACTGCGAAGGCCAAGGAGCAGCAGGCGCGCGAGGAGGCACAGGCGAATGCGAAGCTCGCGAACGCGGCAAAGCTCGAAGCGGTCTCGCAGAAAGCATCCGCGGAAGGAAATCAGCAGAAAGCGCTGGCCTTCGCCGCCGCAGCCAAGGCCGAGCGCGGCCGAGCTCAGCAGCAAGCCGCGCTGGCGAAGACCGAGCGGAACAGGGCGGTTCGCGCCAAGGAGTTGGCGAACCATCAAAGGAGGATCGGGCTTGCCGGGGAACTCCTCGCGTCCGCGCAGGCAGGCATCGACCGGGATTTCGAAGCGAGTGTTCGAAAATCGCTTGCGGCCATCACGGCCTTCAGGAGGGCGGGAGTAGCCCCGCCCCGCGCGGCCGAAGACGTTCTTCGGGAGGGGCTGCTGGGCCTTCGGCTCAGGGCCGTTGTCCGGGGAGGCGGTCCAGTGCGCGTCACGCGCTTCAGCCCTGATGGCACGATCCTGCTGGTGGCCGGCGCTGGTGGCGCACGCCTCTTCGACGTCGCCCACGGCTACACGATGCGCCGGCTTCGCCCTGTCACTCGGCTTGCCGACGCGGCCTTCGGCGACAACGGACGGCTGGTCGCGGCTGGCGGCACCGGCAGCGACCACACAGTGCACGTCTGGGATGTGGACACCGGAACGCCACTCTTGACGCTGCGCATGGACGACGTGGTGCTGAGCGTTGCCTTCTCACCGAACGGCCGGTTGATCGCAGCCGGCGGCGCCGACGGAACCGCACGCGTCTGGGCCGTGGCCGGCGGGTTGCCGCTCGCCGTGTTCAAGCATCCGCCCGGGGTGAGCAGAGGGGACGATGTCCAGCTTGTCTCGTTCAGTCCGGACAGCACGCGGCTGCTCACGGTCGGGGGAGACCGTTTTGCCCGAGTCTTCGACGTGACGCATCCCGAACGGAGTCCGATCCTTCTGAACCATCGCGACCCGGTGAACACGGCACGGTTCAGCCATGACGGAGAGTTGATCGCTACCGCCGGTGCCAACAACGTCGTGCGCATCTGGGCGGCCCGTACCGGCGAAGAGAAGTTCACGCTCGAGGGAATCGGCCGGGTCAACGACCTCGCCTTCAGCCCCGACGACACGATGCTCGCCACCGCCGGCGGCAATGACACGATCGGTCGGGTCTGGAATCTCAAGAGGCAGACGTCGATCGCGATCATCACTGCGCATAAGAGTGGAGTGACGTCTGTGGAGTTCAGCCCCGACGGACTCTCTGTCGTCACCACCGGCCGGGACGGAAGGGCCTACATCGCGCGCACCGACGGCGGAGTTCTCCAGGCGCAACTTCTCTCACATCAGGGCGTCGTGAATGGCTCGGCCTACAGCCCCAACGGTGACCTAGTCGTCACCTCGGGTGCCGATGGCTTCGCCCGGGTCTGGGACGCCCGTGTAGATCCAGGCGGACCTTTGCCGCCCGCCTTTCCACGTGAGCTCGGTAGCCACGATCTCCCGTTCGACGCGACCCGCGGACCGTCCGTTGCGTTCAGCCCCGACGGCCAACGTGTGCTCAGCGCCGGCGCGGACGGGACTGCGCGTCTCTGGGGTCCCTCTGACCGCGTGCTGATCCTTCGGCATGCGGGGCCTGTGAACACGGGCTCATTCAGCCCGGACGGCCACACCGTCATCACTGCGAGCGATGACGGATCGGCAGATATCTGGATGGTGTCGGACGGTCGGCGTCTCTTGCAGCTCAACCAGGGTGCGCCCGTCAACACAGCGAGCCTGAGCCCGAACGGCAGGCTCGCGCTCACAGCCGGCAGCAACGGCGTCGCCATCGTCTGGGACGCCCGCAGCGGCAAGCCTCTTCGAAGGCTGAGGCACGGCACCGAGGCCGTCACCGACGCGGCTTTCAGCGGGGACAGTGGACTCGTCGTAACGGCGGGCGCCGACGGAATCGCGGCGGTCTGGCGCGTTGCGGACGGAGCGAGGCTGCTGACGCTTCGGGGTCATCGCAGCGCGATCGTCGCAGTCGCCTTTGCGCCCGACGGCAAGCAC
>JBKOWS010000026.1:0-9576 GCA_046724565.1 Actinomycetota bacterium | reverse complement strand
TCATCGCTGGTTCCTTTCTGCGTCGCCGTCGTACTCGTCGTGCCGGCGGATCCAGACCTGCCAGTCTTCGCCTTCGTCGCGGCCTTTGGGTGCGTGGTCGAGGATCGGGTAGTAGCCCATCAGGAACTCCACTCCGCGGCCCGTCGTCGAGTACGTGTGGTAGACGGTGCCGTCGTCGCGTGCGAACGTGCTGAATCCAAAGAGCTCAGTGAGGTAACCAACGATGTCGGTGCCCGTCGAGCCGGCGTTGTGTGCGACGATCGGCGGCATCCCCGTCTCGAGCATCGGCGCGATCGCCTCGCGCGTCTGCTCCTCGCTGTTCGAGAAGCCGAGGTCGAAGTTGAAGTCGGTGCGCGCGGACGAGACCCAGGGAAAACTCCAGCCCATGCGGCGCTTGTAGGCCTCTAGCTTCTCCAGCGGTGCTTGTGAGAGGAAGACGAACGTCACGTCGCGAGCGTGCAGGTGCGGGAGCACGCCGTTGACGCCGTCGGCCATCGACGAACATGTAGGGCAGCCGGCCTCGTAGCTCGGGCCGAACATGAAGTGATAGACGAGCAGCTGGGATCGGCCGTCGAACAGCTCGACGAGCCCCTTCTCGCCCTCGTCTGTGTCGAAGCGATACTCCTTTTCCACCCGCACCCAGGGCAGCTCGCGTCGCCCCTGCGCGAGTTCGTCGCCGAGCCTGGTGTGCTCCTTTTCGCGGATGAGTAGCCGCTCGCGTTCGGCGAGCCATTCTTCACGCGTTCCGATCCTGTGATCAGTCATGGTTTCTCCCTGAAGTCGATTAGGCAGCTTGCGAAGTCTCTGCGTCGGTCACTGGGGCCGCGGAAGGCTCGAGCTCGACTGCTTCCTGCGGGGCACCCCGCCGGCGCCCGAGCAGGAGGAGGGCAAGTGCGACCCCGAGCCCGGCAAGAATGGTCGTAGCGAGGAATGCGGACTGGTAACCCTCGGTCAGGGCGACAAGCCGACTCGCGTCTGCGTTGGCGGTCAGATAGTTGTCGGTCCGGGAGACCGCGACAGTGGCGACGATGGCTGTCCCGATGGCAGCGCCCATCTGGAACGCGGTGTTACTAAGGCCTGAGGCGAGGCCGGACTCGTGCTCCGCGACTCCTGCGAGCGCCGCGACCGTGGCGGTCACGAAGGCAAGGCCGATGCCGGGTCCGAAGACGAGTAGCCCGAAGAAGATGTCACCGAAGTAGCTACCGTCGGCCGAGACTTGGCTCAGCAGGAGGGCGCCCCCGCCCATCAGCGCCATGCCTGCGGCCGCTACTGGACGGAAGCCCACCCGCAGCACGATCGCCTGGCCGAGGATCGAGCCGACGGCGGCCATGGCCGGGAAGACAACAGAGGTCAGGCCGAATTTGACCGCGGAGTAGCCGAGCACCTCCTGCGCGTAGAGCGTGAGCGTGAACGGCATGCCGAAGGCGACCGTGGCGAAGAGGAGCATGACGGCGTTCGCCCCCACGATCGTGCGCGAACGGAAGATGCGCAGCGGAACGAGCGGCGCGGGATGTCGCGACTCGACGACGGCGAAGACGCCGAGCAGTGCGGTGGAGCTTGCGAAGAGGAGCAGAGTCTGTGCCGAGCTCCAGCCGCTGGTGGGAGCTTCGACGACCGCGTAGACGAGCAGACCGAGGGCACCGGTGATGGTCAGCGCGCCGACGGGGTCGTAGCTCCGCTGCGCGGTGGCCGCGCGACTCTCGGGGAGTAGAACCGGGCAAAGGGCGATCGCGAGGAGGCCGACGGGAATGTTGATGAAGAAGATCCACTGCCAGCCGAAGCCTTCGACGAGAGGGCCGCCAATCAGCCAGGCAGTCGTCGCCCCGAAGCCGCCGAGCGCTCCCCAGATCCCGAGCGCCTTGTTTCGTTCGGCCCCCTCTCGGAAGAGCGTCGTGATGATCGAAAGCGCGGTCGGGGTCATGATTGCGGCGCCGATCCCCTGGAACGCTCGAGCTCCGATCAGCGCTCTGTCCGACCAGGAGAGCCCGCAAAGAAGTGAGGCGACGGTGAAGAGTGCGAGGCCGACCATGAAGACCCGTCGTCGCCCGAGCAGGTCGGCCGCTCGCCCTCCCAGCAAAAGCAGACCGGCGAAGGTGAGGGCATAGGCGCTCACCACCCACTGGAGCCCCTGCGCCGAGAAGGAAAGGTCCTTCTGGATCGAGGGGAGAGCGACAGTCACGATCGCCGCGTCGAGAATGACCATGAAGAACGCGCCGCAGAGGAGCGCGAGTGCCCACCAGCGGCGTGGATCAAGGGCGGGCGCGGGAGTTAGGGCCGCGACCGGCGCGGACGCTGCCATCATCAACCTCCGAAATCGTATTCAGCAGTCGAAGTACGATCCGGAGTCGCGGAGAAACTCATCGGTCCGTGGCAGCGACGCTCGCGAGACGGTCACCAGGACGAGCGGGCCTGGGCCGACGCTGCGGGCGTGGGCTACGGGGAGCCGTGTGATCGGGATCATCGAGCCGCGGCCGAAGCGCCGGCGCGTTCCGGCCCGGCACTCGAGCTCGATCTCTCCCTCTTCCACGAGTACGAGCGCGCCGGGTATGCCAGGCGCGTCGAAGTCGAGCTCGAGCCTCGGCGCAACTCGAAGAACCCGCCTGGAGAAGCCCGCGGGGAGTGGATCGCGAAAGATCGCCTCGCCGGTGCTGTCGTCCGCGGTCATCCGAGCGTGGCGGGAAGGCCGAAGGCCGGGAAAAGCTCGGGGTACTTGAAGAAGTGCAGGTCCACGACCAGCCCGGACTCCATCCGGACCACGTTGATCGCGAACGGTCGGGCGTCGGCGCCGTCGCCCCGATAGACGCCGAACGCGGGCTGTCTGTTCGCGCGCGTCGGCACGAATAGGTGCGCTTCTGATCCCGGACGGAACGCGACGCCGGCGAGGAACGCGGCGACTGCGTCTCGTCCCTCGTACCACGTCGGGTGCGGCGGCATCGCCAGCCGGACGTCCTCCCGGAGCAGCGCAACGAGCCGACGGTCGTCGTGTCGCTCGAACGCCTCCACATACGTGTGCAGAAGCGACCGCTCCGCGTCCTCCGCGTCGGCGGCGGTCGCCCACTCGAGCCGTGCTGCCGGGAGCTGCTCCTGCATCGTCGCTCGCGCCCGCTGGAGCGCGCTGTTCACGGCGGCGAGGCTCATGTCGAGCACAGCAGCGGTGTCGTCTGCAGGCCAGTCGAGCGCGTCGCGGAGGATCAAGACCGCGCGCTGGCGCGGCGGAAGATGCTGGATCGCAGCGAGAAACGCGAGCTCGATCGTCTCTCGCGCGACGACGGCGTCTCCCGGCTCGGGGCTCTCGTCGAGAAGGAGATCAGGGTACGGCTGAAGCCAGGGAAGGTCGGTCGGGGGTGCCGGGCGGGCGCCTACTTCGGCGGCAGGGCCGGCCTCATAGGGCACGACGCGCCGAGGCCGCCGCTCGAGGACTCTCAGGCAGGCGTTGGTTGTGATCCGATAGAGCCACGCGCGGAAGGTTGACTGCCCTCGGTACGTCGCGCGACCCGTCCACGCTCGGAGGAAAGCTTCCTGGAGCGCATCCTGCGCGTCCTCGAGCGAGCCGAGCATCCGATAAGCGTGGACTTGGAGCTCGCCGCGGTAGCGCTCGACGAGCTGCGTAAATGCAGCCCTGTCTCCGGCAGTCGCCGCCCTGACGATCTGCTCCTCGGTCGCATTCGACGCCATCGCCAACTCCTCTCGATCGCAGGTCCGGACAGGCTCGATCGTTCGATTGCCCTACCAGTGTGATCCGACTCGGAGCGGAAAATCATCGGTCCAAGAGCGGATTGCTCGCGGCTAGGGGCGTTGGCTTCTAGTCACCCTCCTCGGAGGTCCATAGCGGCTGCGGCGGCGCCGCCGCGAACGCTTTTCGAAGGAGCGTGATCAACTGGCGGTGCTCGGCGGGCGACAGGCCCTGAAGAACGTCGCTTTCCACCTCCTCCGCCAGTTCGCGCGCCCGTTTCAGGGTCCGCCGCCCCTTTGGCGTGATCAGGACCTCGCGGGCACGGCGATCCAGCGGATGCGGCCGCCGCTTGGCCAGCCCGGTCCGCTCGAGCTGGTCCACCAGTGAGACCATCGTGCTCGGGTCGATCCCCATCGCCGAGCCGATCTGCTGCTGGATCGCGCCCTCGCGCGCACGCAGATAGTTGAGCACCGCAAAGAGCGCCGGCGTCAGGCCGATCGATTGCAGCGCCGCGGCGGTCTGGGTGTGTGAGGCCCGCCAGAGCCGGAAGAACAGCTGGCCGGCGAACTCGGCGACCTCGATCTCGGCGGAGGGGTCCGGGGGCATCGTGTGGGATCTTCGCACATTTACTCCGTACAGCAAATCATTTGTGGTACAAATAATATCGCCTAAGCCCGACAAGCACACCGGGTCGATGCGACCCCCGAGTTCAGGAGTGACTATGACCGACTCTTCTACCCAGGGGATCAGGACGGTGCTGCATCCCGTGTCCGACCTGACGACGGCCAAGGCGGTGTACGCCGCCCTGGTCGGCGTCCCGCCGCAGACCGACGAGTCCTACTACGTCGGCTTCGAGGTCGAGGGCCAGCACATCGGACTCGTGCCGGGCGGTGGACCTCAGGGCATGACCTCGCCGGTGGCGTACTGGCACGTGCCGGACATCGAGGCGAAGCTGGCCGAGGTGACCACCGCGGGGGCCACCGTGAAGGAGCCCGCGCACGAGGTCGGTGGCGGCCGCGTGGTGGCCACCGTCACCGATCCCGACGGCAACGTGCTCGGGCTTCTTCAGGACCGGCGAGTGTTACGACATGAGAGAGCCTGTACAGGAGGGACCCATGAGCGCAAGGAAGGACACGCTGAAGTCCACCAAAAGCACCGCAGCTAACGGCAAGAAGTCCAAGGGATTCACGAACGAGGAACGAGCCGCGATGAAGGAGCGCGCCCAGGAGTTGAAGGCCGACGCGCGCCGTGGCCCGCGTGGGAAAAAGGCGGACGGGGAAAGCGACCTGCTCGCGAAGATCGCCGAGATGCAGGAACCGGATCGCGACATGGCCAGGCGGCTCCATGCGATTATCAAAGCCAGCGCGCCAGCCCTCTCGCCGAGAACCTGGTACGGGATGCCCGCGTATGCCAAGGACGGTAAGGTCGTTTGCTTCTTCCAAAGCGCGCAGAAGTTCAAGACGAG
Source organism: Actinomycetota bacterium (assembly GCA_046724565.1). Lineage (GTDB taxonomy): Bacteria > Actinomycetota > Thermoleophilia > Gaiellales > Gaiellaceae > 3-1-20CM-4-69-9. The sequence continues at coordinate 4,438 of JBKOWS010000026.1, read as the reverse complement.
GTATGCGACGTTCGGCTTCAGCGACAAGGCGGGCCTTGACGAAGGCGCGATGTGGCCGACCTCCTTTGCGCTGAAGGCGTTGACCGACGCCGAAGAGGCAAGGATCGGCGCACTCGTGAAGAAAGCCGTGAGCTGAGCCAGTTCCTGAGCCGCGCTCCCTGCCTGGTCACCTCAGGTGGAAACACAAGACAATGGAGGCACCACAATGAAGCGTTCACCGTCCCGCAACGGGGAATCGGCATCCGAGCTGATCAGCGAGAGAATCAAGGAGCTGGGCGACTGGCGTGGGCAGACCCTCTTGAGAGTGCGAGAGCTCATCAAGGAAGCTGACCCGGAAATAGTCGAGGAGTGGAAATGGATGAAGGCCACGTCGCCCGGGACCCCCGTCTGGTCTCACAACGGCCTCGTCTGCACGGGTGAGACCTACAAGAACGTCGTAAAGCTCACCTTCTCCAAGGGGGCTTCTCTGAAGGACCCGTCGCGCCTCTTCAACTCCAGCCTTGATGGGAACGTGAGGCGTGCCATCGATATTCGTGAAGGGGACGAGATAAACGAACCTGCCCTCAAGGAACTCATCCGCGCTGCTGTTGCGCTAAACCTCAAGGGCAAGTCGTCCGCATAGGGTCATGCCTATCGTTGTTCATGACGTTGCCGCCGCATCGCAGGCGTATGCCACCGCCGATCCCATGCTGCCGCAACCCTGCGTGAGGCAGGAGGTGTCGTAGCGAAGCCGGAGGTCGCGCAGTCAGCGGATTGGCACACCGGCGTCGAGTAGCAGTTGGCGGTAGACAGCCAGGCGACGGGCAGCGACCAACGCAGTCGACTTGCGGCTGCGCGGGTCCGAGCCAACGAAATGTTCGAGCACGTCAGGGACGCGGTCTGCGTCGGTGTCGGGGCCAACCCGGCGGACGCGCGGGTCGAGCTCGAGGCGGGCCATCTGCTTGCCGCGCAGTTCCCGCAGGATGATCGAGCGCCAACGCTCGAGCTTCGCCGCAGGGCGCGACGGATGGCTGGTGCGACGGCCGGGCATCGAGCCGAACATCAGCTCCACCTCGTTGCTATAGCCGTCTCCGTCGGAGTCGCGCCTGAGGAGTGCTAGCGATCGCGCCGCCTCTCTCTTTTCCCGCATAGGTACAGCGAAGATGCTGCTGTACCCAGGCGCGACCCTCCGGAAGAGAACGTCGCGATACGCGGCGCCGAACCTGTTGAAGCGGACCTGAGGCTGAGCCCAGACCGCTTGCTCGATGCTCGCCGCGTGCGGCCCGACGTTGTGGCAGAGCGTGCAGGTGGAGCGCTGTGACGACATTCCCCAGACGCCGTTGAGGGCCTGCATCGGAGGGGTACCGCCGCCGCCGCCGACCTCGGTAACCGGGCCGTCGGCCGGCAACGTCCCCGGCGCCGTCCTGATGTTCCTCACGCCTGCAACCACCGCTGCCATAGCAAGAGCGGTGACGGCTCCGCTGATGACAACCAAGGTGATTCGGCGCCGGAAGCGCCTGTTCTTCGTCCTGCGCAGGAACACGTTCACGGTTCTCCGTCCGTCGGCACCGGCGGGATGTTCTGGTTGACGCGAAAGAGGTTCGTCGGGTCGTAGATCCGCTTCAGGTCGACGAGGCGCGCGTAGGTGCGGTCGCCGTACGCGGCTCTGACGCGGTCGCCCGCTTCCTCGCCGAGAAAATTCACGTACACCCCGCCGGTGGCGAATGGGGTCATTGCCTCGTGGAGCTCCCGCGCCCAGCCGATGTGGAGGTCGGAGTCGGCCGGTTCAGCCCAGCGCGCGGCGATGTTCAGAAGAAACGGCGCGTCTCGGTGCGCGAATGCGGTCTCATCACCGCCTCCCCGCGCCACCGCTCCGCCGAAGTGGTAGAGCTGGATCTTCGTGTCCGGTGATGCCACCTGCCCGTTGGCGTGTAGGAGCGTCTCGATCGAGGCGTCGTCGAGCCGTGCCAGCCACGAGGACTTGAAGTAGTTGCGGTAGCCGGACTCCCATTGGCCGTCGACGAGCCTCTGCATGTCGGTGTACAGCATCGGTCCGATCAGGTCGGCAATCGGCGCGTCGAACTCCTTGAGCGCACGAAAAGCCGCGACGCCGTCGTCGGCTGCGCCTGCGTAGCAGCCGCTCACGACTACCACGAGCTTCCCGTGGACCTCCTCGGGGAGGAACGGCACAGGCGGAGCCGTCGCGAGGTTCACGACCGTCGTCAGCTCGTCCGGGATCTCCTCGACCCACTCCCGGTAGAAACGAAGGAGTGCGCCTGCCGTCTCGACGGGGAAGAAGATCGCTCCGGCCGTGACGACCGGTCCGACGGGATGGAGCCGGAACTCGAACGAGGTCACGATCCCGAAGTTGCCGCCGCCTCCGCGCAGCCCCCAGAAGAGATCGGCGTTCTCGTCGGCACTGGCGCGCACGATCCTGCCGCCGGCGGTAACGACGTCGGCCGCGAGGAGGGTGTCGCAGGCGAGCCCGTGCTTGCGCATGAGCCAACCGAAGCCGCCGCCGAGCGTCAAGCCGGCGACGCCGGTGCTGGAAACGAGCCCGCCGGTCGTCGCCAGTCCGAAGGCCTGTGTCTCGTGGTCGACGTCACCCCAGGTCGCGCCGGCCTGTACCCTCGCCGTGCGTCTGGCGAGATCGACGCTCACGCCGCGCATGGGCGAGAGGTCGATGACCATGCCTCCGTCGCAGGTGCCAAGCCCGGCGACGTTGTGGCCGCCGCCGCGCACCGCCGCCACGACTTCGTATTCGCGGGCGAGGTCCACCGCGCGGACGACGTCGACCGCCCCGGAGCAGCGGGCGATCAGTGCCGGGCGCTTGTCGATGGCGGCGTTCCACAGGCGCCGGGCGTCCTCGTAGGCGTCGTCCGAGGGGAGCACGAGTTCCCCTCGGAACGAGCGGCGAAGTGCTGCGAGCGCCGCGGCGTCCAGGCTGGGGCCGACCTCTCCATGCTCGGCCCACGTCGTCGTCGCAGGTCGCATCGCCGCCCCCGCTTGCGGATTCCGTCCGCCGTGAGGCTACTCCCCGACCGGCCGGAAGAAGTTGGCGGCGGCGTAGCGTCCGACCTTCTTCCCGATCCATGCTCCTTCCATCGTTGAGTTGCGGAAGTGGAGGCCCGCCCAGGTGCGCGCGTCGTAGACCTCCTTTGCGGCGTCCCGGAAGCGGTCGTAGTAGCGCGTCGTCCCGGTGAGGGCGCTGTCGACCGAGAACGCGACCATGTCCGTGCCGAAGAACTCCCTGAGCGCCTCGGTGACTGCGGTCGTCCCACAGCCGTGCGCCCCGGGGTACTCGGGATGATTGACGACCAGAAGCGGCTCCCAGTTCGGATCGGCCTGGGTCGCGGGGTTGCCGTCGGTGTCCGCGCGGCGAATGGCGAGCCGCGGACGCCAGGAGACGTAGTGGTACTTCGCGTCGAAGCAGGCGAGCAGTGCGTCTGCGGTCGCCACCTGTGTGAGCGCGAGCATGCGCGCGCTCGCCGCGAGGCTCAGCTCCTTCCCAAGCGCGAGTGCCCGCTCCGCGCGTGGCCACTGCACCGCCGTGTTGTCGGCCCAGAAGCGGGCGGTCTCCGTCTGCCCCGGCGTCCGGACGGTGCTGTCGGCTCGCCCGTACGCCTTGACCTCGTTGAAGTCCTCCGCGTACTCCGCACTCGTCAAGGCGCTCGGCCCATCCGGACGGAACTGGTCATTCGATGTCAACGTGAGCGGTTGCACTTGCTTCAGCTTGACGTCGACCGGGGGAGAGGAAGGGTAGGGCTCGAAGACGCCGGGACCGGGCGGCGGCTGGACCCAGCAAGCTCGCTTGTCGAGATCGTTGCATCCCGCGCCGAAGCGATCATTGGCGCGCCAAGCGAGGATCGCCTCGGCGACCTGTTCGCCGACGGAGATTCCGTTCACCTTCGCAGGCCCGTCGGGGATCGTTGCCAGGTAAGCGGCGTATTGAGCGTCGACGCTTGCCGCCTGGCCGGGCACGCGGACGACAAGGACACCGCGTGCCGCGGCAGCGACGGCAGCGGCTGTGGACGCGGGACGGGACACCGTCGGCGTGGCGACGAACGGCTCGTAGCTGCCTTCAATCGCCACCGTGCCGTCGTAGATCGCGGCTTGGACGAGGCCCTCGAGGACCAGGGCGCTTCCCACCGGCCGTCCGACGATGATCGCGTTCTGGGCGATCTCGTTCCAGTCGGTGACCGCGTTGCCCTGCGCCGAAGCTGTTGCGGACGTCGCGGAGCTCGCGTGCGCGGTCGCGATCACTGCCACCGCGGCGAGCGCGAGCATGGCGGCCCGGGGCAGCCCGCGGAAGAGAGTCGGGGCGTTCATGACGGCACCTCCTAGAGCGTCGTAGACCTGCCTGCGACGCTAGGCACGGCGTTTCCTGCCGCCTTCCGTACAAGTACGGATGTCGACTACTGATTCAGCGCTAGCTCGGAGGCGCGTCGCGCGAGCTCGA
>JBKOWS010000125.1:0-30091 GCA_046724565.1 Actinomycetota bacterium | reverse complement strand
ATCAGCATGAAGTGTTGGTGCACCATCCCGATGCCCTGCGCGATCGCGTCGTGGGGCGAGGAGAACGTGATCGGCTTGCCGTTGACGATGATCTCGCCCTCGTCGGCCGAGTACAGGCCGTAGAGGATGTTCATCAGCGTGGACTTGCCGGCCCCGTTCTCACCGAGCAGGGCGTGGACCTCGCCGCGCTTCAGGTCGAAGTCGACGTGGTCGTTCGCCAGTACGCCCGGAAACTGCTTCGTGATGCCCCGAAGCTCGAGAACGGGAGGCGCATCCATCCGCGGCGATTCTACGCGGCTGGAAACGACGAGCGGGGCCGAAGCCCCGCCCGTCGATCCGGTATCTGCCGCCGTACTAAGAGACGGCCGTCGGGATCTTGATCTTCCCGGCGATGATCTGCTTCTCGAGGACCGCCACCTTGGCGAGGATCTGCGCCCGCAGCTTGCCCTTCAGCTTCGGGCTGATCTTCCCGAGGGCGACGCCCTTGTTCTTGAGGTTGAAGACCGCGTTCGAGCCGCCCTTGTACTTCCCGGCCTTCGCGTTCTTGATCGCGAGGTACACCCCGTTGTCGACTCGCTTCACGGCGCTGGTCAAGATGTAGGTCCCCAGGAAGGACTGGTCGCGGTCGACTCCGACGCCCCAGATCCCGTGGTCCTTCGCCGCACTCAAAGCGCCGAGCCCGCAGAGGCCGGCAACGGCGAAGACGACGTGGGCCCCGGCCGCGATCTGGTTCTCGGCCACGTTCTTACAGAGATCCTGCTTGACGAAGTCCTGTGAGTAGCCCTTCAGGACAGTCGTGCCTTTGACGCACTTCTTCGCGCCGGCCTCGTAACCGGCCAGGAAGATGTCGACCGGCGGGATCTTGATGCCGCCGACGACGCCGATGACCTGCTTGCCCTTGGCCGCCTTCGTCACCATCGCCGCCATGCAGCCGATCAGGTAGCTGTTCTGCTGCGTCGCGTATGTCAGGCCCTCGATGTTGCGGACGTCGGCGCCCTTGAAGTCGCCGGACGCGGACGACACGAAGTCGTCCGTAATGGCGAAGTGCGTGTTCGGGAACTGCGCTGCCACCGTCTTCAGCGCGTCCGCCATGAGGAATCCCGCTGCGATGACCAGGTTGGAGTTCTGGCGGATCGCGCTCGTGAGATTCGGAATGTAGTCGCTCGAGTTGTTCGACTGGATCGCGAGCGTCTGGATCTTGAGCTTCTTCTTCGCCAGGTTCAGTCCCGCCAGCTGAGACTGGTTGAAGCTCTTGTCGTTGAAATGTCCGACGTCGCTGATCAGCGCCGCCTTAAAGGTTGCATCCGTCCGTGCACTTCCTCCGGCCGGAAGAAGGGCCGCAAGTACTGCCGCCAGCATGAGCACGGCAAGTACGCCTGCCGTCATTCGTTTCTTACTCAAGAAAACCCTCCTCCTGCGTTGTCAAAAGCCCCGCCTGGGCGCGCTAACCCTATCTCCCCGCGGACCCCTCTGACGCATAAGACGCGTCGGGCCCAGCTCGGGTTAGGCTCACAAAAGGCACGCGGTACCTTCTTTACATGGAGCTAACGGAGCTGCTCGACTTCGACCCTGGCTCTCCCGAGTTCCTCCTGGATCCGTATCCGGAGCTCGACCGCGTGCGAGAGGCTGCGCGCGTCTTCTACGACGCGGGCCGAGAGCGCTGGTTCGTGACCCGACACGACGATGTCCGAGGCTGTCTCCGCGACAAGCGGCTCGGCCGCAATTTCCGCCATCTGCTGTCGCCCGAGGAGATCGGCGTTCCTCCCTTGGATCCGCGCTGGCACTCCTTCTGGGACTCGGAGCGCTGGAGCCTCCTCTGGCTCGAGCCGCCCGACCACACTCGCCTGCGGAAGCTCGTCGCGGCTGCCTTCACGCCGCGAAGCGTCGAGTCGCTCCGCGACCCGGCGCACGAGCTCGCCTGCGAGCTCCTCGAGCCGCTCGCAGAAGCCGCCGAGATGGAGCTCCTGTACGACTACGCGCAGCCGTACTCGATCGCCGTCATCTGCCGGATGCTCGGTGTCCCACTGGATCGTCATCGCGACCTGCTCGAGTGGTCGCATCGCATGGTCAAGATGTACGAGTTCGACGTTACGGTCGAGGCGGCGACGGCGGCCAACCAGGCGGCGGCGGAGTTCCAGGACTATGTTCGGGAGCTGATCCGCGAACGGCGGGCCAAGCCGCGGGACGACATGGTGACAGCGCTTGTCGAAGCCGAGGTCGACGGCGTGCGGCTGTCCGAGGACGAGATCGTCAGCACGGTGATCGTCCTGCTGAATGCCGGTCACGAGGCGACCGTCAACACGCTCGGGAACGGCACGCTCGCCTTCGCGCGACATCCAGGGCAATGGCAGCGCGTCGTCTCGGGTGAGGTTGCCCCGTCGGCGGCGCTCGAGGAGATGATCCGTTTCGACCCGCCCTTGCAGCTGTTCGAGCGCTGGGTGCTTGCAGATGACTTCGCCGTCGGCGACGTTCAGATTCCACTCGGCGCGAAGATCGCAATGCTGTTCGGTGCCGCGAACCGCGATCCGCGTGTCTTCGAGCATCCGGACGAGTTCGACGTCGGCCGCCCGAACGCCGCGCAGCACATCGGCTTCGGCGGCGGCATCCACGTCTGCATCGGAGCGCCGCTTGCGCGTGTCGAGCTCGAGGCGAGCGTGGCCGCCCTACGGCGCTACTGGCAGGACTTCGAGCTCGTCGAGGAACCGCGCCGCACGGGCGCGTTCGTCATCTGGGGCCTCCAAGGCCTCCGGCTCGCGCGCGGCTGAAAGGCGAACTGCTGGGGTCAGACCCCCTTCGGGGGTCAGACCCCGTCAGACCCCCGTCAGACCCCGGCGATGTGCTCGCCCTCGGAGACGAGCACGCGGCGCGGCTTCGAGCCTTCGTAGCCCGAGATGATGCCGCGACGCTCGAGCATGTCGATCAGCCTGCCGGCACGCGTGTACCCGACCCGCAGGCGGCGCTGGATGAGCGAGACGGACGCGGTCTGCGTCTGTACGACGATCTCGATCGCCTTCTCGAGCAGTGGATCCTCGTCGGGATCGAAGTCTCCGTCCTCCGCGTCGACGTCCTCCGCGAAGACCTCCGGCAGCTCGAGCAGGGATTCGTCGAGCTCCTGCTCGCGCTGATGGCGGCACTGGTCGACCACGAGCGCGATCTCCTCCTCCGACACGTATGCGCCCTGAACGCGCTGCAGGCGTGAGGTGCCGAGCGGCTTGAAGAGCATGTCGCCCTGGCCGAGCAGGCTCTCCGCGCCGGCCTGGTCGAGGATGACCCGCGAGTCGGTCTGCGACGAGACGGCGAACGCGATCCGCGATGGAACGTTCGCCTTGATCATCCCCGTGATCACGTCGACCGACGGCCGCTGGGTCGCGAGCACGAGGTGGATGCCGACCGCTCGTGACTTCTGGGCGAGGCGAATCACGGCGTCTTCCACTTCCTGGGGCGAGATCATCATCAGGTCGGCGAGCTCGTCGATCACGACGAGGAGATATGGCAGCGGCTGTTCGCCGCGCTGGCGCATGGTGCGGTTCGCCTCGGCCAGGTTGCGAGCGCGCACAGCGGACAGCTTCTCGTAGCGCCGTTCCATCTCGGCCACGACGTTCGTCAGTGCTGCGGAAGCCTGCTTCGGGCTCGAGACGACCGGGGTCAGGAGATGCGGGATCGATTCGTAGAAGCCGAGCTCGATTCGCTTCGGGTCGATGAGGATCATCCGCACCTCGTCCGGCGTCGACCGCAGCAGCACGGAGGTCAGCAGCGTGTTGATGCAGCCCGACTTGCCCGAGCCCGTCGTGCCGGCGATGAGGAGGTGCGGCATGCGCGCGAGGTCGGTCCACACCGCCGTGCCGGAGATGTCCTTGCCGAGCCACACCGCGAGCGGGCTCGCCGTCGCCGGTAGGTCGTCGAAGATGTCGCCCAGCGTGACGAGGTTCGGCGAGAGGTTGGGGAGCTCGACTCCGACCGCCTGCTTGCCGGGAATCGGCGCGAGGATGCGGATCTCGGTCGTCGCCAGTGCGTAGGACAGGTCGTCCTTGAGCGCCGCCACCTTCGAGACCTTCGTCCCCGGTGCCAGCTGCAGCTCGTACCGCGTGACGCGAGGCCCGGAGATCTGGCCGCTGATCGTCGCCTCGATCCCGAAGTGGGCGAGCGTCTGCACGAGTGCGGTCGCCGTGCGTTGCGCGACGTCCCCCGAGACCTGGTTCGTCGTCGACGAGCGGCGCAGGATGTTGCGCTCCGGCAGCTGGTACTCCTCGTGCTCCTCGATCGGCCCGACGTCGAAGAGACTCGGCTGGTCGGGATCCTCGGTCGAGATCGGTTCGACCAGCAGGGGCGGCGGCTGCGTCTCGCCGACGACGTCGGGGAAGTCGTGCACCGCGTCAACCGGGGCCTCGGGCGCGCGCAGAGGGATGACCGGTGCGGGCTCGGCCGCCGTCTGGACGACGGGCCGTGCGCGACGCGCCTTCTTGTGCGCGCGTCGAACCGCGTGTCCGGACCCGCGCACCAGCGCACCCGCAGATGCGCCGGTCAGCAGGAGGGTGCCGATCAGGAGCGCGAGGATGCCGATGATCGTCGTCCCCGTCGCGCCGACGAGGAGTCCGAACAGATCTTGCAGGCCGCTGCCGATCGCCCCGCCGTGGCTCGAGCCGAGCGCCGCGAGGAGTCCAAAGCTGGTCACCACCAGGCCGGTCCGAAACGGCCGCACGTCGATCAGAGCGCTTCGCGCGACCATCAGCGCACCGACCGTCGTCAGCGCGACGGGCGCCACGTATGCGGCGGCCCCGATCGTGCCGGTGAACCCGTAGGTGATCCACTCTCCGACCACTCCCCCGCCCCAGCCCAGGTAGAGGATCGAGGCCAGGAAGACGCCGAGCGCGACGAGCCCGAGCCCCATCAGCTCGTGCCGCTGCTCGCTCCTCTGCCTGCCCCTGCGCTTCTTCGTGCGGACGCGCGCGGGCAGTCGCGGTTTCAGGGTGCGCTTCTTCCGGCGTCGCGCCATTCCGCGCGAACTTCGCCGTCCGGTCGCCGGCTCCTACGCGAACGCTGCCTCTTCGCGTAGGGCGCAGGTACGCCGCTGGCGCCGGGAATGTGCGTGGGCGGAGCCCGCGCACTCTCAGCGCGACAAGCGCCGTACCCAAGTCCGAGCGAAAGCGTGAGCTTTCGCTCGGTTAGGACCAGCCGGCCGGAGGGATGATGTAGACCTTGGCGGCGAGGGGACCGAAGCTGTCGGTGAAGCTATGGTCGTCGGCGCCGATGACGGTTCCGCCTCCGACGATCACCGGGGAGCGCCCGCCGATGCCGGGCACGGAGACCTTCGCCTGGACGGTGCTCTCCGCCGTGTTGACGGCGATCACATAGGTCGCGCCGTTCAGCGTGCGCGCGGAGACGCGTACCGCCGGAGCATCAGACGTTGCCGATGCTGCGGGAGCGAGCAGTGCGGGACCGAGCGCCTTGAGCTCCTGGTTCGTCTGCGCGATCGCGGTTCCGATCGTCGGCGACCAGCGGTTCGGGAAGTAGCCGATCGCCGCGGCGCCACCGGCAACCGCAAGCCACGTCTCGGCGCGGACTGTGTCGGGTGTCGGATCCAGCGAGGAATTGTTCCTGCACTGGTGCTCCATCGGGGCCACCTCGATCCACTGGAACGTCGGCTTCCCGCCCGAGGCTGAGCCGAGCTCGTGCTGCGAGTCCATGACGTCCGAGAAAGCCGGCCGACACCAGACCTGCAGCGGATAGAGGTCGAACCCGATCACGTCGGGAATCGACATCAGAAGCGGGTACATACCCTTGCCGGCGGGGAGCGCAGTCGCGCGGCTGTAGAAGTGGTTGGTAAGCGTGAGGAAGCTGATGCGTCCGGTGCGCGGAGCGAGGATGCTCTTCGCGAGGTCCTCGCGCGTGACCGAGCCCTGCAGGAACGCGTCCCACTCGTCCGGGTAGTACCAGCCGATCAGGCCGCGGCCGTTCGTATCGGCGTCCTCGGCGTTCACGACGGAGTACGCGCGGCCGCCGAGTCGCGCGGCGAGCCCGCGGTCGTCCTTGCTGCAACCGTCGCCCATGAAGAGGTTGATGCCGTCGTCGAGGTTGCTGCCGAAGCCGTCTGAGCACTGAGCCCACACGGCCGTTCCGAAGAACGGACGGTCGTCGACGACGATGTGTCCCGAGCCCGTGATCGCGGTGCTGTGGTCTGGCATCGGTCGAGTCGTCACCGTCGCGGTCGCGGTCTGCGCCCGGTTCCACTCGTCGACGGCGTGCAGGAACACCTGATACGTCGTCGAGAACTCGAGGCCGGAGACGACGCTTTGATGCTCGATCAGGCTGTCGCTGCTCGGCTGCGCCCAGACCGTCGGCGCGTCGAGGCCGAACGCGGTCTGCGCCTGCGCGGGCACGTTGGTCTGCCACGTGATGCGCGCGCTGGACGACGTGACGTCCAGAACCTGCACGTTGCTGATCGCAAGGGGCTCGACGGGCGTCGGCGGCGAGTCCGCGGGAGAGCGGTTGTCCTCGGGGATCGGCTCGGTCTTGGGCGGAGCCGCCTTGGACGCAGGCTTCCTTGCGACCGGCGCGACGCGAACGTCAGGAGTCTGCCGCGTCGGCACCCGGGTGTTCGGGCGCACCCTCGGCGTGGTTTTGGCAGCTACGGGCTTCGCCGCTGCCGGCCGTTTGAGCCCGGGAACGTGGACGAGTTTCGAAGCCGGGAGGCTCGTGCGGGGTCCAGCCGCAAACGTCACCGCCGTTGGCGGTGCTGTTTGGCTTCGCTGGATGACGAGACCGATCCAGATTCCGCCAAGCGCAACCAGCGCCAGGATGAACGTCCGCAGCCGCAACTCTCCACTTGATGGCATTACCAGGACGATTTCGGCCTGGGAAGGCCCTGTCTTTAACTAGGCGCGGACTTGACACAAAGCATCCCGAAATAGGGGGACGCTTCAAACAGAGAAAACTCGGCTCACCCGAGCGAGTTGAGGCGTTCGACCAACAGGTCGAGAAACCCGTCTGAGTTGATCTCGACACTGACGTGGGCGTTGGGCTCGCGCGTCGTACGCCGCCAGAGATCGACAACAGTGCGTCCGCGGCAGAGCTCGGACTCCGTGTCGATCTCGACGTTCCGCTCGAGCGTCTCGACGAGTCCCGGGTCGAGTACGTGCGCCACCGCAACCGCGTCGTGGATCGGGGAGCCCTCGAAGCCGTAGACCCTGCGGTGGAAGTTGCCGTAGAAGCCCAGCAGTTCGGCCACCATCTCCCCGGCGCGTCCCGCCAGCCGGTCGACGTGCGCCTGAGTGAACAGCGCCTTGTGCGTGACGTCGAGCCCGATCATCGTCACGTCGAGACCACTTGCAAATACGCGCGCCGCCGCTTCTGGATCGCACCAGATGTTGAACTCGGCCGCAGGCGTCGTGTTCCCCTCGGCGATCGCACCTCCCATGAGGACGATGCGCTCGGGGCGAGCGTCGGGATGCAAAGCGAGCAGCAGCGCGACGTTGGTCAGCGGTCCGGTCGGGATCAACGTCACCGGCCGGTCAGAGTCACGGATGCGCTCGGCGAGGAAGTCGACCGCATGCTGTGCAAGGGGCTCTCCCCGCGGCGGCGGGAGGTCCGGCCCGTCGAGACCCGTCTCGCCGTGAACGTCTGCTGCGACGTATTGCTCGCGAAGCAGTGGCCGGTCGGCGCCGGCTGCGACCGGGATATCGGTGCGCCCGGCGAACTCGAGTACCCGTATCGCGTTGGCCGTCGTCTTATCGAGCGTCTGGTTGCCGGCGACCGTCGTCACGCCGAGCAGCTCCACCTCGGGCGAGGCGAGCGCCAACAGCAACGCGATCGCGTCGTCGTGGCCGGGGTCGCAGTCGAGGAGGATCGGGGTCGCGCTCAGGCTTTGAGTATCTCGTCTACCTCGGCAGTGGTCGGCAGTGAAGGTTGCGCGCCGAAGCGGGACACGGCCAGTCCACCGGCCGCACACGCGCGACGCAGCGCCTCCTTCGGCTCTCGCTGCTCGAGGAGCGACACGACCAGGCAGGCCGTGAAGGCGTCTCCGGCGGCCGTTCCGTCCACGGCCTCGACGACCGGCGGGCGGGCCCGTGCGATCTCACGGCCGTCCTTCAGCAGCACCGCGCCCTCCTCGCCGAGTGTCACCGCGAGCAGGTGCTGCTCCCCGATGACGTCCGCCTCGTAACGGTTCGCGACCACGAGATCCGCCGCGACGACCAGCGGGCGAGCAGGTGCCGCGTTGACGCAGAGCCAGTCCGCCTGGGCGCGGGCCTCTCGCACGGCCTCGTCGGGGATCTCGAGCTGGCAGAGCACGTTCCCTGCCGCTGAGAAGCCACCGACCCGCGTGTTCGCACCGGGAACGACGACGATCACGTTGTCGCCGTCGTCAGCCACGAGGATGAGCGCGACACCTGTCGGCTCCTCGACCTCGCGCACGTCTAGCGTCACGCCGGACTCGCGGAGGCCGGTCAACGCCTCGGCCGCGAAGGGATCCGTCCCGACGCAGCCGACCATGCGAACAGCGGCGCCGAGCCTGGCGGCGGCGACAGCCTGGTTGGCGCCCTTGCCGCCGGGAATCCGCTCGAGCGTCGCGCCGCTCACGGTCTCGCCCGATCTGGGCAACTGCTCGACCTTCGTCACCAGGTCGAGGTTGATCGACCCGACGACGGTGACTTCAGGCGGCAAGCGCGCGCAGGTCGATCGCCGCGCGCTGGAGGTTCTCGCGGAGATCGAAGAGGCCGGCCCAGAGCGAGGAGCGATCGGGAGCTGCGTCGATGCGGGCCATGTCCGCGAGTCCCTGCAGCGCCCGCACGAGCACGGCGAGCTCGAGGTAGGCCTGGGCGGTGCGCGTCGGACAGGCGCTGACTCCGGCGCGCTTGAGCACCGGCCCCCACTCCAGCAGCTCACCTGCGCCGGGGCCGCCGTACCACGAGCGGCCCTCTGCACGATCGGCCTCGAGCTCGAGTAGGTAGCGGTCAAGCGGTCGCTCGAGACCCGCGAGGGCAGTCTCGGCGCGGTCGGCTGCGTGGCGCAACGCGGCCTCGCGAGCACCTGCCGTGGACGGGTACGCATCTCCTCGCCGCCAGCGTTCGAGCAGTCGGCAGTACGCGAGCGCCGCAGCTTCGCAGGCACCGAGCTGACCCACGAGCCGTCGGGCAGTGGCCCACTCAGCAGCGTGGTCCTCGAGAACGTCTGCCCAGCCGGGCTCTCTGGCGCGAATGGTCGACATCAGGTCCGCATCACACTTCGACTACTACCGGAAGGATCATCGGCCGGCGGTGGGTTCGGTCGTACACAAGCTGGCCCAGCTCGTCGTGCAGATGTTCCTGTAACAGCTTGATCTCGGTGATGTCATCGCGCAAGCACCCTTCGAGTACTCGGTCGGCCTCGTCCTTGAGCTCCTCGAGGAGCGGCGCCGAGCCGTCGCCGAAGCCGCGGGCGATCAACTCGGTCGGCCCGGCCGACCCGCCGTTCGACGCTGCGACCGTCGCCACGACGATCAGGACGCCGTCCTCGGACAGTCGGCGCCGGTCGCGCAGGGCGACGTCGTGAACGTCGCCGACCCCGAGGCCGTCCACGAACGCCATGCCGGTCTCCACCTCGCCGACGACGCGAACGCCGTCGCGCGAGAGCTCGACGACGGTGCCGTTCTCGGCAAGGACGATCGACCCGGCCGGAACACCTGCTTCGCGGGCAAGTTGCGCATGTGCCGCCAGCATGCGGAACTCGCCGTGGACAGGCATCACGGCTCTGGGACGCAAGAGCGACAGAATCGTGCGCAGCTCCTCCGCGCACGCGTGTCCCGAGACGTGCACCGGCGCTATCTCCTGATGTAAGACCTCGGCTCCGGTCTTCGCGAGCTGGTTGATCGTGTCGTGGACGCGCAGCTCGTTTCCGGGCACCGGCTTCGCGGAGATGATCACCGTGTCGCCGCGATCGACGTGGACGGCGGGATGGTCGTTGTAGGCGATGCGCGTGAGCGCCGAGAGCGGCTCGCCCTGGCTGCCGGTGCACAGGATGAGCTGCTCGCTCGGGTCGAGCTCGTCGAGCTCGGGTGGACGCACGAGCACTCCTTCCGGGATCTCCATGTAGCCGAGGTTGCGCGCGATGTTCGCGTTCTTGCGCATCGAGCGACCAACGATCGCGACCTTGCGGCCGAGCTCCACCCCCACGTCGACTGCCTGCTGCATGCGGTGCACGTTCGACGCGAACGACGAGACGAGGATCCGCCCCTGACGGAGCGGGAAGATCTGCCTGAACGCCTCGCCGACGATGCGCTCTGACTGCGTGAAACCCGGGCGCTCCGCATTCGTCGAGTCGCCGAGCAGGAGGTCGACCCCGAGGTTGCCGAGCTCGGCGAGTCGCCCGACGTCCGTCTTGAGCCCGTCGACGGGCGTGTGGTCGAGCTTGTAGTCGCCGGTGTGCACGATGCGACCCGCCGGGGTCTCGAGCACGATCGCGACCGAGTCAGGGATCGAGTGCGCCATCCGGACGAACGAGATCCGGAACGGGCCGAGCTCGCGGGGCGGATCGTCCGGGTGGACCTCGCGCAGCTCGGCCGCGCGCAGCAGCCCGTGCTCGTCGAGCTTGGACTTGATCAGCCCGAGCGTCAGCCGCGTCGCCCAGACCTCCGGGATCGGCACGTCTCGAATGAGGTAGGGCAGCGAGCCGACGTGGTCCTCGTGTCCGTGCGTGAGGACGACCGCCTTGATGGCGTCGGCGCGCTCGCGCAGGTAGCTGAAGTCCGGCAGGACCAGATCTACGCCGAGGTGCTCGTCCCTCGGAAACGCGAGCCCCGCGTCCACGACCACTATCGATCCGTCGCACTCGTAGGCGGTCATGTTCTTTCCGACCTCGCCGAGGCCCCCGAGGGCGACGATCCTGCACGTCTCCGACATGGGACCAGTCTAAGCGGGGAGGCTGACCCGGCCGATAAGGCTCGCATGCGGCTCTCGGACACAGCCTTTGCCCTCTTCCTCGCGGCGGTGATCCTCGTCGAGCTTTTTGAGGAGTCCGACCGGGAGCGTTCGCGCGAGCCGATCGAATGGGAACGCTTCCGGCTGAGCGCCGCCGTGCAGATTGCGGCCGTGATCCTCCTCGGGCCCTGGGTCGGCGCGCTGGTCGCCGTGGCAGGGGCAATCGCCGGCGGCCTGTTCCGCGGCGGCCGGGCTCGCAGCAACGTGCTGGACGCAGGCGCAGGTGCCGCAGCCGCGTGCGCCGGCGGCCTGGCCTTCGAACTGGCCGGTGGAGCGGTCGGACAGCTCCGGCTGCTCGACGACCTGATCGCGCTCGTCGCGTTGACCCTGACCTTCCTCACCGTCAGGACCGTGCTCGTCGACGTCGTGCGGGCGCGCGAGACCTTCGATCCCCGGCTCGTGGCGAGCGCAGGCGAGGCGGGGCTTGGCGCGACGCTCGCGTTGCTGGCCATCGGCCATCCCTGGAACGTCGTCGTCCTCGTGCCAGTTGCCCTCGCGGTCCAGCAGTTGCAGCTGCGGCTCAAGCGCCTGCAGCGCGAGACGCTGCGCGCCCTCGAGACGTTCGCCAACATCGTCGACGAGCGGGATCCATCCACCTACCGGCACTCGTTGCGCGTTGCCGGCTACGTCGACAGCCTCGCACGCGGACTGCGGCTGCCGTTCTCAGAGATCGACCGGCTTCGCTGGGCGGGACGCCTGCACGACCTCGGCAAGGTCGCCGTCGACGCGTCGCTTCTCCGCAAGCGCGGCCGCCTGAACGGCGCCGAATGGGCGGCTATGCGCCGGCATCCACGTTTGTCCGCGCGACTGCTGCAGCGGTTCGAGTTCGTCGCCGCGCAGGCCCAGGCGGTCGAGCTCCATCACGAGCGAATGGACGGCAGCGGCTACTACGGCATCGGCGGCGCCGACCTGCCGCTCGCCTCGCACTTCCTGATCGTGGCGGACAGCTTCGACGCGATGACGACAGACCGGCCGTATCGGCGCGGTCTGAGCCACGAGGCGGCCCTCGCCGAGATCGAACGGAACGCGGGGACCCAGTTCCACCCCACCGTCGCGAAGGCCTTCGTCGCCGTGCGTCGCGGGATCGATCCGTTGACGGTCCTCTCCGCCGACGAGCTCGAGGAGATCGAGGGCGCGTCGGCGCCCTACCGGCTACGAATCGCGGGGCCCGCCGAGCTCAAGGAGCGGCCCGAGCTGCTCGCGCTCGGCGGGGTCGTCGTCGCGCTCGCCGGCCTCGGCTTCGCCCAGAGCTGGCTCGCGGCCTGCGGCGCCGGTGTCGCGATCGCAGGCCTCGCACTGCGCGCCCTCGTCACCATGCGCGCCGAGCGGGTCGCGGCTGCACTCCACCGCGCACTCGGGCACGACGGCGACCGGGACGCGGTCTTCGCCCGGCTCGTCGAGACGGTCGGCCGTGTCTGGGCGCACGACTGGATCGGGCTGCTGTCGTGGGACGAGGATGGGCTCGGCGGCACGGTCGAGCACGAGCTGGGAGCGAATCCCCTCCAGCCCGCCGCGCTGACCGGCTGGCTGGTGCGCGAGGCCGAGTCGGGCCGCGCCGCGATCGTCGCCTCGGGCGCCGAGTTCAGCCGGGAGGGCCTCGTGGCTGCGGTTCCGCTCCGGCGCGACAACAGCGCGCTGGTTGGCTTCCTGGTCGTGACCGCTCCGAAGCTGCCGCGCAGGCACGTCGAGCTCGCCCTCCTCGACTCCGTGGACGAGATCGGGCTCGCGCTCGCCGAGCGCCCGACGCTAGACGGCAGCGGGACTGAGGAGGCCGAGCCGCTCGAGGCTGTCGCGAACGCGGGCAACCTCGCCCTCGTTCGCCTCGACGAGCGGTAGGCGCACGCCCCCGACCTCCTGACCCAGCAGGTTGAGGGCGGCCTTGATCGCAATCGGGTTCGTCTGGACCTGGAGCACCTCGTACGAGGGCGCGAGCTCATTCTCGATCTGCTCGGCGGTGGCCGTGTCGCCCTCGCGATAGGCGCGGACCATCGCTTTGAACTGGGACCCGACGATGTGCGCGAGCACGCTGACAACGCCGACGCCCCCAAGCTCGAGGAAACGGAACAGCAGGTTGTCGTCACCTGCGTAGAGATCGAGGTCGGTCTCCTCGACGATGCGTCTCGCCTGCGCCAGATCGTCGTTCGCCTGCTTGACCGCCTGCACGGTCGGGATCTCCGCGAGCTGGATCATCGTCTCCGGCTCGATGTTGATCACCACGCGCGCCGGAATGTTGTAGGCGACGACCGGCTTGTCGCTCGCGGCTGCGATTGCCCTGAAGTGCTCGACGATGCCGCGCTGCGGCGGCTTGTTGTAGTACGGCGTGACGACGAGGAAGCCGTCGACGCCGATCTCATGCGCCTGCTTCGTCAGGTGAATGGAATGCGCGGTCGAGTACGTGCCGGTCCCGGCGATGACGGAGGCGCGGCCGCCGATGGCGTCGACGGCGACCCGGAAGAGCTCGAGCCGTTCGTGATCGGTGAGCGTCGGGCTCTCGCCGGTCGATCCCGCAACGACGACACCGTCGGAGCCATGCTCCACGAGGTGCATCGCCAGCTCGCGGAAGCGGTCGTAGTCGACCGCATCGTCGTCCTTGAAAGGCGTGACGATCGCGGTCAGGACCTCGCCCAGCACGGCCCATACTCTACCCTCGTGGCGCTGACGGTCAGGGACGCGGGAGCCGCGGATGCGAAGGCTGTCGCCAGTCTCTTGGGCCAACTCGGCTATTCAGCCGAGCCGGGCGCCGTCGCCGCTCGGCTCCAGCGCCTGGAGATCGTAGGCGACCGCGTTGTGGTGGCGGAGGTCGAGGGCGAGGTCGTCGGCCTGGCTCATATCCAGGTCACTCCGACGATCGAGTACGACCGGCCGGCGGCCAAGATCGGCGCGCTGGTCGTGGACGAGTCCCACCGCGGCGAGGGCGTCGGCCGCGCGCTCGTCGACACGCTCGAGCAGGAGGCGCGGGCCCGCGGCTGCGTCGTGATGTTCCTGACCACGAGCGCGCGCCGGACGGACGCGCACGAGTTCTACCGCCGGGTTGGTCTCGAGGAAACGGGAAAACGCTTCGGCAAAGAGCTGCGTTAAGGCGATACCAACGAGCTGCGGCGGAAACATGCGGCAGGGTCGATAGGCCCAAGGACATGTGCAAGCGGAACCGGAGACCCGATGGACCTCGACATCGCCGTCGACGTCCTCCTCACCGCGACCGGCACCCCAAGCCGGCGACGGGCAGCGAGTAGTCGATCCATTCGGAGCGAGTCGCGCCGACACGCTCGTAGACATGCTGCGCCCGCTCGTTGTCCTTCGCGGTCTGCCAGTCGAGGCTCGCTGCACCGTGAAGCCGGCATTCGTCCGCGCACGCCCGGATCAGGTCGTCAGCGATGCCCGTGCCGCGTGCGGCCGGAGCGACGTACAGGTCGTTCATCACGCCGATCCGGGCAGCGGAGAGCGTCGTCCAACTCCAGAAGATGGTCGCGAAGCCAACGGCATTTCCGTGCGCGTCGCGGGCGATCAGCTGAAGGCCCTCCCGGTCCGGATCGGCAATCAGGGCGCGAGACAAGTTGCGGAGGTCCTCGTCCGAAGGGGTGACCTCGTAGAAGTCGCAGTACGCACGCACGAGCGGCAGCAACTCGGCGAGGTCGCCCCCGGTCACGCGCGCGATGGTCAGAGCAGCTGGTCCAGTCCGACGGTGAGACCGACCGGGAGCGTGCCCAGCCGTTCGAGGGCGAGCAGCACACCGGGGACGAACGCCTCGCGGGAGAACGTGTCGTGACGAATCGTCAGGAGTTGCCCGTCGCCGCCGAAGAGGACCTCCTGGTGCGCGACGAGGCCGGGCAGGCGAACGGAGTGGATCGCGGGCTCACCGCCGACCGCCTCGGCTGTCGCCTTGGCCGTTCCCGAAGGCGCGTCCTTCTTCGCCTCGTTGTGAAGCTCGATGATCTCGGCGCGCGGGAGGAAAGCGGCGGCCTCGCGCGCAAATCGCATCATCAGGACGGCGCCGAGGGCGAAGTTCGGCGCGTGAAAGCAAGCCACCCCACGCTCGCGGGCCAACGCGTCGACCCGGGCCCGGTCGAAGCCTGTCGTGCCGATAACGCACGGCAACCCTCGGTCGACCGCGGCGCGCACGTTGTCTTCCACCGCGTGAGGTGCGGTGAAGTCAACCATCGCCTCCGCCTGCTCGAGGTCGACGAGCTCGTGGCCGGCTCGCTCGAGCGCGGGCCCAAGCACGCGGCCGACCTTCCCATCGCTCCCTTTGAGGAGGAGCTTCACGCAGCGCGCGCGAGCGCCGACGGATTGATCCGCCGCACGGCCGCGCGGAAGACACGCTCCCCCGGCCCGATGCCGGAGATGGACAGTCGCTCGGGCGCGAACAGAAGGCCCGCCAGCTCCGCGACCTCGTCGGGTTGAACGGCTTCGATCTCGGCGATGATCCGTTCGAACGTGAGGAGCTCGGTGTCGGTGATCAGCGACTTGCCGAGACGCGTCATCCGGTTGGACGTCGACTCCATCGAGAGCATGATCCGGCCCTTGAGATTCTCCTTGGCGCGGGCGATCTCGTCGGGGCGCAGATTGCCGGCGGCGATGTCCGCGAGCTGCTCGGCGGCGATCTCGACGCAGGGGCCGAGGTTCTCCTCTCGGGTGCCGACGTAGATGCCAACAAGCCCGGTGTCGGTGTACTGCGACGCGAAGGAGTAGACGGAGTACGCCATCCCCCGCTTCTCGCGGATCTCCTGGAACAGGCGTGAGGAGGCGGAGCCCCCGAGCACGGAGTCGAGGATCGAGGCCGCGAAACGACGCCGGTCCGAGCGTGCGATCCCGGGCGCGCCCAGGCAGACGTGGTACTGCTCCGTGCTCTTCTTCGCGAAGCGGAAGTCCGGCGGCGGTGCCTTCACGAGGTGCCGCCTAACGCGCGGGCCGCCGGCGGGTGGCCGTTGCTGGCTCTGTGCGCGCTCGAGCATCCGCACGAGCTTGTTGTGCTCGACGTTTCCGGCCGCCGCGATGACGACATTGCCGCCCGCGTACATCTGGCGGTGGTACGTCGAGAGGACGCGCTTCGTCACCGACGAGATGACGTCGGCTGTGCCGATCACCGGCCGGCCGAGCGCGTGGTGTCCGAAGACGGCCTCGGAGAAGAGGTCGTGGACCAACTCCTGCGGCGTGTCCTCGTACATCGCGATCTCCTCCAGGACGACCTCTCGCTCCGAGTCGAGATCGGAGAAGGTCGGCGCGAAGACCATGTCGGTCATCACGTCGAGCGCGGTCTGCACGTGTGCATCGGGCACGCGCGCGTAGACCATGGTGTGCTCGCGCGAGGTCGCGGCGTTCAGCTCGCCGCCGAGCCCGTCGAAGATCTCCGCGATCTGCTGCGCCGTGTAGTTCTGGGAGCCTTTGAAGAGCAGGTGCTCAATGAAGTGCGAAACGCCTGCCTTGGCGTCCGTCTCGTCGCGTGAGCCGGCGCCGATCCAGAAGCCGAGGGCGACGGACCGGACGTTCGGAACGCGTTCGGAGATGACCCGCTCGCCCGAGTCGAGCTCGGAGAGGACGTACTTCTGCACCCGGTCATTATCCTCGCCGGGCTCGATGGACGGCGATCCGAAGAAGAGCTGCTGGGCCCCGGGGCGCGTCAACCTGATCGGCGAGCACACGGACTACAGCGGCGGGCTGGTTCTGCCTGTGGCGATCCAGCTCGGGATCACCCTGACGTACGAGCCGGCCGAGGAGATGGCGCTGATCGCGCCGGGCGGCGAGCGGTTCGCCGCGGGGGTTGAGCAGGAGCTGGCCGAGCTCGGGCGTCCGAACGTGGCGATTGCGGGCACGGTCGAATCGGACCTGCCTCAGGGAGCCGGCCTGGGATCCTCGGGTGCGTTCGAGGTCGCCGTCGCCCTCGCGCTCTGTGACGTGGCCGTATTCGAGCCCGGGCCGCTCGAGCTGGCGCTCGCGTGCCAGAGGGCGGAGCGGCGCGCCGTTGGGGTGCCGTCGGGAATCCTCGATCAGGCCGCATCGCTGCTCGGGCATGCTGGGTCCGCCCTTCTCCTCGACTGCGGCTCGCTCCAGCATCGCTGGATCGGGCTTCCCGACGACGTCTCCATCCTCGTGCTGGACTCGGGTGAGCGGCACTCACTTGAGGGATCGGAGTACGCCGACCGCCGGCGCCAGCTGGAGGCCGGCCATCCGCGCCGCGTCCGGCACGTCGAGAGCGAGAACGAGCGCGTCCGCGCGACCGTCGCGGCGCTGGAGCGAGGCGACGCGGCAGCGCTCGGCCCGGTCTTCGCCGAGAGCCACGCGAGCCTGCGCAACGACTACGAGGTCTCGACGCCGACGCTCGATGCCCTGGTCGCATCGGCCCTCGACGCCGGCGCATTCGCGGCGCGAATGACGGGCGGCGGGTTCGGCGGCTCGATCGTCGCGCTGTGCGAGCCGTCGCGTGCCGAGGAGGTGCGCAGGCGCACGGGCGTCGAGGGCTGGATCGTTCGCGCCTCCGACGGAGCTATTCGACGTAGAACGGGTTCGCCTCCGGATCGCGCATGATCGTCCACGTGCGCTCCGCGTCGGAATTCGTCTGCTCGACTGAGGCGCTGGGTGCGGTCAGCCGCTCGATCTCTGGTTCGCGGTCATCGGTACGAAAGTCGAGGTGGATCGGATACGACTCCGGTCGCGACTCTCGCGGCGCTGGTCGTCTGACCTCTTTGCTCCGCGGAGTACCGGTCGAGCAGCCGCATCCAGAACTCCGCCATTCGCCGCGGCTCCTCGCGCGCGAACGTGATGTGGTTGAGCTGAAGCACCGCCACATCGCGCATGCCCGGCCCACACCCCCACCCATCAACCGGGTGGGGTGAACCACCCACCGCCCTCGCGGTCGACGCTACCGCAAGCGCGCGCACATCGCCGCTACGAATCTGCGCCGGTTCGCCGCAAATACGTCCGCCAAAACGACGAGGACGGCCGGAGCCGCCCTCGTCACGTCTGCTTGTCGAGCCCAGCCTAGCTAGCTGCGCTCGCGGTCGCGTCCGCCACGGCCACGACCACCGCGGCCGCCTCGACGCTCGCCGTCACGCGGGCGCTCCTCCGTCCGCTCGCGCGGCGGGGCATCCTTCGCGCGCTCGATCAGTTCTTCCGGGCTGACCGTATGGCCGTTCTCGTGCTTCTGGATCAGCTTCAGGCCGATCCGCCCGCGCGCCTTATCGACCTCCTGGACGAGCACGTCGAGGATGTCGCCTCGCTGGATCACGTCCTCGATGTGGCCGACACGGCCCGGCCCCACGTTCGAGACGTGCAACAACCCGTCGGTGCCCTTCTTCAGCTCGACGAAGGCGCCGAACTGGGTGGTCTTCACGACCTTGGCGTTCCGGAACTCGTCGCCGACCTCCGGCTCCTTCGTCAGCGACTCGATCGCCTGGATCGCGTTGCGAGCCTTCGTGCCGTCGGTCGCGTAGATGAGGATCGTCCCGTCCTCCTCGATGTCGATCTGCACCTCGTGCTCGGCCTCGAGCGCGCGAATCGTCTCTCCGCCCTTGCCGATCACCATGCCGATCTTCTCGGGATCGATCTTCACCGTGGATATCCGAGGCGCGTTCTCGTTCAGTTCCGTCCGCACCTCGGGGATCGCCTCGAGCATCTTGTCGAGGATGATCTCCCGCGCCCGCTTCGCCTGCTCGAGCGCGGCCTGCATGATCTCCCGCGTAACGCCGGTGATCTTGATGTCCATCTGGAGACCGGTGATCCCCTCACGCGTGCCGGCGACCTTGAAGTCCATGTCGCCGAGGTGATCCTCCGCTCCCTGGATGTCCGTGAGGATGACGTAGTCGTCGCCCTCCTTGACGAGACCCATCGCGATGCCCGAGACCGGCGCCTTGATCGGCACCCCGGCGTCCATCAGCGCGAGCGTCGAGGCGCAGACCGAGCCCATGGACGACGAGCCGTTCGACTCGAGCGTCTCCGACACGATACGGATCGTGTACGGGAACTCGTCCACAGGCGGAATGACCGCCTCGAGAGATCGCTGCGCCAGTGCGCCGTGACCGATGTCACGCCGCTTCGGGCCGCGCATCATGCCGGTCTCCCCCACCGAGTAGGGCGGGAAGTTGTAGTGGTGCATGAAGCGCCGGTCGGTCTCGAGCGACAGGTCGTCGATCCGCTGGCCCTCCTTCGCCGTCCCGAGCGTGAGCAGCGACATGATCTGCGTCTGCCCGCGCGTGAAGAGGCCGGAGCCGTGCACGCGCGGCGAGACGCCGACCTCACACTCGATCGGGCGAATCTCCTCGGGGCTCCGGCCATCCGGCCTGTGCTTCTCGACCGCGATCTTGCGGCGGACGAGCTCCTTGTAGATCGCCTCGGCCGCCTTCTTGACGTAGTTCTTCGTGATCGAGTCCTTCGCCGTTGCGGCCTCTCCCTCACCAACCGAGGGCCCGACCGGGAACGGCAGGGTCACCGTGTCGATGATTCGATCGAAGAGCAGCTGACGCTTGGCGGACTTCAGCTCCTTCGAGTCCTGCTCGGCATCGGTGAGTGTGCGTAGCTCGGGCTCGAACTGCTCGCGCACGGGCTGGACGACAAGCTCCAGCCGGATCTGCTCGAGCACGGTCGCGAGGCTCATCTTGCGCTGCAGCTGATGCAGCACGTCCTCCTCTGTCGAGTCCATGCTCAGCTCGCCCAGCGCCTCCTCGATCACGGCGTCCGCAGCACGCAGGCCCTCGGCCTGGATCCGATCGCGGATGCGGTCCCCGAACTCGCGCTCGATCTCATCGGTCACGCTCGAATCGAGCCACTTCGCCTTGCCCGCCTTGCGCTGCAGCTCCAGCTGTGCCTCACAGATCTTGCGAATCTCGCTCTGGGCGAGGTCGAGCGCCTCGAGGAGCCTCTCCTCGGAAACCTCGTTCGCGCCGGCCTCGACCATCGTCAGCGCGTCCTGCGTCCCGACGACGATGAGATCGAGCTCCTTGTGCTCCTCCACCTCCGGCAGCGTCGGATTGACGACCAGCTCGCCGTCGATGATCGAGATCCGTACTGCGCCCACCGGGCCGAGGAACGGCATCGGTGAGACCATCAGCGCCGCCGATGCGCCGTTGATACAGAGGATGTCGTGCGCCGTTATCAGATCGGCGCTCAGCACCGTGCAGATCACCTGCGTTTCGTTCTTGTAGCCCTTCGGCCAGAGGGGCCGGATCGGGCGGTCGATCATGCGCGCGGTCAGGATCGCCCGTTCGGTCGGACGCCCCTCGCGCTTGAAGAAACCACCGGGAATCTTCCCGGCCGCGTACATCCGCTCCTCGACGTCGACCGTGAGCGGGAAGAAGTCGGCGCCCTCGCGCGGCTCCATCCGCCCCTGCGCGGTCGCGAGCACCATCGTCTCGCCGGAGCGCACGACCACGGCACCGTCGGCCTGCTTCGCGAGCTTGCCGGTCTCGAACGTAATGTCGCGCCCACCGATCGTCACGCTGACGTCGGCCTCGCGTTCGGTGGCAATTGCCATCAGTTGTCCTCCACTCTGCTTAGCGGGAGAGTGGGGACTCGAGTCAGCGTCGGCGTCGGCGCTCGCTCGAATCTCCACCCTCTCTGGTTACAGGGCTACCTACGCAGCCCCAGTTCTTTGATCAGTGCCCGGTATCCCTCCAGGTCGTGTTTCTGGAGATACGTCAGGAAGCGGCGGCGGCGCCCGACGAGCTTCAGCAGTCCGCGTCGCGAGTAGTGATCTTTCGGATGCGAACGCAGATGCTCAGTCAGGTCGTTGATCCGCTGCGTCAGCAGCGCGACCTGAACCTTGGTCGATCCCGTGTCGGTCTTGCTCGCCCCATGCTTGGAGACGATCTCCTGTTTGACTTCCTTGGTAAGGCCCATCTCACCTCCGTGTCGTCAGTCCCAGCAAGCCGCCGGAAGCAGGCGGAAAGCCGCGGCTGCGGTCGCGGGACAGGGTAGCAGCCGACTACCGGAGGAACCTCCCCGGCCCAGCCTCCGCTGGGCGATGAAGACGCCGACCAGCCCGAGCGCCTGGCTGACTCCACGACCCCGCAACCTAACCGCTGCAGGGCGATAGCTTCCCATCCATGCAAGCGGCTGTAGCTGCGGGACATCCCGCGACCGTGGACGCGGGGATCGAGATTGTCGAGGAGGGCGGCACCGCCGCGGACGCTGCCGTCGCCGCAGTCCTCGCCTCCTGTGTGGCCGAAACAGTGATGACTGGACTGCTCGGCGGGGGCCATGCGATCCACTACGACGCCACGACCGGACGGGTCCGGAACCTCGACTGCTTCGTGGCCGTCCCCGGCCTGGCCGCGGAACGGCGCGAGCCCGAGCTCGTGCATCTCGACGTCCGGTTCGGGGCGGAGCTCGTCCACTATGCGGTCGGGCCTGCCTCCTGCGCAGTGCCGGGACTGCCCGCGGGGCTCGAGATCCTCTGGCGCGAGCACGGCAGGCTGCCGTGGCCGCGGGTCGTCGAGCCTGCGATCGGGTTGGCCAGAGACGGCGTCGCGTTTCCGCCGGCACACGCGGCCTGCCTCGAGATGCTCGCACCGGTGATGACGATGAACGAGGGCGCGCGTATCTATGCACCGGAGGGGAAGTTGCTACGGGCAGGTGAGACGCTCGAGCAACCCGGTCTCGTGGCTGCTCTGGAGGCACTCGCGGTGGATTCGGGGGCGGTCTACCGGGGTTCGATCGGGGAGAGCTTGCTCGCTCTGTCCGCCGAACGCGGCGGGTCGATCACCCGCGCCGACCTCGCTGCCTACGAGCCGCGCTGGAGTGAGCCAGTCGAAGTGAACTACGCCGGCGCGCGGGTCCTGACCCGGGCCGGTCTCTCCGGACTGCCCGAGACGATCCTGCGCCTGCCGCGGCTACAGGGGCTCGACGAGACCCAGCGCGTGCTCGCGCTCGTCGACGTTTTCGCGACTGCTCGGGAGTCGGCCGGCGATACGACGAACGTCGCCGTCGTCGACGAGGACGGGAACGCTTGCGTCGTGACCTCGAGTCTCGGCCTCGGGTCGGGCGACTTCCTGCCCGGCCTCGACCTGCACCTGAACAGCATGCTCGGCGAGGCGGATCTGCTTCGCGGGGCGCTGGAGCCCGGCGAGCGCATGCTGAGCATGATGGCGCCAACGCTCGCGTCCGACAGCGACGGACCCTCGGTCGCTGTCGGAGCCGCGGGTGGAACACGCCTCCGGACCGCGCTCCTCGGCGTGGTCGCGGGCATCCTCGACGAAGGTCTCGCCGCGGACACGGCAGTCGCACGCCCGCGCTTTCACCCCGCGCCGCAGGTCGTCAACGCAGAGCCTGGCGTCGACGAGGCTGCGCTCGATGCCCTCGAGGCGCGCGGCCGCACCGTCCGACGCTGGCCCGCTCCCCACCACTACTTCGGAGGTGTAAGCGTCGTCAGCCGCTCGGGCGCCGCAGGCGATCCGCGACGGAATGGTGCAGCGGGGACGATTCGCCGAACCCCATGAGCCCTGTCGCGACCCAGCCGACGTAGCCGCAGTCCGGGCAGCCCGGGTTCTCGCGTACGGTGCCGCCCGCGGCCGGCTTGGCATAGGTGGCGCCACACTCGAGGCAGCGGACGCTCTCGAGGACGGTCAGATTGGGCGCGGCGTCTCCCGGATCGGTGGGCACGTGGGAGAAGATTCCGCTGTTTGCGGAAACTTGCGTGCCGCTCTTTGCAGGAAAACGTCTCTTCGTGTCGTTCTGCCCGGCTGTGCGGTGCAGTCAGACCGGTCGGGAGGTCGCCCTTGTCTCTTCCACGTCCTGGGCGATCTGAGCCACCAGCTCCGCCTCGCTGCCGAAGGCCCGCTCGTCGCGCAGGCGCCGCCACAGTTCGACGACGAGCCGCTTGCCGTAGAGGTCGCCCTCGAAGTCGAGCAGGTGAGGCTCGATCCGCCGCTCGCCGCCGCCGTAGTGGGGATTCACGCCGATCGAAATCGCCGTGAGGTGATCGAGTGCGGCACCTGCGTAGATCCCGTAGGCGGGAACGAGCAGGTCCGGGGCAACGGCGAGGTTGGCGGTCGGGTACCCCAGCGTCCCGCCGCGCTGAGACCCCAGCACGACTGTTCCGTCGAGCTCCGCCGGACGGCCTAGGAGCTGTGCGGCGCCGACGACGTCGCCGGCCCGGAGCAGGCTGCGCACCTCCGTCGACGAGATCCCGTCGAGCAGTGGCACGACGCGAACCTCGAAGCCGAGCCGCTCGAGCAACGCCGGATCACCCGCGGCCCCCCGACCGAAGCGGAAGTTCTCGCCGACCGCGATCACCCTCGTTCCGATCCGCCTCAGGAGCGAATCGGCGAAGTCGGCGGGCTCATCCTGCGCGAGCTCGGGTGTGAACTCGACGACGAGCGTTTCGGCAACGCCCGCTTCGGCGAGCAGCTCGAGCCGCCGCTCGAGCGTCGAGAGCAGCTCGACCCGATTGCCGAGAACGAGGCGCGGATGCGGCCAGAACGTCACCACCGTCACGTCGGATCCCTCGGCTTGCGCCGCCTCGAGAACGCGCCGGTGACCGCGGTGGACGCCGTCAAAGCTGCCGATGACAACGACCCGTTCCGCCGGCGTCAGCTCGTCGGGTCGCTGTGCGACCTTCACAGCCGCGCCAGTGCCTCGTCAGCGGGAATGAACCGATCGGGATCGGCCTCATCGACGTTGAACGGACCGATCTCGGTGCGTCGCAGCGTCCGACAATGGCCACCGAGCGCGTCGGCAATTGCCCGGACGTATGTCCCCGAACTGACGCGCAGGTCGAGCCTCACCGCTGAGCCTGCATACGCGATGACGTCGAGCGCTCCGACTTGCGAGCGTCGCGTCGGCATGTGCACCTCGACGCCGCGCCGCGCCAGCTTGTACGCGCGCTCCCCGCCGATCTTGACCGCGGAGGCTGCGGGGATCGGCAGCTCCACCTCACCCCGGAGGTCCGCGAGCCGGCGCTCGAGCCCTTCCAGGGTCGGCGGATCGTGACGCTCGAGCACCTCCCCTTCCGGGTCGCCCGTCGTTGTTCGCCCGGTCAGATCGATGTCCGTCACGTAGCGCTTGTCGAGCCCGACGAAGCATCCGGCCAGCTTAGTTGCCGATCCTGACAACAGGAGTAACAGACCTGTGGCGAAAGGGTCAAGAGTTCCGGCGTGCCCGGTCCGGGCTCCGGTCCTCCGCCTCAGCTCGGCCACGATCGCGAACGACGACGGCCCGGCCGGCTTGTCGACCAGGACGATTCCGGCGGGACTAAGCCCGCGCGGAGGCAAGGAATTCCCGGCGGACGAAGTCGGTGATCTCCTCGATCGACGCCTCGCTCGAGAATCCGGCCGCCTGACGATGACCGCCTCCGCCCGACTTGCGCGCAATCGCGGACACGTCCAGCTCATCAATGCTGGCCCGCAGGCTCACCCGCCGCGTCGGTCCGTCCTCGCGCGGCGGCTCGCGGATCAGGACCGCCATGTCCGCGCCTTCGACGGCGCGCAGGAAGTCGATGATTCCCTCCGAGTAGGGCTCGGCAGCTCCGACCTCCGCGAAGTCCGTGCGGAGGAGATACGACACGACCACCCGTCCGCCCTCGAGCACTTGCGCCCGTTCGAGGGCACGAGCCAGAAGCTTGAGTTTCGCGAATTGCACGGACTCGTAGACGCCCTGGAAGATGCGGTGGACGTCCGCACCCGCCTCCACCAGTTCAGCGGCGAGGCGCAGCGCCTTGGGCGTGGTGTTCGTGTACTGGAAGCGGCCGGTGTCGGTCACCAGGGCGATGTACAGGGCCTCAGCGATCTCAGGGGTCAACGTGATCCCCAGCTCCCGGAAGAGATCTCGCAGAACTTCGCCAGTCGACGAGGCGTCGGGAACGATCAGGTTGAGCTGGCCGAAGCGTGTGTTGTCGTGGTGATGGTCGATGTCGATCGCAAGCGGAACGCGGCCGAGCACGTCGGGGTCCGCGATTCGGCTTTCGTTCGCGCAGTCGACCGCCAGCAGAACGCGCTCCGAGACGTCGTCCGGCCAGCGCCGGTGCAAGGCCGACAGCGGCATGAACGCGTACTCGCCCGGGAGCGGTGCGTCGCCGTAGAGGACCATGACGTTGTCTTTCCCGAGCTGGTCGAGGCCGAGCTTCGTGGCGAGAAGTGATCCGAGAGCGTCGCCGTCGGGATTCTCGTGCGTCGTGATCGTAAAGCGGTCGTGTTCGCGAATCGCGTCGGCGACCGCGGCCAGCTCACTCGCCGTCGTCTGGGGCGAGCTCATCGATCAGCTTTGACATGCGGACCCCACGTTCGACCGACGGATCGTACTCGAAGGCCAACTGGGGGGTTCGCTTCAGGCGCAACTCGCGCGCGAGCTGAGCTTGCAGAACCGAGTGCGCAGCCTGAAGGCCGGCCAGCGTCTCCGTTCGCTTGCGCTCCGCACCGAGGACCGAGACGAACACGCGCGCGTGACGGAGATCGGACGACGTCTCGACGGCCGTGATGGTGACGAAGCCGATCCGGGGATCCTTCAACTGGCCGACGGCCTCCGAAAGGACCTGCCGAACAGACTCGTTGACGCGACGCATCCGATCTGTCATCCGGGATATTCAAGCGGCTGCACGCTCTCCTCCTCATAGCGGTCGCACTCTGGTGCTTTCTCACCGCTCTCGCCGGCGGCGTTGTCGGTCTCGTGCTCGGCAACATCCGCCTGCCGGTAGTCGTCCTGGCGGCGTCGAGCCCGGCGGCCGGTGCCGGAGCGAACATCGGAATCTCCGCCGTCGCGGCTCTTGCCGCCGCAGTGCAACACATCCGGGCGGGACGAATCGACTGGCGCCTCTTCGCCTGGATGGCGCCTCCGTCCATGGCCGGGGCGGTCGTCGGCGGTCTCGTCTCAGGCCGCGTCCCGGGCACTGCGCTGCTGTTCGCAATCGGGGTTACGCTGCTCGTCTTCGGCATCGACCTCCTCCGTCCTCGACGCCCCATCGGATCGGCCGGTGAGGATCGCGTGAGTGTGCGGGCAGCGCTCCTCACCGGGGCGGCGATCGGTCTACTCGGCGGATTTGTCGGACTGATCCTGGGCTCGCTGCGGATCGGCGCGCTGCTTCGCTTCGTCGGCGCGGACGCGTTCCGGGCGGTCGGGACGAACGTTGCGGTCGGATTCTGCCTCGGGGTCGCCGGCGTGTTCGGACACCTGTCCGGCGGGGTGGACTGGACGCTGCTCGTGATCGGTGCCGCGGCCTCCGCGCCCGGGGCCATTCTGGGGGCGCGGCTCACCGGGCGCCTCGACGAGCAACAGCTCCTGCGTGCTGTGGGCGTCGTCCTGATCGTCGCGGCCGCAGCCCTGTTCGTGCAGGCAGTGGTGTAGCGGCTAGTCGAGCGTCACGACGTCGCGGGAAGCGCGCACGACTTCGAAGTCCTGGCCGGCCAGGTAGCGCTCCGCGTCGTCGAGCAGCCGCTCGGCTTCCCGGTACTCACGGGCCACGCACGAGATCGTGAGGCGTGCGCGCTGCCAGAGCTCGTGGTGGTCGACCTCCGCGACGGACGCTCCGAAGCGGTTCTGGAGCTGGGCCTTCGCAGACTTGACGTACTTGCGCTTTCCCTTCAGCGAAGAGATCTCCGGGAAGTGGAGCTCGACGCTCAGGATGCCGACGTAGCCCGCACCCACTCCGGGTGCCTGCGCTAGGAGGTCGCGGCTGGCGCTGGCTCGTCGAGCGTCGTGCGCTCGACCGCCCGAGTCTCGTAGGCCTCGATAACGTCGCCTTCCTTCACGTCGTTGAAGCCGTCGAGCAGGATGCCGCACTCGAAGCCTTCCGTCACCTCGCGGGCATCGTCCTTGAAACGCTTGAGCTGCGCGATCGTGGTCTCGTTGATGACAGTGCCGTCGCGGATGACGCGTGCCTGAGCACCGCGGCGGACGAGTCCGCTCGTGACCATGCAGCCGGCGATCGTCCCGAGCCGCGAGACCTTGAAGAGCGCGCGCACCTCTGCCTCGCCGAGCGTCTCTTCCTTCTCGACCGGCCGGAGCATGCCGACGAGCGCCTGCTCGATGTCCTCCGTGAGCTGGTAGATGACGCGGTAGGTGCGGATCTCGACCCCCTCGCGCTCAGCTAGCGCGCGCGCCTCGGCGTTCGGGCGCACGTTGAAGCCGACGACTGTCGCTCCTGAGGCAGAGGCGAGCATGATGTCGCCTTCAGTGATGCCTCCCACGCCCTGGTGGATGACGTTCACCCTCACCTCGGGGTGCTGAATCTTTCCGAGCTCCGACACTGCCGCCTCGACCGAGCCGACGACGTCGCCCTTGAGCACCAGGTTGAGGTCCTGGACGCCACCTGCCTCCATCTGCTCGAACAGGGTTTCGATCGAAACGCCGCGCGACGCCTGGGCGAGCTGTTCGCGACGAAGCCGCTCGCCACGGGCGTTGGCAAGCTCACGCGCACGCCGCTCGTTCTCAACAACTCGGCCCAGCTCGCCTGCGGGCGGCGGCTTGTCGAAGCCGAGGATCTCGACGGGGTCGCCGGGCTTGGCTTCCTTGACCTTGTCGCCGCGGAAGTTGTAGAGCGCGCGCACCTTGCCCCACGCATCGCCCGCGACGACGGCGTCTCCCACGCGGAGTGTGCCGCGGTGGATCAGCATCGTTGCGACCGGGCCCCGGCCCACATCGAGCTGTGACTCGATGATCGGCCCGGAGGCTTCCGCCTTCGGATTCGCGGTCAGCTCGAGCTCCGCATCGGCGACGAGCAGCACCTTCTCCAGGAGGTCGTCGAGGTTCTGTCCCTGCTTCGCGGAGACGTCGGAGAACTGCGTCGTTCCGCCCCACTCTTCCGGCTGTAGGCCCTCGGCCGAGAGCTCGCTGCGCACCCGGTTCGGGTCGGCGTCTGGAACGTCGATCTTGTTCACGGCGACGACGATCGGCACCTCGGCTGCTCGAGCGTGCGAGATCGACTCCTTCGTCTGGGGCATCACACCGTCGTCGGCAGCTACGACCAGCACCGCGATGTCGGTGACCTTGGCGCCGCGCGCTCGCATAGCGGTGAACGCCTCGTGGCCCGGCGTGTCGAGGAAGGTGATCCTTCGTCCATCGTGCTCGACCTGATACGCGCCGATGTGCTGCGTGATGCCGCCGGCCTCGGTTTCGACCACCGAGGTCTTCCGGATCGCGTCGAGCAACGTCGTCTTGCCGTGGTCGACGTGGCCCATGATCGTGACGACCGGCGGTCGCGGGACGAGATCGGCCTCGTTGTCCTCGAACGTCTCCGGCTCTTCGTCCTCGTCTGCTGCATGCTTGATCGTCAGCTCTCGCTCAGGTGCAAGCTCGGCCCCGATCAGCTCGACCTCGTCGTCCGCCAAGGTCTGCGTGATCGTAACGGCCTTCCCGAGGCCCATCATGAACATGATGATCTTGGGCGCCGGCACGCCCAGAGCCTGGGATAGGTCGCGGACGGTGACGCCCGATTGGACGGTGACCGGCCCGGTCGGAGCGACGACCTCTCGCGGGGTCTTCGGCCGTGCGGCCTCGCGGTCGCGCTGCTGCTGACGCGCGTCGCGCGGGCGGGCGGCAGCGTTGTCGATGACGACGCGTCGCTTGCGCCGCTGACCGGGACCTCCCTGACGTGGCCTCATCGGCCGGTTCGGTCTGTTTGAGCCGGATTCGTTCGCCATCAGGACATCAAGTGTAGAGGGATGTCAGTTGCTGCTCGATCCGGACGGTCTGCCGGAGCGTGCGGTTGAAGGCGCGGCGCGAAACGGCACGCTCGAAACAGGAGAGCCGGCGGCACGTGTAGGCCCCGCGCCCAGGTTCCCTGCTGCCGTGGACGAGCCGCCCGTCCTTCGCCACGAACCGCAGGAGTTCGCTCTGCCCGGCCTTTCGCCCGCAGCCGACACAGCTCCTCGTTGGTTCGATCACGCAGCCGGCGGAGCCTCCCCCACGTCGTCCGACGCCGACGCCTGCTCGCCCGGCACTCCTGCCGGAACCTGCTCCGCGTCCGCCTCTTCGGCGACCTCGCCATCGCCCACGCTTTCGGGACCGATGCTCTCGGCCTCGGGCGGAGCCGTGTCGGCGAGCGCTTCGAGCTCGGGCTCCGCCTCGGTGACGATCGGCTCCACGTCCTCGGTTTCCTGAAGCGCCAGCGCCTGATGCGCCGGGAGACCGCAGTAGCGAGACCCGGGCAGGGCCTCGTTCGGGCAACGCTTCCCGTTCGAGAGGACGGCGGCGCACCGGCCGCTGAACTCCTCACCCTCACCGCCTCCGCCGTAGGCTGCAGCGGCCTCGGCCTGGGCGAACTCGCTGTCGGACTGGATGTCGACCTTCCACCCGGTGAGCCGTGCCGCCAGTCGGGCGTTCAGGCCCTCTTTGCCGATTGCCAGTGCGAGCTGGTCGTCGGGGACGATGACGGTCGCTTCTTTGGTGTCGTCGTCGACGAAGACTTCCCGCACGCGCGCAGGCGATAGTGCCTTGGCCACGAACCGAGCCGGCTCGGGATTCCACGGGATGATGTCGATCTTCTCGCCGCGAAGCTCGGACACGACCATGCGGACGCGCGACCCGCGTGGGCCGACGCACGCGCCGACGGGGTCGACACCCTGGGCATGCGACTCGACCGCGATCTTCGAGCGGTAGCCTGGCTCGCGGGCGACGCCGCGAATCTCGACGAGCCCGTCAGCGATCTCGGGAACCTCGAGCTCGAAGAGCGTCTTGATCAACTCGGGGTCGCGCCGCGAGAGGATCACCTGCGGTCCCTTCGTGCCCGAGCGCACCTCAGTGATCACAGCCTTGATCCGGGAGCCCTGCTCGTAGCGCTCGCCGTCCACCTGCTCGGAGCGCGGCAGGAGCGCTTCGACCTTGCCGAGATCGACGAGGACGTTGTTCCGGTCCCCGGCCTGCTGGACGATTCCGGTCACGACCTCGCTGACGCGGTCGACGTACTCGTCGTACATCATCGCGCGCTCCGCCTCGCGGATGCGCTGCAGGATCACCTGCTTCGCAGTCTGCGCGGCGATGCGGCCGAAGTTCTCGGGAGTGACGTCCTCGCGCTTGATCAGGTTCTCCGGGACCTCGGACCAGTCGACGTCCAGGTCGTCGTCGGAGATGAGGGTGTGGGAGCGCTCACCAGTCTCGACCTCGAGCGCCTCCAGCTCCTCGAGCTTGCGCTCGCGCGCCTCGTCGATCAGGCGTTCCTCGATGTCCGGCGGAAGCTCGACCGCGTAAACGCGAAAGTCGCCGTTCTCGTCGATCTCGACGATTGC
>JBKOWS010000094.1:0-31376 GCA_046724565.1 Actinomycetota bacterium | reverse complement strand
CGGTCGAGGACGGCGCGGCATTCCTCATGAGCATCGTGCGTCCCGGCGATCGCGCGGTGACGATGGGGGCCGGGGACGTCGATCGGGCGGCCGGCCTGCTCCTCGAAGCACTCCGATGAAGATCGAGGAGAACGTCACCCTGTCGCGGTACACGACGTTGGGGACCGGCGGCCCAGCACGCGCGTTTGCGCGACCCGAAACGCTCGAGGACTTACAGGACGCCCTGCGGTTCGCGCACGAACACGACCTTCCCGTGGCGACGATCGGTCTCGGGTCGAACCTGCTCGTCTCAGACAATGGGTTCGACGGGCTCGCTCTGAAGCTCGCCGGCGGGCTCGCGCAGTCGCACGTCGAAGGAGAACGTCTGATCGCCGGCGGCGGCGCGCCGAATGCCGTCTCGCTGCACCGCGCACGCGCTGCCGGGCTCGGCGGCTTCGAATTCGCTTGCGCAATCCCCGGCACGGCGGGCGGCGGCGTCCGGATGAACGCCGGAGCGTACGGAGGCGACTGGGCCGGAATCCTCGAACGGGCGTTGATCGTCGACGCAGACGGCATGTCCTGGCGCACGCCTTCCGAGCTCGGACTGAGCTACAGGCACTCCGACCTTCGAATCGGCGAGATCGTCGCTCGAGTCGAGTTCCGGCTCCAGCCGCGACCGCCTGCGGAGATAAGGAAGCTCGTCGCCGATCTGCAAGCGCAGCGCAAGGCGGCGCAGCCGACGAACAAGCGGACGTTCGGCAGCGTCTTCAAAAACCCGGCCCATGAACTCTCCGCCGGGCGGATGCTCGAGGCCTGCGGCCTCAAAGGCCACCGCATCGGCGGCGCGCAGATCTCACCGAGGCACGCGAACTTCATCGAGAACGCGGATCACGCGCGCTCTGAAGATGCGATCTCGCTGATGACCGAGGCCCGGCGACGCGCCTGGGAGGAGTACGGCGTCGAGCTCGAGCACGAGGTCGAGTTTCTCGGGCCGCTCGAGCTTCTACCGCTCTCGAGGTAGGACCCGCGCGGGCAGCGGCGAAGTCAGCCGCGTGGCAGAGAAGGTTCTCACGCTTCCGCGCAAGCGGGGCTTCGACGTGCTCCGCTTCGTCCCTTCCGGCCGATCGTTCTTGTTCGGTCTCGCCGCCGTGACCATCGCCCTCGGTCTCTACGGGCTGGCGCGCGAGACGTCCCTGTTCGCGGTGCGCGCGATCGTCGTCGAAGGAGCCTCGGCGGCGGTTGCGGCCGACGTCAGGACAGCACTCCAGTCCTACGAGGGTCGAAGCCTCGTCGCCGTCGACGCGGGCGCAGTGGAGCAGCGCGCCGACGCCCTGCCGAGCGTGCGCGGCGCGGTCGTCGACCGTGCGTTCCCGCACACGCTTCGCATCCGCGTCGTGCCCGAAGTGCCGGTTGCGGTCCTCAGGCGCGGGAGCGACTCGTGGCTCGTCTCGGCACGAGGACGCGTCATCCGGGCGATCGAGCGTGGATCGCTGCCGAAACTGCCGCGGATCTGGTTGCCGTCGTCCACCGAATTGCAGGCGGGGGCGTTCCTCGCCGACGCGCCCGGCGCGCTCGCCGCCCGGTCGCTCAGCGCGCTCGTCGGAAGCGGCTTTCCCGACCGCATCTCGTTCGTCCGTGCGCTCAACGGCGAGATCACGCTCGGTCTGCGAGGCGGCCTCGAGATCCAGCTCGGTCCGCCGATGGACCTCCGGCTGAAGGTCGCGATCGCGCGGGGCATCCTTCCGCTGCTGGCTCTGCCCGGTAAGGGTGGGCCGGACTACCTCGACCTGACTGTGCCCGAGCGCCCGGTGGCCGGGCGAAACCCTAAACCCTCAGGTTGAGCTTGATGGTTGTCCGCGTTGACACCCCGGTTCGGGGAGCGTACCCTCACGTCAAGGAGGCGCTCGGCAGCCCCAACCGTTTAGTCAAGCTTGAGGCCGGGACACCTTCAGGATCATGAGCCAGACAAGCAACTACCTCGCGGTACTGAAGGTCGTCGGCGTTGGCGGCGGCGGTACGAACGCGGTCAACCGCATGGTCGACGTCGGGCTCTCGGGCGTCGAGTTCATCGCCGTCAACACGGACGCGCAGGCGCTGATGATGACTGACGCCGACGTGAAGATTCAGATCGGCGCGGAGGTGACGAGGGGTCTCGGCGCCGGCGCTGACCCAGAGATCGGATTTGCGGCCGCCCAGGAGAGCCGTGACGAGCTGAAGGAAGCGCTCAAGGGCGCGGACATGATCTTCGTTACCGCCGGCGAGGGAGGGGGCACCGGAACCGGTGGTGCGCCGATCGTCGCCGAGCTCGGTCAGGAGATCGGTGCGTTGACCGTCGGAGTGGTCACTCGGCCGTTCGCATTCGAGGGCCGAAAGCGCGCCGACCAGGCCGAGCGAGGAATCGACCAGTTGCGCGATCGCGTCGACACGCTCATCGTGATCGAGAACGACCGGCTGCTGCAAGTCGTCGAGCGCCAGACCTCGGTGGTCGAAGCGTTCCGGATGGCGGACGACATCCTGCGCCAGGGCGTTCAGGGCATCACCGACCTCATCACCGAACCGGGTCTCGTCAACCTCGACTTCGCGGACGTCCGGACGATCATGCGCGACGCGGGCTCGGCCCTGATGGGTATCGGCAGCGCGTCCGGTGAGAACCGCGCCGCCGAGGCCGCGCGCACGGCGGTCTCCTCGCCGCTGCTCGAGGCGTCGATCGAAGGCGCGACCGGGATCCTGCTGAACGTGACGGGCGGCTCGGACATCGGGCTCTTCGAGGTCAACGAGGCCGCCGAGGTCGTTACCGGCGCCGCCGACCAGAACGCGAACGTCATCTTCGGCGCCGTGATCGACGACTCGCTCGGTGACGAGGTCCAGGTCACGGTGATCGCAACCGGCTTCGGCGGGCAGGGCGGCCGCCGCCGGCGCCGTGAGGCCGCACCGCTGGAGCCGCCGATCCCTGCGGGTGCCGCAGAGGGCTTCGACGTCTCGCGCGAGGTCCTGGACGTTCCGTCGTTCCTCCGCGACGAATAGTCCCAGTTCAAAACCATGGTTTGCGATCTGCGGCGGCGCGGTATCTCAGCTGTGCCCTCTGGGGTTCATCCTCCCCGGTTGACCCCACGACCCGGTCCGCCGCTCCGGTTGCGCCTCCTAGGAGACACAGCCGGAGCGGCACGTTTCTGGCGCTCGTTAGCATCGTCTGCCGATGGCCCACACCCTGCTGCAGACACCACTTCACGCCCGTCACCTCGCGCTTGGCGCGCGGATGGTGCCCTTCGCCGGCTGGGACATGCCGGTCCAGTACGAGGGCGTCATCGCCGAGGTCAAGGCGGTCCGGAACGACTGCGGCGTGTTCGACGTCTCCCACATGGGTGAGCTCGAGGTGGAAGGGCCGCGAGCGACGGAGCTTCTGCAGGCAACTCTGTCGAACGACCTGGAAACGATCGAGCCCGGCCAGGCGCAATACACGCTCCTGACCAACGAGCACGGCGGGATCATCGACGACCTGATCGTCTACCGGCTCGAAGGTCTGCGGTACCTCCTGATCGTGAACGCCGCCAACCGGGACGCCGACCGGCGCTGGTTGAAGGAGCGCGAGATTCCGGGTTCCGACGTGAGAGACGTCTCTGACGAATACGCGCTGCTCGCCGTGCAGGGACCGCGCGCAATCGAGCGCCTCGGGCTGCCGGAGGCCCGGCAGTTCACCTTTGCCGAGGGGCAGATCGATGGGATCCATTGCATGGTCAACCGCACCGGGTATACGGGTGAGGACGGCTGTGAGCTGCTCGTCATGAACGAGGACGCGGAGGCACTCTGGGACCGGGTTCTGGAACGCGGGGCGGTCCCGTGCGGCCTCGGTGCGCGCGACACGCTACGGCTCGAGGTCTGCTATCCGCTGCACGGAAACGACATCACTCCGGAGACCGATGCGATCTCGGCCGGCCTCGGTTGGGCCTGCGCGCTCGACAAGGAGTTCTCCGGCGCCCAAGAGCTCCGCGAGATCAAGGCGCTCGGCCCGGTGCTGAAGCTCGTGCCGTTCGTCATGGAGGAAAAGGCGATACCGCGCCAGGGGATGCCGATCGAAGGTGGCGGGGAGGTCACGTCGGGTACGCACTCGCCGATGCTCGAGCGGGGGATCGGACTCGGCTACGTCCCGGCGGCCTCCGCCACCCCGGACAGCACTCTGACGATCGACGTCCGCGGCAAGGCGCGGCGCGCACGGGTCGTGAAGCGACCGATCTACAGGCGAGAGGAGACGGCGTAGTTGTCCACCGAGAGCTATCCCGACGATCTCAAGTACCACAGGGAGCACGACTGGGCCCGCCTCGAGGGCGACGAGGCTGTACTCGGGATCACCTGGTTCGCCCAGGATGCGCTCGGCGAGCTCGTACATTACGAGGCACCCAACGAGGGCGACACGATCTCCAAGGACTCGGCCTACGGCGAGGTGGAGTCGGTAAAGGCGGTCTCGGACGTAATCGCGCCGCTCTCCGGTGAGGTCCTCGAGGTGAACCAGAAGGTCGTGGCGGAGCCCGAGACGGTCAACGCTGATCCCTATGGAGACGGCTGGCTCGTCCGCATTCGAGTTACGGACCCCGGCGAGGCCGACTCGCTCCTCGACGTCGACGCCTACAAGCAAGTCGTCGCAGAAGCCTGATCTGAGTTGGGCTACCTCTCGCTGACCGAGCGGGATCGCGAGGAGATGCTCGCGGCGATCGGTGTGGACACGATCGAGGAGCTCTTCCGTGACATCCCGGCCGGCGTGCGCTTCGGCCGAGAGCTCGATCTCGAACCGGCTCTCACGGAACAGGAGCTGTCACGCGAGCTCGAAGAGCTCGCCGCTCGCAACGTCGACACATCGAAGGAGCTCTCGTTTCTCGGTGCCGGGATGTACGACCACTACGTGCCGGCGGTCGTCGACACGGTGCTCCAGCGCGGCGAGTTCCTGACGGCGTACACGCCGTATCAGCCCGAGATGAGCCAGGGCGTGCTCCAGGCCATCTTCGAGTACCAGACGGTGATCTGCGAGCTGACCGGCATGGATGTCTCGAACGCCTCGGGCTACGACGGGACGACCGTGGCGGCCGACGCTTGCTACATCGCGAAGCACGCGACCGGCCGGAACAAGGTCGTCGTCACCGAGGCAACGAATCCGCAGGTGCGCCAGGTTGTCAAGACCTATGCACCCGGCTTCGGGCTCGAGATCGTCGAGGTTCCGCACAGCGACGGCACTACAGACCCGGGCGAGCTGCGTCGGGCCGCTACGGACGCCGCATGCGTGATCTTCCAGCAGCCGAACTTCTTCGGTTGTCTCGAGCCTGCCCCTGACCTGGCCGCCGTCACGAACGAGGCCGGTGCGATCGCCGTCGCACACGTCGACCCGATGTCCCTCGGAGTCCTCGAGGCGCCGGGGACGTTCGGCTGCGGTATTGCGATCGGCGAAGGCCAGAGCGCGGGCAACTACCAGTCCTTCGCCGGCCCCCATTACGGCTTCCTCGCTGCACGGAACGAGTTCATTCGCCGCATGCCGGGCCGCATCGTCGGTGAGACCGTAGACGCCGCAGGGGAACGCGGCTATGTCCTCACCCTGCAAACCCGAGAGCAGCACATCCGCCGCGAAAAGGCGACCTCCAACATCACGACGAACCAGACGCTTCTGGCGCTGGCCGGACTCGTGCACCTTTCCTGGCTCGGGCCGCAGGGGCTCAGGGAGGTGGGGGAGACCTGCATGAGCCTCGGCCAGTACGCGAAGGCGCGACTGACGAACGCGGGGCTCGAGCTCTTGTTTCCTGAACGGACAACGTTCACCGAGTTTGCCGTTCGCGTCGGACGGAACGCCAAGGAGGCGATCCGCGAGGCGCGAACAAAGGGCATCCACCCCGGCTACGCGCTCGGGCGCGACTTCGAGGGCCTCGACGACGCGTTGCTCGTCGCCGTCACGGAGCGCCGCACTCCCGGAGACATCGACCGGCTCGCGGAGGTGCTGGCGCCGCGATGAAGCTGATCTTCGAGAAGTCGCAGGCCGGCAGGCGAGGCGGCGAGCTCCCGAGCTACGACCTGCCTGCCGCTCACGTGCCGGAGAAACTGCGACGGCGCGAGGCTCCGCGCCTGCCCGAGCTCGCCGAGCCCGAGCTCGTTCGTCATTTCACGGAGCTTTCGACGCGGAACTTCGGCATCGACACCGGCTTCTACCCCCTCGGGTCCTGCACCATGAAGTACAACCCGCGGGTCAATGAGCGGCTCGCGCTGCTGCCCGGTTTCCGCGACCTCCATCCTCTGCAGGACGAGGACGCGATCCAAGGCGCTCTGGAGCTGATGTGGCGACTGCAGGAGGCGCTGATCGAGGTCTCCGGCCTCCATGCCTGCTCGCTGCAGCCCGCAGCGGGATCGCAGGGCGAGCTCACCGGCCTAATGCTGATGCGGGCCTACTTCGCCGATCGCGGTGAAGCGGACCAGCGTGACACGATCATCACGGCCGACACCGCGCACGGCACCAACCCGGCGAGCGTGACGATGGCGGGCTACAAGCTCGCTAAGGTCGATACGGACGTCCGAGGCAACATCAACCTCGAGCATCTTGGTGAGCTCGTGAGTGAGCGGACCGCGGGCCTGATGCTCACGAACCCATCCACCCTCGGACTGTTCGACGAACACATCGAGGAGATCGCGGAGATCTTCCACGGGGCCGGAGCACTCCTCTATTACGACGGAGCGAACCTCAACGCCGTCTGCGGCATTTCCCGTCCAGGCGACATGGGCTTCGACATCGTCCACATCAACCTGCACAAAACGTTCTCGCAGCCGCACGGAGGAGGCGGGCCCGGCGGGGGGCCGATCGTGGTCCGAGACCGACTCGAGCCTTTCCTTCCCGTGCCGGCGGTCGTCAAGGAGGAAGACCACTTTCGGCTGGACCACGACCGCCCGAAGTCGATCGGGAAGGTCCGCGGCTTCACTGGTCCCTTCGGGGTCTTCGTACGCTCGTACGCGTACATCCGGTCATACGGCCCGCGGCTTCGCGAGATGTCGGAGACGGCCGTGCTCAACGCCAACTACCTCCTCGCTCGGCTGAAGGATGTGTACGACCTGCCGTTCGACCGTCTCTGCATGCACGAGTTCGTGCTCAGTGCCCGAACGCTCAAGCGCCAGCACGGCATCACCGCACTGGATGTGGCAAAGCGTCTGATGGATTACGGCTTCCATCCGCCCACCATCTACTTCCCGCTCGTCGTCCCCGAGGCGCTGATGATCGAGCCGACGGAAACGGAAGCCATGGAGACCCTCGACGCGTTCGCGGACGCGATGATCGCGATCGCCGGCGAAGCCCGCGACGATCCCGACCTCCTCCGCAGTGCGCCTCATCACAGGCCCGTGGGCAGGCTGGATGAAGTGAGAGCCGCGAAGCAGCCGATCGTCAAGTACGGCTTCGGCGCGCATCTCGGCGTCACCGAGGAGCCGGCTGAGCCGCGCCAGCTCGAAACGCAGCGAGGCGCCTAGGCTGCGAGCGGCAGTCTCAGCTGTCTGAGACCGAGTCGCACGAAGACGAGCTCGACCTCGAGGGCGACCGGCGCGAATTGCTCCGCCGCCCAGACGTGTGCGTCGTCTTCCGTCTGCAGCCTCTCGAGCCTGCTCTCGAGCACCCGATCGCCCGATCTGAGCATGACGGTCTGGGCGTACGAGCGCGCCCAGAGCTCGTGCACCGACTGAAAGTACCGCTGACGCGAGTAGCCGCCGGGTAGGCGGCGCTTCCCGAGCAGCGCCGCCGCTTCACGCCACGCCGCGAAAGCCGCGTGTGCCTCCGATGCCCACGTTCGAGTCTTGCGTTCGTAATAGACCTGGTGGTCGATGAGATGCCCAAGCTCGTGTAGGAAACCGAGCGCGGAACGTCCGCCGATACGTGAGACGCGGAGATCGATCGGGTCCTTCTGTCGAAAGCGGTAAGCGCCCGCCTCGCTGATCGTTGCGGTTGTACGCACGGGGACAGGCTCGAGGTCGGAGCGAAGGCCGTGAAGTTGTGACGCGGCCGCCAATGCGCGTTCGAGCTCGGGAGTGAGCGAGCTGCGTCGCGGCAACGCAACCACCTCTTCGAGCGCGCGCAGACGAGGTTTTCCTTCGCGCGCGACGCATTCTGGATAACGGCGTTGTCCCACGGGTAAATACTCGGTTGTCCGCCGGACGGACTTGAGCGCGTGCGATGCTTCTGCGCGTGAATGTGCGCCGTGCAGTTCTCGCTGGAACCGCCGTTTCCTTCGCGTCGGTGGACCTCGTGCACAAGTCGCTTGCAACGGCCGACTACCATCACTCGCGTACTCCGTTCACCGCACTTGTCATCGGGTGCGTGATCCTTGCGCTCGTCGTGCTCGTGCCAAGGATCTCGTCGAACGTGGCCGCGTTCGGCGCAGGCGTCGCGTGCGGCGGCGCACTCGGGAACCTCGTCTCGTTGCTCGCGTGGTCGCAGGGAGTGCCCGATCCACTCGTGATCGGAAAGACGACCGGGATCGCCTTCAACCTCGCGGATTTGTTCGCGCTGTCCGGCGACATGCTGCTGCTGAGCGCAGTGGCAGTGCACGGTGTCCGGCACCGCCACCAACTCCGGCAGCGCGTCTAGTACAGATCTTCGAGATCGTCGACGACGACCGTGTGTTCTTCGCGGCGGCGGCGGGCGAGCTCCGAGATCACGAGCAGCAGCGGGACGGCAAGCGCGAAGGCGAGGCTCGTCCACGCGATCGCAAGCCACGCGACGACGAGGATGGCCACCCCGAAGCGCTGGCCCACCGGGTCGTGCCGCAGAAACCGCATGAGTTCGACGGTTTCCTTCATATCTGGCTCCTCCTCTCCCGGCAGGCATCGGCCGACCGGCCCTAGCCCTCTATCCCTCGGTCGCGTAACGCTCGGCTGGTTCGCAAGACTGTAGAAAGGAACCGAGAGAGGGAGTTTTGATGACGAAAGTCCAAAAGACCGAGGCGGAGTGGCGTGCCGAGCTCGATCCCGAGCAGTACCACGTGCTTCGCGAGAAGGGCACCGAGGCGCCGTTCTCAGGCGAGTACGACCACGTCTTCGAGCCCGGCATGTACCGGTGCGCCGGCTGCGGCGCCGAGCTCTTCCGCTCGGAGACGAAGTACGACTCCGGCTGCGGTTGGCCGGCGTTCTCTGCCCCGGCGGAAACCTCCGTGATCGACGAGGAGACTGACGCGAGCTACGGGATGGTCCGCACCGAAGTCATGTGCTCGAACTGCGGCGGCCACCTCGGGCACGTCTTCCCGGACGGTCCTGCGCCCACCGGTCTTCGTTACTGCATCAATTCGGCTGCACTTCAGCTGGAGGAGGGTTAGTACTCCTCCAGCGATAGTCAGTGCGGTACTGGAGGCAGCACAGTGGAGAAGAAGGCCACGTTCGGCGCCGGATGTTTCTGGGGCGTCGAGGCCGCGTTTCGTCAGCTCGAGGGCGTGGCGCGGACGCGAGTCGGCTACTCGGGCGGGCGCACGGAGAATCCCACGTAC
This sequence comes from Actinomycetota bacterium, assembly GCA_046724565.1. Lineage (GTDB taxonomy): Bacteria > Actinomycetota > Thermoleophilia > Gaiellales > Gaiellaceae > 3-1-20CM-4-69-9. The sequence continues at coordinate 21,909 of JBKOWS010000094.1, read as the reverse complement.
GAGGACGTCTGCTCGCACACAACGGGTCACGCCGAGGTCGTCCAGGTGACGTACGAACCCGGGCAGGTGTCGTACGAGCGGCTACTCGACGTCTTCTGGCACGAGCATGATCCGAGAAGGCTCAACCGGCTGGGCTGGGACATCGGCGACCAGTACCGGTCCGTGGTCTTCGTGCACGACGAGGAGCAGCGGGAGGCGGCGCTTCGGTCGAAGGCCCGCCAGCAGGCGACCTTGTCCGCGCCGATTGCGACCCAGATCGAGCCCGCGGCGACGCTCTACGAGGCAGAGGACTACCACCAGCGGTACCTCGAGAAGCGTGGACGCTCGACCTGCACGCCGGCGCTTGCGCGCGTGAGCTAAGCGCAGAGAGCAAGACGCGCGCTCTGCTCAGGCTTTCGGCACAGACACGATGTCCTTTGCGTCGTACCGTGTCGGTGGGCGGGGGTGGTGGGACCCAGTTACGTGCGCGTACATGGAAGTGGTAACGCGACCGATACCAGGACCAGGGTCGTCCGGGGGATTCGCACTCCATGATCTCTACATGGCAGACGAAGCCGAAGTTCCGAGCGCGGCCAGTTGCCCGCATGCCGCCTCGATGTCTCGGCCGCGGGTCAGTCGGACCGTCGCGGGCAGACGCGCCCGGTCGAGCACCTCCTTGAACGCCGCGATCGCCCTGCGCGTCGAGCCCCGGTAAACACCGGTCGGGTTGTACGGGATGAGGTTGACCTTGAACACCTTCGGGTCGAGTAAGTCCGCGAGCGCCCGCGCCTGCTCGACCCGGTCGTTGACACCGCCGAGCATCACGTACTCGACGAAGACCTTGCGCCGGCGAAGCGCGAAGTAGCGCTCGCACTCCGCAAGCACCTCGCCGAGCCGATAGCGTTCGTTGACCGGCATCAGTTCGCTGCGAAGTTCGTCTGTCGGCGCATGCAGTGAGAGGGCGAGGCGGATCGGCTCCTCGACCTCGTCGACGAAACGGCGAAGGCCCGGTAGCCAGCCGACCGTCGAGATCGTCGTCCTTCGCCACGTGATGCCGACGTCGGGCAAGGCACGCGCTGCCTCGAGCACGGAGTCGAGGTTGAGCATCGGCTCGCCCATGCCCATGAAGACTGCGTGGTCGACCGCCTCCGAGCGCCGGAAATGGAGCGCCTGATCGAGGATCTCCGAAGGCGTCAGATTGCGACCGAAGCTCATCTGCCCCGTTGCACAGAACGTGCACGTGAGCGGACAGCCCGACTGCGACGACAGACACAGAGACCGCCGGCCGTCCCGGTAACGCATGAGGACGGTCTCCAGTGGATGGCCATCTCGCGTCCGAAACAGGGCCTTCAACGTCCCATCGCGCGCAGACGCTTCCCGCTCGAGCTCAAGGGTCGAGAACGGCACTTCGTGTTCGAGCTCGCCGCGCAGAGGCCCGGGGAGGTTGGTCATCTCCGCGTAACCGGCCGCGCCGCGAGCGGCCCACGCCCACACCTGCTCCGCGCGGAAGCTCGGCTCGCCGCGTTCCTCCAGACGACGCTGCAGCAACACCCGATCCACGCGCGCCAGGGTAGCGTTGCGCATGGCCCGCCCCCGACAGCCGTGGTGGAACGGTGCGCTCCTCTACCAGATCTATCCGCGCTCGTTCGCTGACTCGAACGACGACGGCGTCGGCGATCTCCCCGGCATCCTCTCGCGCCTCGACTACCTGCAGTGGCTCGGGGTGGACGGCATCTGGCTCAATCCCACCTTCCCCTCACCGAACCGGGATTGGGGCTACGACGTCGCGGACTATCGCGGAGTGCATCCAGACCTCGGGACGCTCGACGACCTCGACGCACTCGTCGCTGCCGCCGCAGCCCGCGACATCCACGTGCTGCTCGACCTCGTTCCCGCGCACACCAGCGACCGGCATCCGTGGTTTCAGGCATCGCGCTCGTCACTCCACTCGTCGCGTCGCGACTGGTACATCTGGCGTGACCAGATGGACGGGCAGCAGAGCCTCTTCGGCGGCGACGCCTGGACCTACGACGATGCGACCGCGCAGCACTACCACCACCTCTTCCTCCCCGAGCAGCCCGATCTCAACTGGCTGAACCCGGAGGTTCGAAGCGCCTTTGAGGAGATCATGCGGTTCTGGTTCGACCGGGGTATCGCCGGCTTTCGCATCGACGTCGTCAACGAGGTCGTGAAGGATCCGCCGGACCGCGCGAACTTTCCACGCATCCACGAGCTCCTGCGCAGCTGGCGCCGCCTCGCGGACGATTACGACCCTGAGCGGCTTCTGCTCGGCGAGACCTGGGTGCTGGACCTGCACGAGCTCGTCTCGTTTTACGGGACTGGTGTGGGTGAGCTGCAGCTCGCCTTCAACTTTCCGTTCATATTCGCCGGGCTGGAGACGAGCGCGCTCGAGTATGTCGTTAACGAGACGGAAGGGCTGTTACCGCCGCGCGCGACGCCCGTGTGGGCACTTTCCAATCACGACGTCATCCGGTTTCCGACTCGGATCTGCGCTGAGGACGACGCCAGGGCTCGCTGCGCGTTGCTGATCTTGCTCACTTTGCGCGGTACGTCCGTCCTGTACTACGGCGACGAGCTCGCAATGCGCCAGGTCGCAATTCCAGCCGAGCGGGTCCTCGACGTGAACGGGCGCGACGGGGCGCGCACGCCGATGCCCTGGGGTGACGTCGACTGGCGCGCTCCCTGGCTGCCCGTAGGCGAGACCGTTCGGTCGGTGGCCCAGCAGCAGGCGGATGCGACCTCGGTGTTGAGGTTCACCCGAGCGCTCATAGCGCTCCGGCGCGCACGAGACGACCTGGTTGCCGGCGGCTATGCGCCGCTCGACTCGCCGCCCGGAGTGTGGTGCTGGCGCCGGGGAGAGGCGACCGCTGTGGCAGTGAACCTGTCGGATGTGCCGGCCCCTCTCGAGCTCGGCGGCGAGGTCCTGATCTCCACGACGGACGGTCTCGATGCGTCGAGGCTCGAGCCCTGGGCGGGCGTTGTGCTTGCGCTCAGCTAGCGGAGGAGGGCGTGTACCGCCACGCGTCCTGGATCGCCGACCGCTCGCCGACGACGAGTTCGACGCTTCGACCGAGCACGCGCTCCAGGCCTTCCTGGTCGGCGTCGGCCGGGTCCGCGACCGCGACCTCGACGCGGCCGTCGTCGGTGAACCGGACGGGCACCGCGAACATGCGACGGGCGACCTCGAGGGGCAGCAGTCTCGCGACCTTCGGATCGAGCGGATGCCGGACGAGATCCACGTACCTGAGCCCGGCCTGCTCTGCGAGCGCGCTGGCCAGTTCGGGCTCGAAGAGCCAACCGCGAGCCAGCAGGGTCTCCCCGAGCCTCATCCCCGTGAGCCGTGCCTGCTCGAGCGCCGCGTCGAGGCGTTCGTGCGTGACCCAGCCTTTCTCCACGAGAATCGTCCCCAACATGGGGCGGACGGCGTTCTCGAAGTAGCCGTGGTCGAGGCGCGGGGGGGCAGACGAGCCGGAGGCGAGCCTGAGGCCGCCGCCGACGAACTGATTGTCGGAGGAATTCATCTCCACACCTTCCGGTTCACTCATCGGCTTTTCGGGCTTTCCGGACGATCACCCAACGGGTTGACGGCTTGAAAACTGCAAAATGGGCGGCGTGATCGACCTCCGCTCGGACACCCTCACTCAGCCGACCCCCGCCATGCGCCAGGCGATCGCGAACGCCGCCGTCGGCGACGAGCAGAAACGGGAGGATCCGACTGTCAACGAGCTCGAGCGCCGCGGCGCTGAGTTCCTCGGACAGGAGGAGGCGGTGTTCCTCCCGACCGCGACGATGGCGAACCAGATCGCTCTGAACATCCTTGGCACTCCCGGGGACGCGCTCCTGGTCGAGCGCCATGCCCACATCATGCTCTCGGAGCTGGGCGGGCCGGCCGCCCATTCCGGCCTTCTCACGATCGGCCTCGAGGGGACCCAAGGCCGTTTCTCTCCCGACCAGGTCGTCGCGGAGATCCGCGACCGGACGAGCGTGCATGTTGCGCCGACCCGGATCGTCGCAGTCGAGAACACGCACAACAGCTCCGGCGGTCGCTTGTGGCCGCTGGAGGAGATCGACGCCATCGTCGCCGTCTCCCGCGAACACGATCTGCGCGTCCACCTCGACGGTGCCAGGCTCGTGAACGCTGCCGTCGCCAGCGGCGTCGGGCCGGCGCGCATCGCGGGGGAGTTCGACACGGTCACGCTGTGCTTCTCGAAGGGCCTCGGGTGTCCGCTCGGCGCCCTGATCGCCGGGCCGGCAGAGTCGATGGCTCGAGCCCGTCGAGGGAAGCATTACTTCGGAGGTGCGATGCGGCAGGCAGGAATCGTCGCTGCCGCCGCGCTCTACGCGCTCGACCATCACGTCGACCGGACCGCCGACGACCACGCACGCGCACGCCGTCTCGCCGAAGGTCTCGCAGCTGCGGGGGTCCACGTGAACCTGGATCAGGTCGAGACTAATTTCGTGCAGATCGACGTCGGCCCCGAACGCGCGGATGCGATCGAGCGGATGAAACAGCAAGGGGTGCTGGTCTCGACGACGGTTCACCCGACCGTCGTCCGCGCGGTCACACATCTGGACATCGGCGACGACGACGTCGACCGAGCCATCGCCGCGATTCCCGCAGCGTTGAGGACGCTTGCCGCGGCCTGATCCGCCCGTCGCCGAGCTCTCGCGACTCGTCCGCGAAGCCCAGGCGACCGAAAGGATCCCGTCGTTCAGCGCGGCGGCGGTCGGTCACGGCGACGTCGTCTGGCAGGAGGCCCGAGGTCTTGCCGACGTCGAGAACGAAACCGAGGCGACGGCGGACACGCAATATCGCGTGGGCTCCATCACCAAGACCTTCACCGCGGCCTCGATCATGCAGCTCCGCGATGCGGGCGAGCTCGATCTCGACGACCGACTCGAGGTGCACGTGCCGGAGGCAAGTCACGGTGCGCCGACGTTGCGCAGGCTCCTCGGACACCTGTCCGGGCTCCAGCGCGAGATGCCTGGTTACGTGTGGGAGACACTCGAGTTTCCCGATCGAGCCGGGCTCGTCTCAGGGCTCGCAGATGCGGAGCAGGTGCTTCCGCCGGGCGCGCGTTGGCACTACTCGAACCTCGCGTTTGCGCTCCTGGGCGAAGTCGTCGCGCGCCGGTCGGGACTCGAGTACGAGGACTACGTTCGCGAACGGCTGATCGAGCCCCTCGCGCTCACGCGCACGACCTTCGAGCAGACCCAGCCGGCCGCGAACGGGTACTACGTCGATCCATACGCCGATCGGGTCCACCCCGAGCACAACGTCATCAAGGGCGCGTTCGCGCCGGCCGGGTCGCTGTGGTCGACGACCGCTGACCTGGCGCGTTGGGGAATGGCGCTCGTCGATGGGGCGGAGTCGGTCCTGCGCAAAGAAACCGCGGAGGAGATGCGGCGGTTCCAGTCGATGGCCGACCTGGAGGCGTGGAAACTCGGTTGGGGCCTCGGCTTGATGTTGCTGCGGGTAGGCGACCGGATCTTCGTCGGTCACCTAGGCTCGATGCCCGGGTTTCTCGCCGGGCTGGCGATCTCGCCGAAGGAGCGGTCGGGAGCGGTGGTGCTGGTGAACTCCGGCGCTGGAGTGAAGATGGACGAGCTGACGCGCAAGCTTGCCGTCGCCGCCGCGGAGCCCTACCCGCCCGAGCCCGACGCCTGGCGGCCGGACGGCGCAGTGCCACCGGAGATCGAGCCTTTGCTCGGGCGGTGGTGGTCGGAAGGCTCGGAGCTCGTCATCGGCTACCGGGCTCGCCGGCTCGAGCTGCGCTCCGCCGATTCGCCAGCCGACACGCCGCCGACCGTGTTCGCGCCCGACGGCGCGGACCGTTTTCGGGGCGTGTCGGGACCGGAGGAGGGCGAGCCGCTCGAGGTCATCCGCAGGGACGACGGAAGCGTCGAGAAGCTCTACTGGGCCACGTACCCGATGACGCGCACGCCTCGGTCTTTTAGCGGCTGAGCTCCGTCACTCGTACTGAAGTGCCTCGAGCACGTTGAGCCTGGCGGCGCGCCTCGCCGGGAAGATCGCGGCGAGGATCCCGACGATGATCGCGGCGACCGCGAAGGCGATCAGCTGGCCTACCGGCACCGACAGGACGATGAAGTCGATGCGCGCGACCAGCAGTCCCGCGAGCACGATCCCGAGCGCGATTCCGATCGCGGCCCCGATCAGCGCCGTGATCACGCTCTCGTAGCGCACCATGCGACGAACCTGACGACGGGTCATTCCGATCGCGCGGAGCATGCCGATCTCACGCGTGCGCTCGAACACCGTGAGAACCAGCGTGTTCACGATCCCGAAGAAGCTCACGACCACGGACAACGCGAGCAGCACGTAGAGGATGTTGAGCACCGAGCTGAGTCCAGAGATCTGGTTGTCGATGAACTTCTCGCGTGTTGCGACCTTCGCGTTCGGATACGCGTCAAGTGTCTTGTTGATCGCCGCTTCGTTCGCTGCGGTCTGACCGCCTTGGGCGATCACGAACGAATAGAGGTTGTCGGGCTCGGGAGTGAACTTGTCGAACGTCGAGGCCGAGATCGTGACAGGACCGAAGGGGGAGCCACCCGTAGGCGGATCGAAGATGCCCTTGACGAAGAAGGTCATCTGGCGGCCGTTCGGGAACAGCATCACGATCGGCGTGTCGAGCGACAGGTGGTGGTCGTCCGCGTAGCCCTTGTCGACGAAGGCGCCGTCGGCGCCGAGCGTCGCGAGGACGTTCTGGGAGCCGAGTTTCCAGTCGAGGTTGAAGACCTTCGCGGCGGGCGGGTTTACGGCGGTCAGGTTGCTCATCGTCTTGCCGAAGGCCTTTCCCTCTCCCACGCGTACGTTCGCGACGTCGATGACGCCGGGTGTCTTCTTCGCGACGGCATCCGCCGCGGCGATCGGGATCGGCGAGAAGTTGTTCTGGGCCGTGATCGCGTAGTCTGCGTTTCGCCAGATTTCCTTCACGGATCCTCTGAAGCTCGAGATGATCCCGGCAGCGAGCACCGACACCAGCGTCACGAGTGCAAGGCCGATCATCAGCGCTGAAGCGGTCGAGGCCGTGCGTTGCGGGTTCCGCTCCGAGTTCTCTCGCGCGAGTGTCCCTGCCGCGCCGCCGATCTTCGTCGCCGGCCAGCCCAGGACACCCGCCAGCGGCGGCACGAGCCGGACGGAGAGAAGGGCGATCCCGAAGAAGACGAGCAGCGCTCCACCGAGCAGGAAGAGCAGGACGCCGGCCGTACCGAGTCCCGGCTTGAACAGGCCCCACAGAAGGCTCGCAAATCCGAGTGCCGAGAGAACGATCGCTGCGGGAAGCCGGAACCGGGCAAAGCGCGACTCGGGAAGTGTCGCGCCCTCCCGGACCGCTGAGATCGGCGGCACCCGCGTCGCACGCAGCGCCGGGCGCAGGCTTGCGAGCAGCGTGACGACGACTCCGACGAGGAGCGACACGATGATCGTGCGCGTCTCGAAGGTGAGGCCGTTGTTGGGCAACGTGAATCCGACGGCGTCAAAGAGCTTGAACAACCCCTTCGCGAGCGCCAGGCCGACGAAGAGTCCCACGATCGACGCAAGCACGCCGACGACGAGCGCCTCGAGCATGATCGACCGCAGCACCTGGCGTCGCGAGGCGCCGAGCATGCGCAACGTCGCGAGCTCGCGCGTGCGCTGGGCGATGGTGATCGAGAGCGAGTTCGCGATCACGAAGCTCCCGACGAAGAGCGCGACGCCGCCGAAGCCGAGCAGGAACTTCTGCAGGAACGAGATGAAGGAGTTGGTGTCCTTCGCGTCCTCGTGCGCCTGCTGTTTCCCCGTTCGGACTTGCGTCGCGGGAGGCAGGATCTTCCGGATCTCCGAGAGCAGCGTTTCCTTCGAGACGGCGGGCTTCCCCGAGACCGCGATCTCGTCGAGCTTGCCGACCCTTCCGAAGAGTTTCTGCGCCGTTGGCAGATCAAAGCCCGCGAGCGTCGCGCCTCCGATCGTCGAGACGGAGCCGAACTTGACGATGCCTGAAATGCGGAGCCGCTCGACGGCTCGGTTCGCCTGGACTCCGACGGTTTGGCCGATCGCGAAGTGCTCCTTCTTCGCGGTCGACTTGTCGATCACGACCTCGCTGCCTTTGGGCCAGGTGCCGGAGACGAGGGTCAGCGGGTTGAACGGCGAGGACCCTCTCGCGATGCTGAAGCCGAGGTTCGGAGCGCCGCCGTACACGACGGCTTTCCCGTTCTTGCCGATCAACTGCGCTTCGCCGCTGACGGCGCCGTCGGCGACCGAGACGTCTGGAAGCGCTCGCACCTCCCCGAGCAGGGATTCGTCGAACGCGGGCGCCTGGGCACCGCTTCCTGAGGTCAGGTCAAACGCCGACTTGCCCGAGATGACGGCATCGGAGTTGTTGCGGCTGGTCGTGAAGATGGAATCGAACGCATTCTGGATCGAATCCGTGAGCACGTACGTCCCGCTGACGGTCGCGACGCCCAGGACGATCGCGAAGGCCGTCAAGACGGTACGCAGCTTGCGGCCGAGCAGACCCCTGAGGGCGAATGCGGTCACGAAGCGTCGAGCTCGTCCATCGCAGCCACGACGTCCTGTGCGGAAACGCCGCGGGAGTCCTTCACGATCTTCCCGTCAGCGAGAAACAGGATGCGTTCGGCGATGGCGGCTGCGCGTGCGTCGTGCGTCACCATCACGATCGTCTGCGCCAGATCGTGGACGGATTCATTCAGCAGATCGAGGATCTCGCCGCTCGTCCTCGAGTCGAGGTTGCCGGTCGGCTCGTCGGCGAAGACGATCGTGGGGCGGCTCACGAGCGCACGGCCGATTGCGACCCGCTGCTGCTGACCACCGCTCAACTCGGACGGGCGGTGCTTCCGCCGGTCGGCCAGACCGATCTTGTGCATCAGCTCGTCGACCCACGCCTTGTCCGGTTTCTCCCCAGCGAGGGAGAGCGGTAGGACCACGTTCTCCTCCGCGGTCAGCATCGGGAGGAGGTTGAAGAACTGGAAGATGAAACCAATGTGCTTACGGCGGAGCTTCGTCAGCTCCGAGTCACTTAGGTTCGAGATCTCCGTGCCGGCGATCGCGACCTCGCCGGTCGTAGGCTTGTCGAGCCCGGCCAGGATGTGCATCAGCGTCGACTTGCCCGAGCCAGACGGGCCCATCACCGCGGTCAGCTGGCCCTTCGGAACATCGAGGGACACGCCGCGAAGCGCATCCACGGCGGTCTCTCCCTCCCCGTAGCGCTTGGTCAGATCGCTCGCGGAGACGACCGCCCCCGAGTACGGCGTCTCGGCGGCTGCCCCCTCAGCGGAAGCTGCAACTGCTTCGCTCATGTCGCCCTCCACAGCATTTGGTCCGGCCAAAGTGTCCCAAGGTACCTGTGAACTGACAAGGCGGTAGGCCGCTCGCCCGGAGGTACGGTTAACCCCCCTTTCAGCGGTCGCCGGCGGCGAGGAACCAGACGACGAAAGCCGCATAGACGGCGATCAGGAGCGCGCCCTCCCAGCGCCTGGAGCGGCCGTCGCGGATCACGAAGGCGACGAACAGCGCCGAGCTGCCCATCGCGGTCAGCTCGACTGGACGGAACGAGAGCGAGAGCGGATGGGCGAAGGCAAATGAGACCAGCGCGACGACCGGCACGACGAGCAGCGCCACCTGGGCGCTCGAGGAGATTGCGATCTCCGTGGCGAGCTCCATCTTCCCGCGCCGCGCGATGATCACCGCGCCGCCATGCTCCGCCGCGTTCCCGACGATCGCGACGATCACCGCGGAGATGAAGAACTGCGAGAGGTTCGCCGCGTCCGCGAAGGCCTGCAGCGAGTGCACGAGGATCTCACTGATACCGGCCGTTGCGGCCGTCGCGCCCGCGAGTGCCACGAGTGAGGCCGACAGGCTCCAGCCCTCGGCATCCGTGGGTTCGTGCGGCTTTTGCCGGCGTAGGTCGATGATCGTGACCGCGAGGTAGATCGTGAGGAGCGCCACGGCCGGCCCGATGCTGAGAAGCGCAAGCGAGTGGCGATCGGGATCCCCGTGCCAGCCGGGGATCGAAGGGACGAGCAGCAACAGGACGGCCAGGAACACGAGACCGAGCTGCATGAGGAGGGACCCGCGATTGAGACGCGCATTGTCCGGACCGAGTACGAGCGCCGCGCCGAGAACGAGCAGGATGTTCGACACGACGCTTCCGGCCATCGAGCCGCGCACAACGTTCGGCAGATTGTCGGCAACGGCGATGAGGGCGATGATCAACTCCGGCGCGTTGCCGAAGGACGCGTTGAGGAGGCCGCCGATGCGCGGGCCCGTGTGCTCGCCGGCGTGATCGGTCGCCTCGCCGATCAGCCAGGCGAGCGGGATCAGTGAGAGAGCGGAGAGGACGAAAAGAGGGACCTTGCCCGGGTGCGCGACGAGGTCGATGACGAACGTGATGGGCGCGAGGGCAAGCGATGCCCAGAGGAGTCGTCGCGCCACGACGGGCTAGCCTAACGCCCTACCCGATAGTCGCAGTACATGTCAAGTCTTGCGGCGTACGCTCGTTGACATGACAATTCCCACATGCAACCCCAGACGCAGCGCCTCGCGGCTGTCACGGTCACGGAGCTTCCGCTCCGCCCGCAGGACGAGCTCGAGTGCCGGCGCTGTGAGGTTCACTGCGACAAGGTGGTCTATCCCTCGGCCTGTGTGGAGCGTGCGTGTCCGTTCCTGTACGCCTTCAAAGAGTTCGGTCACACCTACATCGGGTGCATGCAACGCGTGTACGACGCCGAGATCGACCTCGAGATGCTTCGTGAAGCCGAGGCCCGACGGGAAGGCTTCGGGGCGATGCGGACAACGCGCGCCCCGCTTCCGATGTGCCGGGTCGAGGTTGAAGAGTGCTACGACGCCGAGCGCACGGGCGAGCTCGGGTGTGTGAACCCGGAGTTCCACGAGCTGCCGGTTGGGAGCCCGACTTTCAAGGTCTTCGCTCAGCTAGCGGACTGAGCAGCGCATAACCCGCGAGCGGGCTGAGGGCGGCGAGCAGGAAGGCGAGCCGCCACGAGCCGTGGTTTACGACCGCCGCGAAGCCGATCGGCGCGACGATCGCCCCGGCCGAGAGGAAAGTCTGCTGGAGACCGAGTGCGGCGCCGCTACGCGCACGCCCGGCTGCCTCGGCGGTGGCCGTGAACGAGAGCCCGTTCCACGACAGCGCGAACGTGCCGGCGGCCACGATCGACGGAATGACGATCCAGACAGACGCGTCAACGAGCAACGCCGCGAGGCCGACGGTCACCGCGATCCCGAGCGCGATCCAACGAAGGAGAACGATTCGAAGCCGCAGCCGATCGGACAGCCGGCCGACCATAACGCGGACGACACCACCGAGGACCTGCGTAGCGGCGAGCGCGGCGGCGGCAACACTTGTCGAAACGCCGCGGTGGTCGTGGAGGAAGAGGACGAAGAATCCGATCAGGCTCAGCTGCGCCGCCACGTAGAAGATGCTGGCGATGCAGATCCGCCAAACCCGCCGGTCACGCAGCGGGCTGGCAAGCCCGGAGTGCTCCTCCTCTTCCCGCGGTTCGGTGCGGATGAACAGCGCGCCGACGACGGCCGCCGCAAAGCTCGCTGCCGCGAGGCCGTCGAAGGCGGCGTGCACGCTGATGTGCTCGGTCAGCGCCGGCAGGGCGAGCGCCGCGACCGCCCCGCCGAGAGGGACAGCCATCTGACGGATCCCGAGTGCGAAGCCGCGCTCCTCGGCAGCGAACCAGGACATCACCGCACGGCCGCTGGCAGCGTTGACGCCGGCACCCACTGCGCCCGTCACGCTCAGCGCGAGCACCAGCTCGGCAAAGGACGACGAGTACGCAGCCCAGAGGAGTGCCGCTCCAGCTCCGGTCTGGCACAGGGAGATCACCGCGCGCTCGCCGATCCGATCGGCGACGACCCCCCAAGCGAGCAACGTCGCGACGGCTCCGAAGTTGACGGCCGCGAGCACGACGCCGACCTGAGGAAGGGTCAGCCCGAACGCCTGCCTGATCGCCGGCGCGATGGCCGGAAGCCCGAGCAGGATCGCCGAGTTGGCCGCCTGCGCGAACACGCCCGCGGACAGAATCGTCCAGCGGTAGCTACGCGCTCGCGCGGTCGTGGAGCTCACGGAGCTTGCGGATCTCCTCTGCGTTCGGTCCGCGTCCGTCCGCGCCGGGGACCTCGAGCACGGCCGGCAGGCCCTGGAGCTTTGGATGCGCGAGGAAGACGCCGAGTCCCTCGCCCATCAGTCCCTCGCCGATGTTGTCGTGACGGTCGCGATTCGAGCCGAGCGGGGCTTTCGCGTCGTTGGCGTGGAGGAGTTTCAAGCGGTCGAGGCCGATCCGCTTGTCGAGCTCGTCGAGGAAGGCGTCGAGTGCGGCACGGTCGGTGACATCGACGCCCGAGACGAACAGGTGGCAGGAGTCGAGGCAGATGCCGAGGCGCTCGTGCCGTCGAAGCGCCTCGAAGATGGTCACGAGCTCGTCGAGCGAGCGCCCGATCGTTCCGCCGGCACCGGCGGAGTTCTCCATCAACAGCCACGTGGGTTCGTTGCAGCGGTCCAGAACCTGCGCGAGCGCCGGGACGACGCGCTCGAGCCCGGCGTCGAAGCCCGCTCCGAGGTGGGAGCCGACGTGAAAGACGACGCCCTCGGACTCGATCGCACAGGCGGCGTCGACGGTCGACTTCATCGTCTCCACGCTCTTGCCGTAGACCTCGTCGTCCGGTGCCGCGAGGTTGACGAGGTAGACCGCATGCACGAACGCAGGAACCTCTTCCGCCTCACGCTTGGTCCGGAAGGACTCCAGGTCCGCCGGGTCATGGTTCGGGAAGCGCCAGGTGCGCGGGCTCTGGACGAAGAGCTGCACGGTCTCCGCGCCCATGTCGGCGCCCTTGTCGAGCGCCTTCTTGATCCCGCCTGAGCAGTGAGCTCCGAACAGCACGGCAGTAACCTAACGACGTGCCCGTTCGCGTCCGCATGGCCCCGAGCCCGACGGGGCTCCTCCACATCGGCAACGTCCGCACCGCGCTCTTCAACTGGCTGTTCGCACGACACGAGGGCGGCGAGTTCCGGCTCCGGATCGAGAACACGGACACGAGCCGCGAGGTGGCCGAGGCGACCGAGCAGATCCAGGAATCGTTGCGCTGGCTCGGGCTCGACTGGGACGGGGAGGTGACCTTTCAGCTCGATCGGCTGGCGGATTGCGCCGACGTGGCGCGGCGGCTCGTCGAGGAAGGGAAGGCCTACGAGGACGAAGGCGCGATCCGTTTCCGGATGCCCGACGAGGGCGTAACCGCCTGGGACGATGCCGTCCGCGGCCGCATCGAGTTTCCGAACGAGCAGCTGGAGGATCTCGTGCTCGTTCGGTCCGACGGACGTCCGACATACAACTTCGCGTCGCCGATGGAGGACGTCTGGGACGGGATCACGCACGTCATCCGCGGCGAGGACCACATCTCGAACACGCCGAAGCAGATCAACCTCATCCGCGCCGTCGGAGCGGAGCCGCCCATCTACGCGCACGTGTCGCACGTGCTCGGTCCGGACGGGAAGAGCCTCTCCAAGCGCCACGGCTCGGTGACCGTGGACGAGTTCCGCCAGGCGGGGTACTACGCACCGGCGCTGATGAACTTCCTGGCGCTGCTCGGCTGGAGCTACGACGACAAGACGACGATCATGTCGTGCGACGAGCTGATCGAGCGCTTCACGCTCGACCGCGTCGTGCCGAGCCCTGCCACCTTCGACTACGAGAAGCTCGACTGGATGAACGGCGTGTACCTACGCGCGCTGCCACCCGACAAGTACGCAGACGAGCTCGTGCGCTTCCTGCGCGAGCAGGGGTACGACTGGGACGAGGATCTGATCCGGCGCGCTGCGCCGATCGTGCAGGAAAAGATCGAGCGCTTCGGACAGTTCCCCGACTTCGCCGGGTTCCTCTTTCACGACGTCGAGCCCGACCCGGCGTTGCTCGACGGACGCACGCCCGTCGTGACCGCGGCCAGAGAGGAGCTGAAGCGCGTCAATCCGTTCGCGGCGCCGGAGATCGAGGCAGCGCTGCGAGGGCTCGCCGCGAAGCTGGAACTCTCGCCCCGCAAGGCTTTCGAGCCGGTTCGCATCGCCGTGACAGGTTCCAAGGTCTCACCCGGGCTGTTCGAGAGCATCGAGCTGCTCGGCAAGGACGAGACGCTCAGGCGGCTCAATGCCGCCGTCGCCCGCCAGCCGAATTAGCCCTTGCGGTCCCACAGCGGCCGGGCCGGGGCCAACGGATCGAGGGCCCGCTGGAAGAGCAACCAGGAGTGGCGCCGGAACTGCAGCGATGGTCGCGTGATGCTGCTGCGAACTCGCTCGACCAGTCCGCGCACAGCGTCGTATGTGGGCTCGTTTGCCACTTTCAAGGGATAAAACGGAGCCCACCTCGATCGGGTTACGCGTACACTGGCGCGCGCGGTGGACTCGCCCAGTAACACCGTTCTCGTCGTCGACGACGACGCGGCGATTCGTTTTCTCTGCCGGGTCAACCTCGAGCTGGACGGCTGGACGGTGCGCGAAGCGGCGAGCGTGACAGAGGCGAGAACTGCCGTAGCTGAAGGGGACATCGCTGTCGTCCTGCTCGACGTCCACCTCGGCGTCGAGAACAGCCTCGACTTTCTCGCCGAGCTACACGCCGAACACCCGGGCCTGCCTGTCGCGATGCTGACCGGGTCGGTCGGCACTCCGAGGCTCGAGGGCGTGACCGTCGATGCGGTCATCCCGAAGCCGTTCAAGCCGGACGAGCTCGCCGCGACGGTGCGCACCCTGGCGATGCGGCTGGCACCGAACGCTGGATAGAGTTCTCTCGATGTCCGCCACCGCGGTGCGTACTCCCGCTGAGTTCGAGGAGCAACTCCAGCGGTATCTCTTCGAGCGGTCCGAAGAAGGCCGTGCAGTTCGCGTGGGCGAGAAGGAGGTCTCGGAGCAGGCGGCAATCGTTGCCCGCTACGAGGACCTGTTCAGTCGCGATCAGCTCAGCGCCCTCCGGAACGAAGAAATGCAGGCCGAAGGAGACCGCCGCGAATGGCTGTATCGCCTGAGCAAGACCTGTGAGAGCGGCCTCGTCGCCGCCGAGCTCGCGGAGCAAGACGACGAGCTCGAGAATGCGATCCTCGCGGCGCGTGTGACCTTCAAGGGCGAGGAGCTGCCGCTCCGCTCCGCGGTGGCGCAGCTCGCCGTCCTCCCGAGCTACCGGGATCGCGACGAGCTCGGCGAACTGCAGCGGGAGGCCTCGGCCGCTTTCAACGCGCAGCGGCTCCGGCTGCTCCGTGCCTACGAGGAGCTCGAAGCCGACCTGAGCGAGCAGCCGGATCCCGTCGCGCGCAAGGAGGAGGAGAAGCAGATCTCACTACGCGATCTGGAATCTGTCCTGAAGGCCGCGAGCGACCAGATCGAGGCAGCTTTCATCCGAGGTCGCGAGCGCTGGTTCGAGGTCCTGCTCGGTCCCGATCGCGACGAGCAACCGTCGTCGGCGCACATGGGTTACATCCGGCGACTGTCGCCCTTAGACGCGACCTACACGAAAGATCGCGCAACGGAGGTCTGCCTGGCGACGCTCGCTGCGCTCGGCTTCGATCTCGCCGCGGATCGGAACATCCGGCTCGACCTGGACGACCGGCCGCAGAAGTCTCCGCGTGCGTGCGTGATCGCATCCGACCCGCCGAGGGTGGTGCACCTGATCACGCGGGCGCAGGGGGGTCTGCACGACTACCAGGCGTTCCTGCACGAAGCCGGCCACGCACTGCACTACGCGGGCGTCGACCCGAATCTGCCCTACACCTACCGCCGGCTTTCGCGCGACCATGCGCTGACCGAGATCTACTCGTACATCTGCGAGGCGATCACGCGCGAGCCCGGCTGGCACACGGAGTACTTCGGGCTCTCTGACGACGAGGCCCGCAAGAACGCCGAGGCGACTGCCTTCCTTGAGGCGCTGCTCTTCCGCCGCTACACGGCGAAGCTGCAGTTCGAGCTCGGCTTCTGGTCGGACTTCGAGGCTGCCGACGTCACGAGCGACGACTACGCCGAGCGGCTCACGGCTGCGACGGGGATCCGCTACCCGCGTAACGGTCACCTCGCGGACATGGACGCCGGCTTCTACTCGGCGGATTACCTGCGGGCGTGGATCCGGCACGCGCAACTGCGCGCGTACCTGATCGCCGAGGTGGGACCGGACTGGTGGCGTAGCACGAAGACCGGCGAGATCCTCCGTGATCTGTTCGCCGAAGGTACGAGGCCCTCGAGCGAGGAGATCGCGGCGCGGCTCGGCTTTGAGCCGTACGACACCGGGCCGCTCGTCGCCGAGCTGACGACGTAGGGCGCACGTGCGGCCCGTCGCGTACGACCACTTCTACGCGTACGACGAGCTGGCCGACACGCTACGGACCTGGGCTGAGGAGGCCTCCGGCCTCTGCACGCTCGAGTCGATCGGCACGTCGTACGAGGGGCGCGACATCTGGCTCGTCACCGTCACCAACCGCGAGACCGGCGAGCCGCTGGACAAACCGGGACTTCTCATCGAGGCGAACATCCACTCGATGGAGTGGACGGGCTGCACGGCGGCGCTCCATCTGATCCACAAGTTGCTGACCGAGCACGAAAAGGACGAGTTGGTCACGCGCGCGCTCGACACGCGCGTCTTCTACGTGATCCCGCGCCTGAATCCCGACGGCGCCGAGCGCGGTCTCGAGGAGCGGCGGTTCATTCGGTCGAGCATGCGTCCGTACCCGCGCGAGGAGCACGAGGACGGTCTGCGCGTGGAGGATCTCGACGGCGACGGGCGCGTGCTCGACATGCGCGTCGAGGATCCGAATGGGCCGTGGCGGCCGCACCCCGACGAGCGCAAGCTGCTCGTGCGCCGCGAGCCGGTCGACGGCCCGGATGACGGGCCGTTCTACCGCTTGTTGCCCGAAGGGCGAATCGAGAACTACGACGGTGCGACGATCAAGGTCCCGCCGCCGTTGGAAGGCCTCGACCTGAACCGGAACTTCCCTGCCGAGTGGGCGCCCGAGCACGAACAGCGTGGGGCGGGCCCGTATCCGACGTCGGAGCCCGAGGTACGCGCGATGGTGCAGGCCGTGACCGAGCGTTCGAACATCACGGGGCACATCGCGTACCACACGTTCAGCGGCGTGCACCTGCGCCCGTACGCGGGCAGGCCCGACGACGAGCTTCCGACCTCTGACCTACGCGCGTATCAGCTGATCGGGGCGCGTGCGACGGAGCTCACGGGCTACCCCGCAGTCTCGGTCTTCCACGACTTCAAGTACGAACCGAAGCAGTCGATCAAGGGCGGCGCGCACGACTGGCTGTACGACCACGTCGGCGTCTTCTCGTGGACGACGGAGTTCTGGAGCCCCCAGCGGCAAGCGGGACTTTCCGACTACCACTTCACCGACTGGATCAGGGACCACCCGATCGAGGACGACGTCGCACTCCTCAAGTGGGCGGAGAAGCACTATCCAGGTGCGTACGTCGACTGGTACGAGGTCGAGCATCCCCAGCTGGGCAGGGTCGAGCTCGGCGGCTGGGACACGATCAACTACTGGTTCAACGTTCCGTTCGACCGCCTGGAGGACGAGGTCGCGCCCCATGCCGACTGGGCGCTGTTCCACCTCCTCATCTCGCCGCTGCTCGAGGTGCGGTCGCTGGACGTCGAACGGCTAGGCGAAAGCAGCTTCCTGGTGCGGCTCGTCCTGCAGAACTCGGGGTGGCTGCCTACGAACGTCACCGAGAAGGCTGTCGAGCGCAGCGCCGTGCGTGCGCTCGAGGTGGAGCTCGACCTGCCGGAAGGCGCGCGGCTGGTGGGAGGCGAGCGCAAGACGGAGGCCGGACAGCTGAAGGGCCGCTTCGACAAGCGCTCGACCACCTGGTGGGGGAACGACGAGTCGACCGGCGACCTCGTCAAGCTCGAATGGGTCGTCGAGGCTCCCTCGAACACCGAGATCGGGATCGAGGCGAGACACCCTCGCGCCGGCACGATCCGGCGCCGCGTGACGCTGAACTAACCGCCGATACCTCGAACGAGGGATTCACGGCCGTGTCCCTCCGATGAGGGAGGTCGCACCTCTAACGCCGTCCTACGTTGCTAACGGTTCGGAGGCTTCTGTCCCTCCGTGATGCGGCAACTGCGGCCCCGCCGATCGCGCGGGACAAAGGAGTTCAATCAGCATGCGAGATTCAGCCGGTTTCAGGAAGGGCGTTCGCACGAACGCGCTCTGGGGCTCCGGCTCCGGCAAGCGCGGGAACGCTCTGTGGGGTCGTGGAGGCCGCGGGATTGCGCTGACGGCGGTCGCGCTCGTTACGCTCGCTCTCCCTCTTGCGGCCGGTGCCAAGGGCGGTCGCCCGGGCATCGGCGACGCGACGTACGTCTCTCCGGGGCTGCTCGAGCACGCGGCGCAGGATCCGGGTCGCAAGCTTCACGTCATCATTCAGAGTGCGGCGGGGACGAGCGACGCCGATGCGAAGATCGTCGGGCTCGGCGCGGACGTGCGCAGGCGCCTGAACCTGATCGGCGCGGTTGCGGTCGACATCACGGCCGGCAAGCTCGCCTCACTGGCGAAGCAGCCGGGTCTCACCATTACGCCCGACGCCTCGGTGCAGCTGGCGGGCGGCCTCAGCTCGAACCAGATGTGGCCGTACGAGTCCGGCGTGGCCAAGCTGTGGGGCACGGCTGGCAATCCTGCTCCGCAGGCCCCGACGATCGCCATCGTCGACTCCGGCATCGATGCGAACCGCGCGGACTTCGGAAACGGCTCCCGCGTCGTCGGCAACGTCACGATGACGTCGGGGACTGGGACGAACTCGCCTGGGGACGGTCGCGGTCACGGCACGTTCGTCGCGGGCATCGCTGCGGGTTCGGCGGACGGATACGCAGGTGCGGCGCCGAACGCGGGAATTCTCTCCATCGACGTGATGGATGACTCGGGGACGGCGCGCACGAGCGACGTGATCGCTGCGTGCGGCTACATCCTGGACAACAAGGGCAAGTACAACGTGCGCGTCGCGAACTTCTCGCTCCATTCGGGCGCGCGGAACCACTTCTACAACGATCCGCTCGATCAGGCTGTCGAGAAGCTCTGGCTCAACGGGATCTTCGTCGTGGCGGCTACGGGCAACTACGGCAGCGCGACGGGCCCGAGCGGGGTCTGGTACGCGCCGGGTAACGACCCGTTCGTGATGACGGTCGGCGCCGTCGACATCGGCAACAAGGTTGCCGTGGGTGACGACTCCAATGCACCGTGGTCGGCCTACGGGCATACGGAGGACGGCTTCTCGAAGCCGGAGCTCGGTGCTCCTGGTCGCTACATGGTCGGCCCCGTGCCGCAGGGCTCGACGCTCGCTGTGGAGAAGCCGGGCAACGTCGTGGCGCCGGGGTACATGCAGCTCTCGGGCACGTCCTTTGCGGCGCCCGTCGTCGCAGGCGTCGCAGCTCAGATTCTTGCCCGACATCCAGATTGGACGCCCGACCAGGTGAAGGGTGCGCTGATGCTGACGGCCAAGCCTGCACCGCAGGCGGCGCCGGGCTCGGTGGGCGTGGGTCAGTTGAACGCCGGGAAGGCGGCCGAGCTCAAGAACACGCCGCCGAACCCCAACCTTGCCTTGAACAAGTTCCTCAGCTCGTCTGGCGGCCCCGGGCTGACGTTCGACTCGGCGAGCTGGGCGGCCACGGTGACGGCCAACGCGTCGTGGGCGGCAGCCTCGTGGGCCGATGCTTCCTGGGCCGCGGCCTCGTGGAGCGCGGCGTCCTGGGCAGACGCATCGTGGGCGGCGGCCTCGTGGGCTGACGCCTCCTGGGCAGATGCCTCGTGGGCGGATGCCTCGTGGGCCGACTCGGCGACGGAGGACGCAGCCGAGGGCGACGCCGCCGGCTCCGTGCCGGACATGTCGGCGAGCGACTTCGCAGATCTTCAGGGCGATCCGGACCTGGCACTACCGCCGACACTCGTTCCTTCGACCCCGTAGCTCACCCGCGACCGGAAGGCCGGGCTCTCCCTCGAGCCCGGCTTTTCCGTTAGAAGCAGGCGAGCAGCCAGTCGTTGATCGCGGGAGCCACGCGGACGAACAAGGTCAGGTGGCCCTCGTCCTCGCGGAGCCACGCTTCGGCCCCCGGAACGTTGTCCGCAAGCCATTCGCCGTGGTTCCAGGGGACCATCAGGTCCTGCCTTCCCTGGACGACCAGCACGGGCGGAGTGATGGCGTCGAGGTCGAAGCCCCAGGGTCGGACGAACGCGAGATCGTCGTCGAGCCAGCCGTCGACCCCCCGCTCAAGGCTGCTTCGCACGCGGTCGAGGAAGTACTCACCTAGCGCGCCGTCGAGCGTCGCGGCGTCGAGGTCGGACAGGACGGTCCGCATGCCTGCGACGAAGCCGGCGACATCTGCATCGTCGAGCCCGGCGGCCTCCCGCTCCAGTAAAGGCCGAAGCGCTTCCTCACCTTGTCGCGCGAGACCGAACTCGACGATATTCCCTTCACCCATTCCGTCTGTCAGGTCGAAGGCGGGGCGGTCCGGCGGCGCGACCGACGCCGCGGTTGCCACCGCGACGACCCGATCGGGGAGGCCGGCCGCCGTCGCGAGCGCATGCGGGCCCCCGCCGGAGAGTCCCCAGGTGGCGAAGCGCTCCAGCTCGAGCGTGTCCGCGATTGCCTCCATGTCCTGGGTCACGTCGGCGACGGTGCGTCCGACCTTGCGGGTCGAGTCGCCGTAACCGGCGCGGTCGTACGAGACGAGCCGAATGCCACGCTCTTCGGCAAACGTGATGTGCGGTGCGAAAGGCTTGCCTGACGACGGCGTGCCGTGGTGGAAGACGATTGGACGACCGTCCCGCTCACCGGCGTCGTAGACGGTCAGCGACCGCCCATCATCCCTCGTGATCGTCCGTTCGCTCAAGATCGGTAAGGCTGAAGCTCAGTGGGTCCAGTGACGGCACGCGTGATCGAAGCGAATTCGTATCACGGTGCCGTCTGCGCGCCCTGCCTCTTCTCCACGCCAGACGTATCCGCACACTGCCCGTGAGTCTTTGTTCGAGAGTCGAACGAGCCAGGCATATCTCCCTGACGGCGTCTGAGTTGCAACCTTCTCCGCCTTGGTGAATGTTCTCTCCGGCGCTCTGCGTTCGACTTCGCGGCGCAGGAGCGCAACCGCCTGATCTGCGTCCACACGGGCTCGAGGAGTGTCGTACGGTCTCTTGGTCGGGGTGCACCCCGCCATGCAGACAATGATCATGATGAGGCCAAGCGATCGACGAACGGGTCGCATCGTCGACCTAAGTGTCAGCCTTCGGCCGGGGAAACGAAACCCCGCCGAGACGCGGCTTCAAAGCTGCGGGGCAAGGACTCGAACCTTGACTACCTGATCCAGAGTCAGGCGTCCTACCATTAGACGACCCCGCAAAGGGTTCGCCATTGTAGCCGCGCCGGGTGTGTTCCTCTGAGCAGCCTGCGGGCTTCTGCGACTCTTCCCGGCCGTCGCTAGACTGGGCCCTCGTTCGGCCCATTCGTCTAGTGGCCTAGGACACCGCCCTCTCACGGCGGCGGCACGGGTTCGAATCCCGTATGGGCCTTTTCGACGTTCCTGGTTACGCGCGAACCGCATTCCTCCAAGTGTCATAGGTGCCAGGTGTGTCACGTATGCGCATGCGGTGCCTACCTGGGTGCTGCCTCGAGATGTTGTCTTACGCGGCGACGTTGACCAGGTCGGGAGGCATGCGCCGCTGTTCCGCGTAGGCGGCTGCTACCGCGGCCTGTGCGTCGAGCTGACTCGAAGTCCACCATCGCATCCCCCTCGACGACGGCGGCAGCAACGCGTTCGACAATCTCGAGCTGCGCTGCAGCCGCTGCCACCGCGTTGCCCACGCCATCCGCTGAAGACACACGATCAAATGAGGGAGCCTCGCGC
>JBKOWS010000048.1:0-7319 GCA_046724565.1 Actinomycetota bacterium | reverse complement strand
CCGCCTCCTCGCTCGACTTGTCGCTCGAGCCGCAGCCCGGCAGCACGAACGCGAGGCTCACGAACGCAAGAGATGAAATGGCGATCCAGCGGCGTCTGGTCACGCTAAGCACCTACTGAACCCCTAGGTCCCGCGGGATCGCGTGCAGCTCCAGCAGGTCCACGAGCGCAAGCGCTGACCGCACGTTGGGCAACGCCGCGGCTCCGGACGGAGCCGCAGCAAGCCTTCGCGGAGCCCGAACAAGCTGAGCATCACCGCAACCGCGGCGGTGACCGTGACGAGAGACGCCAGATGCGCGGAGACGCTGGTCACGGCTCGAGTTCACCGCGTCGAGGCCCGGAAGACATCCTCCTACCGGGATGAACGAGGGTGTCTACGGGCTCAGCGCCGGCGTCGGCTCCGGGGCCGGGAACTCACGCTCGGTCTGCCGACGTAAGACCTCCGTACCGAGCAAGGCCAACCCGAACAGCACTAGCAGCGGGTAGACCCTCTGCCCGTCGGTTGGGCCACTGAGCAGGACGATCAGCAGCAAGAGCCCGACCGCACCGTAGATCACCACCGGATGCTCGCGCATGGTCGGGGCCAGGAACCGGCGTACGGCGACGGCGTAGCGTGACGGCCCCGCCACCCAGGCAGCGAGCACGATCACGATGCCGTAGATGACCGCGTTGATGCCGACGTTGCGCAGCAGGTTCGTTCCGATCGCCCACGCGGCGCTGACCGGGCGCTTCGCGTCCGGATTGCCCGTCAGCGCATCGACGAGATAGTTCCCCGCCAACCGCCGAACAACCAGAACGATCAGGCCGACTATGAGCGTGGCTACCCCGACCCCCAGCAGCACGGTCCGCCGGCGATCTCGGGCAAGGTAGACCGCCGCCGCGAACATTGCTATGACCAGGATGGAAAGGAGATAGCTGAGGACACGGATCACCTTCACGGTCTTCCTGGCAACGTCGAGCTGGTTCCCTTTCATCACGACGATCTGACCGGCGTCGGGCGGGAGTTTCTGACTGAGCCTCTGGCCGATACCCGTCCCGGCTGCGAGCTGGTCGACGAGAGGTCGTAAGTTGAGCACGACGTTTCCGTTGGTCGACTGTAAGACGTCGTGCTTTCCGTTGAGCACAGCCAGGAAGAGCTCGTGTGCTCTGCGGTTTGCGTTCTCCCACAGCTGTTGCACCTTCGGGCGCCCCAGGAGATTGTTCGCAGTGCGAACGAGGGCCGGCTGGAGTGCCGCGGCGAGCGGAGGACCCAGCGGCTTCGTTGCCGGAGGTAGGCGCTGCTGTAGTGCCTGGCCCACGTTGACGTTCTCGTACAGCTGGTTGACCATGTAGACGGAGACCGCGTTTCTGATGTCGCTGTTCTCCAGGAGCTGTGAGCTCGCGTGCGTCCAGTTGTCGGTGCTCAGGGCCTGGCGTTTCACCCAGACGTTGAGGGCTGACAGCAGCGCGATCACCGACGCAAGGGCGACCAGGACCCACGGCGTCCACCGGCGCCAACGTGCCGTCGACACCGTCGCCGACGCGGCTGGTGTCGTCGGGGTGCCCCCGGGGCGGCGTGCGTCGTCTTTGGTTGCGCTGGCCAATGCCGACCTCCCGACCATGCATTCCGGTCCGCCTTCGACTCTGCCTCTCAGCCCGCCGGACGCTTCATCCCGCCGGGGTGATCCGAGGAAGCTGAGGCTGTGTCAGGCCGATTCGCGCCCGAACTCCGACGCCTCTGGAGCCGCAATCCCCTCGCGCGCGGCCCACAGGGCTGCCTGCGTTCTCGAGGTGAGGCCGAGCTTCGCCAGGATGTTCGAGACGTGCGAACGAGCCGTGCGCTCGCTGATGCCGAGCGCCGCGGCAATGCCCTTGTTCGGCTCCCCGGCGCCGATCAGACGCAAGACGTCAAGCTCGCGGGGCGTGAGGTCCACGATCGCGTCGTCGTGCCGACCGCTTCGAAGTGACGCGGTCAGCTTCCGGGCGACGGCCGGGTCGAGCTGGACCTCGCCGCGATGCGCCGCCCGGACGGCAACTGCCACCTCGTCGGCGTCCGCGTCCTTGAGCAGGTATCCGGATGCGCCCGCCTGGAGCGCGGCGTGGACTCGCTCCTCCTCGCCGAACGACGTCAGCGCAACGACCTCGACGTCGTCGTACAGCGCGCGGATTCGCCGCGTCGACTCGATCCCGTCCATCGGCTGCATCTGGAGGTCCATGACGACGACCTGAGGCCGGTGCCCCTCCGAGTCCAACTGCGCGAGGACGTCGAGCGCCTGCTCGCCGTCCCCGGCGTCACCTACGACCTCGAGGTCGGGCTCGGCGTCGAGGAATGCGAGGAGCCCGCGCCGAACGACGGCGTGATCGTCGACAACGAGCACTCGGATGCGGTCGTCGTCCTCACGCGGCATCGCTGCCTCCCTCGATCTCGAGCGGAACATCGACCCGGACGAGCGTCCCCTGCCCCGGTCCACTGTCGATCGTCAGGTCGCCGAAGATCTCCCTCGCGCGGCTCCGCATCGATTCGAGCCCATGGTGACCCGGGTGCACGACCGTTGAATCGAAGCCCCCGCCTTCGTCGCCGATCGTCATCGTCACCTGAGCCGGGTCCTCCTCCACGCGCACGAACGCCCTCCCTGCGCCCGAGTGCCTGGCGACGTTTGCAAGCGCCTCGCGCCCGATGCCGTAGAGCTGGGCCTGCGTCGACGTGGTCAGCGAGAGCGGATCTTTCGGCCCGTAGACGTCGACCATGAGGCCGGAATCGCCGGCCAGCGTCTTGGCGTGGCGAGTCAGAGCCGAGACAAGTCCGTCACCGAGACCGTCCGGGCCCCATTCGAAGATGAAGCTGCGCATCTCGCGCTGGGCGCGTTTCGTCAGCTCTCCAATCGCCCGCAAACTCTCCTTGAGCGCGGGAGAAGCGCGTTGCGATCCGTCCTCGAGCGCCCTCTCCGCGGTCCTCGTGTGCAACGCGCTCGAGAACAACGCCTGAGACACCGAGTCGTGCAGGTCGCGCGCGATCCGCCTCCGTTCCTCGAGTGCGCGCTCCTTCTCCCTCCGCCGAGCCTCGACGAGCTGGCGGACCGAACGCTCGCGCTCGCTCACCACGGCGCTCAGGAAGAGTGCCGTGAGGGCAGTGATCAGGATGTAGAGCTGGGTACTCAGAGTGCGGTTGTTGATCGGCTGCTTGAAGAACGCGCCGAGGCGGTCGGCAGTGATTGCGATTGTCACGACCGCATTGATCGCGGTCGCGAGAGTCACGCCCGGGGGACCGAAGCGGAACGCGGCCCAGATCAATGCGGGGAAGATCAGATAGGTCAGCGGGGCGACGCTCGTCACGACCGCCGTCGCGAGCACCGTCACGGTGGCGATCAGCAACGCCCCCTCCACCGAATAAAGGCGCCGCCAGGCCGACCTGCGGTCGCCGAGCCATGTCAGCACGAGCGGAAGAACGACCAGCGCCCCGGACGAGTCGCCCAGCAACCAGGTCCGCCAAAACGTAGGCACTTCATCGAAGCCGATGACGCCGCCGGCGAGCATCGAAATCGTTCCCACAGTCGCGCTGATCGCAGTCGCGGTCCCGACTGCGATGATCATCCCGCTCACCTGCGAGACGCGGTCGAGCCGCGCACGCGGTCCGATCAAGCGACCGAGCAACCACGCGCCGAACACGACCTCAGCCATGTTTCCGAGCTGCTGCCCTGCGACGCTTCCGAACGGTAGGGCGGACTTGTCGACGAACAGGAGCTCGGCGTTGACGAGCAGCTCGCCGATGAAGATTCCCGGCCACAGCCGCAACCCCCAGAGGTAGAGCGCCGCAATGCCGAGGCCGACCGGTGGCCAGATCGCCGAGACCGAGGCCGTGTACCGCAGCGTCTGCCCGAGCTTCGCGGCGCCGAAATAGGCCAGGGCGAGAAGGAGAACGTTTCCGACCTGGCGCGTCGTGACCTTCCCGAGCCACGGCATAGCGGCCTCGCGAAGCGGAACGGCGGTCGAGATCTGTCCTTCGCTCACGTCATGCACTCCCCGGTGAGACTCGACGGCGCGGGTCCGATCAGGTTACCGCAGTCACAATCATCGGCTAAATAGCCGAGGCACGGATCGTCGGGATGCCCAAGCCCGGACCGGCCTTTCTTCAGTTGACGACGCCTGACGGTCTGGGCATGTTGGAGACTCCGTGGATCGTCCCTGGACCCAGGAGGCTGTTTGTCCTCTCTGCTTCTAGATCGGTCGCTTCGATGACGATTCGCGTCGTGCTCGGCGAAGACAGCTATCTGGCGAGCGAAGCCATCGCACGCGTGCTCGAGCGTACCGACGAAGTCGAGCTCGTCGCCACGTGCGAGGACCTGCCATCGCTCAGGGCGGCGATCGACGAGGAGCGGCCGCACGTCGTGGTCACGGACATCCGGATGCCTCCCACGAATACCGACGAGGGCATACGCCTTGCCAGGCAACTCGAATCATCGGCCCCCGAAGTAGGCGTGGTCATCCTCAGCCAGCACAGCGAGCCGGCCTACGCGACCGCTCTGTTCCAGAACGGCTCAGGCCGTCGGGCCTACCTGATCAAGGAGCACGTCAAGGACGCCGCCGACCTGAGCCGGGCGCTCCGCTCCGTGGCCGAGGGTGGATCGTTCGTGGACCCCCTGGTCGTGGAAGCCCTCCTCGAATCCAACCGAACCCGTGAGGAGTCTCAGCTCGACAGCTTGACGCCGCGAGAGCTCGAGATCCTAGGCCTGATCGCCGAGGGGCGCAGCAACGCCGCTATCGCGGAGAAGCTCGTCCTGACCAAGAGGGCCGTCGAGCGCCACATCAACGGCATTTTCATGAAGCTCGACCTCGGCAACCCCGAGGAGATCAGCCGCCGCGTGAAGGCCGCGCTCATTTATCTAGCGGGTGAGAGCGGCTAATACCCCCGAGATACACATGCCCGCACCCGCGCGAAGCGGGCTCGAAGGGACGATGATGTGCCCCGCTGCGGCTGTTCGTTCGAGAAGGAGACCGACATCGACGAACGCGGTTCGGCGGTTCCCGCGGCGGCCTGTGTGCTGGCCGTCGACGATCAGGCTCATTTCCGCAATGCACTGCGGGACCTCGTAGGAGCAACGAAGGCCCTCGAGCTTGTCGGCGAAGCGGAGTCGGGCGAGGCCGCGGTCGAGCTCGTGCGGAAACTGGAGCCCGATCTCGTGGTGATGGACGTTCGCATGCCCGGGCTCGGGGGCATCGATGCAACGCAGGCGATCAAAGAGATCCGGCCCGAGACGGTGGTGGTCCTCGCCTCCACGACACACCCCGATGAGCTGGCGCGGGAAGCCGACCACTCGCGAGCCGATGAAATCGTCTGGAAGGGCGACCTCCGTCCGAGGCTTCTCGACGAGATCTGGGCGCGGCAAAGGGACGGAGCGAACGCGGCGCGAGCGAGGGAGAGCGGCAGCACGAGCTGAGCGTTAGCTCGTCGGAGGCGTGGTGCCAGCCCCACGGCTGGGCTCACGGAATGTGGTGTGCGCACGATTGTCCAGGGCGCGGGGTCGGAGAGATACTCGGTCACCCTCTCAAGGGAACTTTGATGCCGGGTCAAAACGTGCCGTCTCGGGGAGCCGGCACCCGCCACCCCGCCGTTCCTCGAACCACGCGTCGTGCGCGAGGCCCGCTCCCCTTTGTCCGCGAACCACGCCTCGATGTCATCGAGGCCAAGATCAGGCCGCCCGCGCCCCGGCGTGGAGTGGTCACGAGAGCGACGCTGGTCAATCGACTCCGTCGCGAGAAGGCCGCCGTGGTCCTCCTCATCGCCCGCGCGGGATACGGGAAGACCACGCTGCTGGTGCAGTGGGCGGCGGTGGAGTCGCGGCCCGTCGCCTGGGTGTCGATCGATTCGCGCGACAACGACCCGCTAGTCCTCGTGAAGCACGTCGTGGCCGCAGTCGACCGCATTCAGCCGCTCGATCCACGTGTGTTGGCCTCTCTCTCCGTGGTCCGTAAGCAGACATGGATGACTCTCGCGAGCCGGGCCGCGCGATCCGTCGCGTCCTGCGGCCGCCCGTTTCTCCTCGTCCTCGACAACGCGGATCTCCTTCATGCGAGCGAGGCGCGGCGCTTGCTCTCCATGCTGATCGCAGCGGTGCCCCAAGGCTCCACGGTCGCGATTGCCGCGCGAACCACCCCCAAGGTCCCGGCCGCTGCCCTGCGCGCGCGCGGCAGGGTGCTGGAACTCGGCGCGGCAGAGCTTGCGCTCAGCAGCAGAGAGGCGCAGCTCCTCCTTCAGCGGGCAAACGCAGATCTCACGGCCGAGGAGACGGCGGACTTGATCGCGCTCTGCGAGGGGTGGCCGGCTGCCCTCTATCTCGCGTCCCTTTCGCTGCGTGACCTGGACAGGGGACCCGGCCCGAATCGCTTCGCCGGGAGCGACCGCTACCTCGCTGACTACATGCGAACCGAGTATCTCTCGCTGCTGCCACCTCGAGACCTGCGTTTCCTGCGTCGGGCGGCGATCCTCGAGGAGCTCACCGCGCCGCTCTGCGACGCGGTGTTACAGACACAGAATTCGGAGGCGGAGCTGAGGAAGCTCGCCCGGGCAGGCATCGCCATCGTCCCGCTCGACGGCAAGCCGGGGCGTTTTCGCCTCCACCGGCTCTTCCGCGACCTGCTCCTCCGCGAGCTGGTCGAAGAGGAACCGAAGCTCATTCCGAGCCTGCACAAGCGCGCAGCGAACTGGTACGAGAAAGCCGGCGCGCCGGCGCATGCGCTTGAGCATGCGAGCGCTGCGGGCGACACCGATCGCGTCGCGGCCATCATCACGACGACTGCGTTCTCAGCTTCCGCCCGCGGCTATGTGCTGGACCTCGAACGGTCGCTGGCGCGCTTCGACACGGCAGGACAGCTCGAGCGTTACCCGTCGGTCGCCGTTCACGGCAGTCGCCTTCACGCCTATCGAGGGCGACTGGAGGAAGCCGAGCGCTGGCTCGCGGCGGCCGAACGCGGCCGTCGCCGCCGCGGAGGGGATCCTGCGGCATTGCAGCCGCAAATCGCGGTCGTCCGAGCTGCGTTGTGCCGAGAGGGGCCGCGGCGGATGCTCGCCGACGCAGGCGGCGGCATGAGCAAGCTCGCCCGCAGGAGCCAGTGGTATCCCGCCGCGGTCCACATGCGTGGAACCGCGGCACTGCTCCTCGGCGCCAGGGATGAAGCGCGTGCGCTGCTGGCCGAGGCAGCGCGTGCGGCGGCTGCCCTGCGTTGCCCAGAGACGCAGATGATCGCAATCAGCCAACTGTCGCTCATCACAAGGGAGCGCGACGATTCGGATCGAGCGGACGCGCTCTCAGACGAGGCGTGGGAGATTGCATCGCAGACGGACCT
>JBKOWS010000063.1:0-6957 GCA_046724565.1 Actinomycetota bacterium | reverse complement strand
GCGCCGAGGCAGGATCCTGTTCCAGGGGGACGACGTGACCAGGACACCGGCGCACGAAGTGGTCAAGCGTGGCATTTCCCAATCGCCGGAGGGACGGAAGCTCTTCCCGCGGATGACCGTGATCGAGAACCTCGAAATGGGAGCGTTTCAGCGTACGGACCGGGCCGAGATGAAAGACGACATGGAGCGCGTCTTCACGCTGTTCCCCCGGCTGGCGGAACGGAAGAGCCAGAAGGCAGGGACATTGTCCGGCGGGGAGCAGCAGATGCTCGCGATCGGTCGCGCGTTGATGGCCCGGCCGAAGCTGCTCCTTCTCGACGAGCCGTCCATGGGGCTCGCGCCGATCCTCGTCGAGAAGATCTTCGGAATCGTGAGGGAGATCAACGAGCAGGGAACGCCGATCCTGCTCGTCGAGCAGAACGCGCTCATGGCGCTCGAGATCGCCGACCGGGGCTACGTCCTCGAGACGGGCAAGGTCGCGCTCGCGAGCGACGCAGCGACGCTTCGAGGGGACGAGCAGGTTCGAAAGACGTATCTCGGCGAGACGGACTAGCGATCTGACTCAGCCGCCGGTCACCCGGAGCGGGAAGTAAGGGGGAGAGAGCAGGAAGCCCACCCGCGGCGGCCGCTCCGCCCAGCCGCGCGCCATCGTCAGGGCGGCGCCGATGCCGTGGGTCGGGACGAACCCGAGTTGTCGCGCGGCCGCGTGGTCGCGGCAGCCGGCGATGATCACGTGTCCGAGCCTGTCGAGCGCCGGCCGGCAGCCGTCCCAGTCCACGAAGGGAAGAAGGGGATGGCATGAGAGGCCCGAGCGGTAGGCGTCGATCGCGCGGGCGTCCTCCGTAACCGCTCGCTCCGCGGCGGCAAGTGCCCGATCCTGCGGACCGGTGGGGCGACTGGCTGCGAAGAACGCGCGGTATGGCTGCTGCGTGGGATGTGCGAAGTGACGCTGGAAGCGGTGCAGGAGGATGGCCGTGCCGCCTTCCGCGATCGGAAATGAGTCGCGCCAGAGACGCAACGCGACGCCGAGGCCGAGGTACGCGCCGAGCAGGGGGTTCGGCCGTTCGCGCGGGAGGTAGGGAGTCGTGCGCGGCACGCCGACGAAGATTGCGTCGAGCGCGCGGTCGAGCGTGATGCCGCGAATTTCGACGCCGCGAAGAAGGGCTTCCGTATGTGCGACCGACGGCGGGCCTGCGAAGGCTGCAGCGACCGTGTGCTCGAGCGGCAGCGAGCGGAGCACGTACGCGCGCAGGCCGCCCGGCAGCAGCCGGAAGAGGTAGCGGAAGGGAGAGCGCGCGACGCGTTCGAGTGCCTGCTCCTCGTACGGATAGCCGCTCAAAGTCCCGCTCAGCCGCGGATGGTTCAGGACGAGCGACACGCCGATCACCGGTACGCGGCGCACGAGCGCACGCTCGAGCTCGAGCCCGAGCCGCCACCCCTGCGAGGTCGAGGTCTCGAGGAGCGAGTACGCACCCGCGGCTCTTAGCACCTCGCGACCCGAAGCGCCGACGAGCGCGGCCGGCCCTCCGTGCAGGACCGTCTCCGCCGCGGAGACCACGACGACCGCGTCGGTGCGCACGAGCGCAGGATGAACGCGGAGCGGAATCGAGTTCGACGTGCCGAGCTCGACCAGGTCCTCGCGCTCGACGTCGTGCACCTCGACATGGCCGTGAAAGTGCCTGGCGAACTCCGGCGATACGAGCGTCTCGAGCTGCTCGCTCCCCGCCCGGCGCGACAGTCCTCCTGCAACCAGGAGCGTCTGGTAGCCGGTCGGGATCCCGAGCCGCTCCAGCTCGGCGACGGCCGCGGCGATCGCCGACTGGCGCGGGTCCCGCTCCGTCCCCGGAAGCGGCAGCTGCGGCGGCTCGACGACGATCGTCACGCGGCCGCCTCGGGACACGAGTGCTTCGAGCGGCTCCCCGGCGAGCGGGAAGCGCAGCGCGTCGCGCACCGCGGCGCCGACGTCGGCCACCGCGTCGGCAGGAGGAGGCGGCCTCAGCACTAACGCATCGTCGTCCGCGGTGACCACGACGAGGCGTGACCCGGCGAGCATCGGGATCCGCGTCACGGAAGGTGCCGGTAGAGGCGCAGAAAGGTCGGGCGGAACCCGCGGCGGGGCCAGAAGCGCGACGCGTACAGGTTGGTCATGCGCCAGTCGATGACCATCACGGGGATTCCGGCGTCGTGTGCCCACGCGATCACGTGCGCCGTCATTGTGCGGCCGACGCCGGAGCCGCGAGCCTGGGCCTCGGTCGAGGCCGCGGCGAGATCGATCGAGTTGGCAGGAACACGGAGGTCGGGCGGCCGCCGATAGAGAAGGGTGTGTCCGACGACGCGGCCGTTTCGTTCGGCGACGAAGTACACGAAGCGTTCGTCGTTCCACGTGTCCCGCCATTCTTCCTGCGCGGCATCGGTCGACGGGACGGCCGAGGTGGAGAAGCTCGGCGAGGACACCATCGACTCCGTCATCGCCTGCTCGAGCCGTGCCGCATCCGCCAGGTCGTCCGGGGTGCCGCGTCTGACCTCGACGGACGCCTCGAACAGCTCCTCCGGCGTTGTCTCGCGGATCGCCAGTGCGCCGCTCGCGCCGAACGTCAGCCGAAACCAGGCGTCGACCAACGCGCCATCGGAAGCCGGTACGAACACACCGTGCCGCATGTGGCCGGCCTCGGTCCAGCTCGCGGCCGCTGCGGCGTACAGGTCCCGGACGAGCTCGGCATCGCCCTCGACGGCATGGCCGGCGATTCCCACGACCATCCAGGTGCCGGTGTCTCCGTAAGCGCGTGGTGCAGCGACGACGTAGCCGACTGCCTCGTCGCCGACGGTGGCGACGACGCCTGAAGCGCCCTCCGCCTGCCACTCCCGCTCGATCTCCGCCCGGAAGTCGGTCACGTCGGGCAGGAGGGGCTCGGCTTCGCGATGACGCTCGTGGCGGGCTGCGAGTAGCCGGGCCGCGTCGTCGAGGTGCTCGTCGGAAAATGGGTGAATCTGCAGGACCGCCATCAGGCGCCGGACGATAGCGTTGGAGTGAATGCCCAAGACACTCACCGGCGCTGAGCTGCAGCTCGACGACGGGCCGGCGCGGGACGCCGAACTCTTCCTCGTCGACGGCAACAACCTGGCCTACCGGGCCTTCTTTGCGCTGCCGGAGGAGCTCGCGACCACCGAGGGCTTTCCGACCAATGCGCTCCTCGGCTTCACCAACATGCTCTTCAAGCTCCTGTCGGACTACAAGCCGAAGGGCGTGGCGGTGGCGTGGGACACCCGCGCCGTGCACCGCCACGAGATCTCCGAGGAGTACAAGTCGGAGCGGCGGCCTATGCCGGACCTGCTCGGCGAGCAGTTCCCCTATTTCCGGCCGATCGTCGAGGCCTTCGGCTACCGCAACCTCGAGTTCGAGGGATGGGAGGCGGACGACGTGATCGCCACGCTGGCGACGCGCGCGGACGAGGCGGGCATCAGGACCTGCATCGTCTCGACCGACCGTGACGCGTTCCAGCTCGTCTCGGACAACGTCAGCCTGATGATGACCCCACGGGGCGTCTCGGACGTGAACGTGTACACCCCCGGCCGCGTCGAGGCGCGCTACGGCATCAAGCCCGATCAGATCCCGGACTTCATCGGGCTGAAAGGCGACACGTCGGACAACATCCCGGGGATTCCGGGGATCGGGGACAAGACGGCCGGCCAGCTGATCGCGCAGTACGGCTCGCTCGAAGAGGTGATCGAGCACGTGGACGAGCTCTCGCCGGCGCGCCGCAAGAACATCGCCGAGCACGCCGAGCAGGCGAGGCAGTCCAAGGAGCTCGCGACGATGCGCCGCGATCTCGATCTCGACTGCGACCCGGCGGAGCTCGTGCTCCTGCCGCCGGATCGGTCAGAGCTGCGCGAGATGTTCCGACGGTTCGAGTTCCGCAACCTGCTCGGCCGGGTGGACATCCTCGACGAGGCCGTGCCGGCGCAGCCGATGCGCGTGGAAGGCACGCAGGTCGAATGGCGCGAAGGGGAATTCCCGGAGGTGGACGGCCGGGCCGCGCTTGCGATCCGCGACGGCCGCTTCGCGCTCGCGCAAGACGACGGCGTCATCGTAGGTGAGTGGGACCCTGGCTTCGAACGCCGGCTGGACCGCGCGCAACTGATCGCACACGACTTCAAGGCGCTGCCGCGTCTGACGATGGAGCCGGCCGAGGACACGATGCTGCTCGCGTACCTGATCGAGCCGGGCCGGGCCGGTTACGAGCTCGACGACCTCGCACAGGAGTACGGCGTCGAGCCGATCCCCGGGCCGACGACCGACGACGAGACCGCTGCGCTCGTGCGCCACGCGGAGATCCCTCGCCGGCTCGCACCGACGATGCTCGAACGCGTGCGCGAGCGCGGGGCGGAGGAGCTCTACCGGACGATCGAGCTCCCGCTCACGGCGGTGCTCGCGGCGATGGAGGACGCCGGCGTCCGCATCGACACGTACCGCATGGGTGAGATCACCGCACGGCTTGCGGATCGGCTCGAAGAGCTCGAGGCCCGGGCGTACGAGCTCGCGGGTGAGGAGTTCATGCTGGGATCGACGCAGCAGGTTGCGCGGATCCTGTTCGAGAACCTCCAGCTGACCCCGGGACGAAAGGGGAAGACGGGTTACTCGACGGACACGCGCGTCCTCCGCTCGATCCGGGGAGAGCACGAGATCGTGGGAGTGATCGAGGAGTGGCGGGAGTACTCGAAGCTGCTCAACACCTACCTTGGGCCACTGCCGTCACTCATCTCGGAGTCGGACGGCCGGCTGCACACGCACTTCAACCAGACCGTCGCTTCCACCGGACGGCTGTCGACCTCCAATCCCAACCTGCAGGCGATCCCGATCAGGACCGAGCTCGGCAAGGAGATCCGTTCCGCCTTCGTACCGGAACCGGGGAGCCGGCTGCTGTCGGCCGACTACTCCCAGATCGAGCTGCGGATCCTCGCGCACGTGTCGGGGGAGCCGAAGCTGCGGGAGGCTTTCGCGCGCGGCGACGACATCCACACAGCGACCGCGGTCGAGGTGCTCGGCAAGGAGCCGGCGGAGCTCACGTCCGCGGACCGCTCGATCGCGAAGATGATCAACTTCGGGATCGTCTACGGCATCTCGGCGTTCGGCCTCTCGGAGAACCTCGAGATTCCCCGCGAGCAGGCGCAGGAGTACATCGACGCCTACCTCGCCCGGTTCCCCTACGTGCAGGATTTCATCCAGCGCACGATCGAGCAGGCGAAGCGCGACGGCTATGCCACGAGCCTGCTCGGCCGCCGCCGCCCGACACCGGAGATCCGCGCCTCGAGCAGGCAGACCCGCTCACTTGGCGAGCGCCTCGCGGTCAACTTCGTCATGCAGGGGTCGAACGCGGACATCATCAAGAAGGCGATGATCGGCATCCACCGGCGCCTCCGCGAGGAGGGCCGAGGCGCCCGGCTCGTCCTGCAGGTCCACGACGAGCTCCTCCTCGAGGTGCCGGAAGCCGAGGTCGGCCCGGTCCGGGAGCTCGTCCGCGAGGAGATGTGCGGCGCCTATCCCCTCGACCCGCCTCTCGCAGTTGAAATAGGGGTGGGCGATGACTGGAGCGAAGCAAAGGCCTAGCGGCCCCGCCCGAAAGCTCCGCTTTCGCGCGGATTTAGGGACGCCGCTTGTCGCGGGGAACGTGCGCGGGCGGAGCCCGCGCACTCTTTTTTTGGTGTTCGTGCCGGGAGGGTGTTCCCTTCGGTGCGGGCACGGGCGCCCCAGGCGGCCGCGCCCGCATCAGTTCGCCTGCGGCTAAGTCCGGCTTCGCCTGGTCTTAGCCTCCGGCTGGGATTGGTTCTGCTTGAAGCGCGCGTCCACCATCACCACAGCGGGCCGGAGCTAAGGGCAGGCGCAGCCGCCCTTAGTGGAGGCCGGACTCACACGGGCGGCGACGCCAAGGCGCCGCCGCCCGTGGACCGATTCAGCCGCCCGAGAACCAAACCCCAGAGGAGTCCGCGGGCTTTGCCCGCGGACGTTCAGCGCGACAAGCGCCGTAGCTCAAATCCCGCCCGAAAGCGCAGCTTTCGGGCGGAAAAAGAGGGTGGCTATACTGACCGACCGCTCATGGCTACGGAGCAAACGGAACAACGAGTCGCAGGCGACGGCGTCTGGATCACAGGCCCGGACGGCGAGCTGATCCCGGACTACGAGTCCACTTTCCCGACGATCAACGAGGGCGAGGTCGTTCACGGACAGGTGGTCCGGGTCGACAAGGACGAGGTCCTCGTCGACATCGGCTACAAGTCGGAGGGCGTGATCCCGGTCGCCGAGCTCTCGATCCGGCGATCGGTGAACCCGGCCGACGAGGTCACGGTCGGGGACGAGATCGACGCGCTCGTGATGACGAAGGAGGACGCCGAGGGACGGCTGATCCTGTCGAAGAAGCGTGCCCGCTTCGAGCTCGCCTGGAAGGCGAT
Source organism: Actinomycetota bacterium (assembly GCA_046724565.1). Classification (GTDB taxonomy): domain Bacteria; phylum Actinomycetota; class Thermoleophilia; order Gaiellales; family Gaiellaceae; genus 3-1-20CM-4-69-9. The sequence goes on along the minus strand of JBKOWS010000063.1, from coordinate 513 downwards.
CGAGCGCGCCGCCGAGTCCGGCGAGCCCGTCACCGGCCGTGTGATCGAGGTCGTGAAGGGCGGTCTGATTCTCGATCTCGGCGTCCGCGGCTTCCTGCCCGCGTCGCTGGTCGACATCCGCCGCGTGCAGGACCTCGACGAGTTCATGGGCAAGGAGCTTCGCTGCAAAGTGATTGAGCTGAATCGCTCGCGGAACAACGTCGTCCTCTCGCGTCGCGCCGTCCTCGAGGACGAGCGCAAGGAAATGCGCCAGGCAATCCTCGACCGGCTCAACCCTGGCGACGTGGTCGAGGGGCAGATCTCGAACATCGTCGACTTCGGCGCGTTCGTCGACCTCGACGGCATGGACGGGCTGATCCACATCTCCGAGCTGTCCTGGTCGCACGTGAACCATCCGTCGGAGGTGCTCGAGATCGGTCAGACCGTGAAGGTGAAGGTCCTGGACATCGACCGCGAGCGCCAGCGCATCTCGCTCGGCCTCAAGCAGACCCAGACCGATCCGTGGCAGCAGGT
>JBKOWS010000088.1:0-9410 GCA_046724565.1 Actinomycetota bacterium | reverse complement strand
TCGCATCCCGTTCATCGGCGACGTCTTCGGCGATCTGAACCTGATGATCTGGGTGATGTTCGCGACGATCATTCTTTCGTACATCGTCATCTTCCGGACGCCGCTGGGGCTGCGCATCCGTTCCGTCGGCGAACATCCGCGCGCTGCGGACACGGTTGGCATCTCGGTCTACAAGATCCGCTACGGCTCCGTGATCCTCTCAGGGATGCTGTCCGCCCTTGGAGGCGCGTACCTGTCGATCGGGTTCCTCGGATCGTTCAACGAGAACATGACCGCGGGCCGAGGGTTCATCGGGCTGGCCGCGCTGATCTTCGGCAACTGGCGTCCGTTCGGCGCGTTCGCGGCAGCGCTGCTGTTCGGCTTCTCGACCGCGCTCTCGTTCCGTCTCGCCGACCCGTCGGTCTGGCCGCACCAGGCCGTGCTCTTCCAGGCACTTCCCTACGTGTTGACGCTGATCGCCGTCGCAGGCGTGATTGGCCGATCGATCCCGCCCGCCGCGAGTGGCCGACCGTATCGCAAGCAGTAGCCGCCGGGCCTGGGTCGCTCTCCTGCTCGGCGTCGCTGCGATCCTGGTGATGCCGGCGGCGATCGAGGTGTCGCGGCGCTCCAAGGCGGTGGGACTGCTCGACACGGCCTACGCGATCCCACTCGCCTTCATCCTCGCGCTCGTGAGTCTGGTGATGGCGCGTCGGGCCCGTCACAATCTCCGCTGGCTCCGCGTGCGCGAGGGTGGTGGAACGGCCGTCGCACAGACCGCGGTCCTGATCGGGACGCTCGCACTCCTGCTCGCCGTCGTGGCTGCTCTGTCGGTCGGCTTCTACGGGCTCGTCGTGGTCTACCAACACTCGCGCTGACCCCCTAAGATGGGGCCGCCGCCGTGTTCGAAATCGGAACAAGCCTGAGAGAGGCGCGCCTGCGCCAGGGACTCGACTTCCCCGAGCTCGAGCAGGGGACGAAGATCCGGGCCAAGTACCTGCGCGCGCTCGAGGAGGAGCAGTTCGACATCCTCCCGGCCCAGACCTACGTGAAGGGGTTCCTCCGGTCCTACGCCGAGTACCTCGGGCTCGACGGCCAGCTGTACGTGGACGAGTACAACTCCCGCTTCGTCGTCGGGGAGGAGGAGCAGCCGGCCCGCCCTAGACGCTCTGCCCCGCAGCCGCGGGGCGTCCAGGTTCAGTCGCGTGTCGTCCTGCTCACCTTGCTCGGGATCGCGGCGGTGACGGCCCTCGTCATCGTCGCGTGGACCCGCGGCGAGCCGCAGAAGGTCCCGCCCGCCGGGCTGGGAGGCACGATCCAGTCCCGCACGCCGCAGACGCCCGCACAGCCTGTGGTGCCGGCGAACTCGGTCCGCCTGATCGTGCGCGCAAAGCGCGGTCCCTGCTGGCTCTCGGTGCACCGCGGCTCCGCGACCGGTTCGATCCTGTACCAGGGGACGCTCGAGCAGGGGCAGAATCAGATCTTCCGTGGGCGGCGGCTCTGGATCACACTCGACCGGCCGGAGAACCTGCAGATGATCCTGAACGGGCGTACGCGCCTGCTGCCGGTCGGCGGCGTGAAGACGCTCATCGTCACGCCGCGCAGCATCCGCCCGGCCGTGTGACCGAACGCCCGCGCGCGTTCGTCGTCGTCACCGGCAGCGAGCTCGTCCGCGGTGACCGGACCGATCTGAACGGGCCGTTTCTTGCTTCGGAGCTCCTCCGCCTCGGAATCGAGCCGGCCCGCATCTCGATCGTCGGCGACACGGAGGAAGAGCTATCGGAGGCGCTCGAGGAAGGGCTCCGCGCCGACCTGTGCGTCGTCTCGGGCGGGCTCGGGCCGACTCACGACGATCGCACCGTCGAGCTCGTCGCGCGCGCGACCGGGGTCGGGCTGCGACTCGACGGCGGGCTGCACGACGAGATCGGCGGCATCTCGCGCGCGTTCGCCGAACGCCTGGGCCGACCGTACGTCGACTTCGAGGCCGGTGTCCGAAAGCAGGCGACGATTCCGGAGGGCGCTCTCTCCCTCGGTCTCGCCGGCACGGCTCCCGGTCTCGTGCTCGACCATGGTGAGTCCATCATCGTCGTGCTGCCCGGCCCGCCGCCGGAGTTGCAGCGCCTCTGGCAGGTCGCTCTGAGCGCCGAGCCGGTGCGGCGTGTCTTGAGTCGCGCGCGACCGCCCGAGCTCCGCAAGCTGCGCTTCTTCGGGGCAAGCGAGTCGACGGTCGCCAAGGCGCTCGCCGATGCGGGCGGTGACGGTGACGGGGTCGAGGCGACGATCTGCGCCCGCGACTTCGAGATCCACGTCGATCTCGTCGTCGCGCCCGGCGCCGAGCGTCGTGCCGACGGGCTCACGGAACGACTGGTTGAGCCGCTCGAGCGGTATCTGTTCACGCGAACGGAGCAGCCGGTGGAGGAGATCGTCCTCGAGCTCTGTCGCGCGCGCGGGCTGACGCTCGCCACCGCGGAGTCGTGCACCGGCGGCATGGTCGCCGAGCGGATCACCTCGATTCCCGGGTCGAGCGACGTCTTCATCGGCGCAGTGGTCGCCTACGCGGACGAGGTGAAGGCCCGCGAGCTCGGGGTGCCGGAGGAGGTGCTGGCGGAGCACGGCGCCGTGTCAGCAGAGACGGCGGCGGCGATGGCCTCCGGCGCCCGGGAGCGCCTGGGCACCGACGTGGCGGTATCGGTCACCGGGATCGCGGGGCCGGGGGGTGGGACAGAGACGAAGCCGGTAGGACTCGTCTACCTCCACGCGGTCGGCCCGGACGGCGCCCGCAACGCCGACTTCGTCCTGCCCGGCGACCGGAAAACGATCCGCCGCCGCGCGACGGTCACCGCGCTTCACCTCGTTCGGCGACTCTTGCAGCAGAATCGTGACGGTTCCGCGTGACCCTTCCGGCTAGCGTCCAAGGCCGTGAACGTGCGCGTCTGTTCTGCGCTCTCCGCTTGCCCGACCCGGCGCTGGACGTCCTGTCGGAGTGGCAGGGCGCCCACATCAGGGCCGGCCGCCCCGTTCCGCGCGAGCACCTGCACATCACGCTGGCGTTCCTCGGCCACCGCCCCGTGGAGGAGCTTGAGTCCATCCTCGGCGCGCTGCGCGAGTCCGCCGCGGCCGCCCGGCCGATCCGGCTCGTGCCGGAGCGCTACCGCGAGACCCGGAGCGTCGGCATGCTCGCACTGAGGGACCTGGGCGGCACGGCCACCCGGCTGGCCGAGGATCTCTTCGGCCGGCTCGAGCGGCTCGGGGTCTACGAGCGCGAGCAGAGACAGTGGCTGCCGCACCTCACCGTCGTGCGCTTCCGGGAGCGCCCGCGCCTGCGGCCGCCGCTCCCCGATCTGGGCGAAGTGGTGCCGTCCGACGCTGCTGTTTACCTGTCTCAGCTGCGGTCCAGCGGGGCCGAGTATTTTGTTGTCGAATCGTTTGTCTTGGGAGGGTGAGGTCAGTGGATCGCGAGCAGGCTCTCGACGTCGCGCTCGGCCAGATCGAGCGGCAGTTCGGCAAGGGTGCCGTGATGAAGATGAATGACCACGCGGCTGTGTCGATCGGCGCGATCTCGACGGGCTCCCTTGCCCTCGACCTCGCACTCGGCATCGGCGGGCTGCCACGTGGACGCATCGTCGAGGTCTTCGGGCCGGAGTCCTCGGGAAAGACAACGCTCGTCTACCACGTGATCGCGGAAGCGCAACGGCGCGGCGGCATCTGCGCGTTCATCGATGCGGAGCACGCGATGGACCCGACCTACGCCAAGCGCATCGGCGTGAACATCGACGACCTCCTCGTCTCGCAGCCCGACACGGGCGAGCAGGCACTCGAGATCGCCGAGCTCCTGATCCGCTCCGGTGCGCTCGACGTCGTCGCGATCGACTCCGTCGCAGCGCTCACACCGAAGGCCGAGATCGAAGGCGAGATGGGCGACTCGCACGTCGGCCTCCAGGCTCGGTTGATGTCGCAGGCGTTGCGCAAGCTCGCCGGCACGCTCAACCGCACCGACACGATCTGTCTCTTCACGAATCAGCTGCGCGAGAAGATCGGCGTGATGTTCGGTAACCCGGAGACGACGCCGGGCGGCCGTGCACTGAAGTTCTATTCCTCGGTTCGCCTCGACATCCGGCGCATCGAGACGCTGAAGGAAGGCGTCGAGGCGATCGGCAATCGCGTGCGGGTGAAGGTGGTGAAGAACAAGGTCGCGCCGCCGTTCAAGCAGGCCGAGTTCGACATCATCTACGGCTCCGGCATCTCCTGGGAAGGTACCGTTCTGGACGCCGGCCTCGAGCGCAAGGTCGTCCAGAAGTCGGGCTCCTACTTCAGCTTCGACGAGGAACGGCTCGGGCAAGGACGCCAGAACGCGACAGCGTTCCTGCGCGAGCATCCCGACGTCGCCGAGGCGATCCTGGCTCGTATCCAGGCCGAGCTCGGCCCGGATCAGGTGGCTTCGGCGAGGCTGCTTCCGTCCGCGGCGGGCGGTGAGCAGAACGGCCAGGTCGACGAGGAAGCGAAGGAGGCCGTCCAGAAGGCCGCCTCGAAGTAGCGGCAACACGTGCCGACGATCACGACGCTGCAGGAGAGACGGCGCGGCAGGGTCGCCGTCGAGCTGGACGGCGCACCATGGCGTGAGCTACCCGTCGCCGTCGTCGTCCGAGCCGGGCTGGCAGAGGGTCTGACGCTTGACCGCCCGGCCTTGCGCCTGCTGCGTCGCGAGTTGCGTCGTGCTGAGGCCCTCTCGGTCGCGACCAGGACGTTACGCAGCCGGGACCTCTCCGAGCGGCGACTCGCGGAGCGGCTCGAGCGAGCGTCGGTCGCGCCGGCTGCCGTCGAGGCGTCGCTCGCGGCCCTCTCCGACGCGGGCCTGGTGGACGACAGCCGCTTCGCGGCGAATCGCGCTCTCAACCTGGCCGGCCGGGGGTACGGCGATGCTGCGATTCGTCACGACCTCGAACAACAGGGCGTGACCGCGGAGCTCGTCGACACGGCGCTTGCAGCGCTCGAGGCTGAGCCGATGCGCGCCCGGCGGGTCGCCGAGGAGCGCGGAGCCGGCCCACGCACCGCTCGCTACCTCGCCGGGAAGGGCTTCGGCGAGGACGCGGTCGAGGCCGCCCTGGGCGCCGATTTTGCAAATGACCCCTGAACGGGGGTAGGATGTGATTGCATCATCCGACGTTTTGCCTGCATAGAGACGTTTTCCGAATCGCACTTGTCGTTCTGAAATCGATGTCAGCCACAGACCACTCCGACACCGAAAGGCTTCTGACAGCGGGGATCTAGTCGACCGCTTCCTCGAGCCGCGGTGTCGGCTCGCTTGACCGATTCGGGACTTCCTGTGCCGGCAGAACCGCCGGGTGGGCGCCGCGACATGCAATCGCGGACAAAGCGAACCCAGGAGCACGCCCATGCTGGTCGTCATCGGGATTTTGATCGGCCTCCTCCTCGGGGTGATAGGAGGAGCGATGGCCGTCGGCGCCCTCGGAAAGTCGCGCCTCGGCGCAGCTCGCCAGGAGAGCAAGCACCTGATCGAGGAGGCTGAGCGCGAAGCGGACACGCTCCGCCGCGAGGCGCAGATCACCGCGCGTGAAGAGGCCGTGAAGCTGCGCGCCGACATCGACCAGGAGGTAGCCGAGCATCGGGCGCGGATCGTCAAGGTGGAGGAGCGCGTCCTCGCGAAAGAGGAGGAGATCGACTCCAAGCTCACAGAGATGACGCGCCGCGAGCAGGGGCTGTCCGACCGCGAGACGCATCTCAAGCAGCTCCAGGAGGAGTTCAAGCAGGCTCGCGAGCAACAGCTCGTCGCCCTCGAGCGAATCTCGGGGATGACGGTGAACGAGGCCAAGCAGGCGCTGCTCGAGCGTTCCGAGGATCTCGTCCGGCACGAGCTGGCCCGACGGGTCCGGCAGCTCGAGGAGGAGGCGCGTACGGAGGCCAAGCGCCGCGCCCGCAACCTGGTCGCCGACGCGCTGCAGCGCGTCGCAGCGAGCCATGCCGCCGAGACGACGGTCTCGGTCGTCGAGCTCCCCTCAGACGACATGAAGGGACGCATCATCGGCCGCGAGGGACGCAACATCCGCGCCCTCGAGCATCTGACCGGCGTTGACTTCATCATCGACGACACGCCGCAGGCCGTCGTGCTCTCGTCGTTCGACGGCATCCGCCGCGAGGTCGCGCGGCTGACCCTCTCGAAGCTGATCGAGGACGGCCGGATCCATCCAGCCCGGATCGAAGACACCTACTACCAGTCCAAGTCCGAGATCGAGGACGCGATCGTGCAGGCCGGCCAACAGGCCGTGTTCGAGGCGAACTGCGGCGACTTCCACGAGGAGCTCGTGAAGATCATCGGACGGCTCCGCTACCGGACGAGCTACGGGCAGAACGTCCTCAAGCACACGCTCGAGGTCGTGCACCTCGCCGGGATCATGGCCGCCGAGGTGGGCGCGAGCGTCAAGGTGACGAAGCGCGCCGCCCTTCTGCACGACCTCGGCAAGGCGATGACTCATGAGATCGAGGGCTCCCACGCATCGATCTCCGCCCAGTTAGCGCGGCGCTACGGCGAATCGCAGCACGTTGTGCACGCGATCGAGGCACATCACTACGAGGTCGAGCCGCAGACGGTCGAGGCGGTCCTGCTCATCGCTGCCGATGCGATCTCCGCGTCGCGGCCCGGCGCCCGCGGCGAGAGCCTCGAGCACTACATCAAGCGCCTCGAATCGCTTGAGGAGCTCGCGGCGCAGAAGCCCGGAGTCGAGAAGGTCTACGCGTTGCAGGCCGGGCGCGAGATTCGCGTCATCGTCAAGCCGGGAGAGGTGGACGACGACGGCGCGGTGCTGCTCTCACACGAGATCGCGCGGGAGATCGAGGACCAGCTCGAGTATCCGGGCCAGGTGAAGGTGACGGTGATCAGGGAGAGTCGTGCGGTCGACGTCGCGCGCAACGTCTCGAACGGTGGAGGGCAACCCGAGTCGCTTCCGGCCGAGGCACCGGAGGCCACGCCGGCGGTGCAGCCTGATCAGGCGGCTTAGTTCCTCTTCGCGAGCGAGGCGACGACGCCCAGCGTGATGTAGACGCCGCCGGAGAAGTACCTGACCGCCTTGCGCTTGCGACGGAAGAGATTCCCCACCGAGCCGGCTGCAAGGGCGTACAGCGAGTCGCTCACGAGCCCGAGCCCGACGAACGTGAGCCCGAGCAGGAGCACCTGCGACCAGACGCCGCCGCGATCGGTGTTCACGAACTGGGGCAAGAAGGCAAGGAAGAAGAGCGCGGTCTTCGGATTGAGCACGTTGACGACGGCTCCGCGCATGAAAGCGCGCTGGACGGCACTCCTGTTTTCAGCGGCCACCTCGACCTCCTCGTCGCGCTCGAACAGCTTGCGGATCCCGAGGTAGACGAGGTACGCCGCGCCGGCGAACTTGACCAGGTTGAACGCGAGGGCGGAGGCGACGATCAGGGCCGAGAGACCTGCCGTCGCCGCTGCCACGTGCACCAGCGATCCGACGTGGACACCGCCGACCGAGGCGAGACCGACCCTCCGGCCCTGCTCCGCGCTCTGGACGACGATGTAGAGCACGGCCGGCCCGGGGATCGCGAGCAGCGCCAGCGCGGCCAGGCAGAAGAGCCAGAGCGAGGTGGAGTCCGGAAAGACCACGGGTAGCATTCTGGCCCGTGCGGCGGTACCACGTCACCACGTTCGGCTGCCAGATGAACGCTCACGACAGCGAGCGGATCAAGGGCATGCTGGAGGAGCTCGGGCTCGGCGAGGCTCCCACGCAGGACGAGGCCGACGTCCTCGTGTTCAACACGTGCACGATTCGCGAGAAGCCGGACCAGAAGTTCGCGGCTCACCTCGCGCAGGCGGCCGCCTTGAAGGGCCGCGATCCCGGCAAGGTGATTGCGGTCGGAGGGTGCTATGCAGAGGCACAGCGCGAGCGACTGTTCGAGCTCTATCCGTACGTCGACGTAGCGTTCGGGCCCGGCTCGATACCGCACCTCGGCGAGTGGCTGGGGGCAGGAGGCCTCGGACTCGCGCGCGGGCAGTTCGGCCTCGACGACCGGAAGTTCGCCGGGGAGCTGCCGATGCATAGGGAGCGCTCCTTTCAGGCGTGGGTCCAGATCTCGATGGGCTGCAACTCGAAGTGCGCGTACTGCATCGTCCCGGCCGTTCGGGGACGCGAGGTCAGCCGGAGGCCGGGAGACATCGTCGCAGAAGTGACGAGGCTCGCAACCGAGGGGGTCCGCGAGGTGACGCTGCTCGGCCAGAACGTGAACTCCTGGGGCCGAGACCTGGCGCCGGAGCTGCGAACGGAGTTCGGCGAGCTGCTCAGGGCCTGCGACGCCGTGGACGGAATCGAGCGGATCCGCTTCACGAGCCCGCATCCGAAGGACTTCCGGCGTCCGGTTATCGAGGCGATGGCCGAGTGCAGCGCGGTGTGCGAGCACGCACATCTGCCGTTGCAGTCCGGCTCGTCCCGCATCCTGAAGGCGATGCGCCGCACCTACGATCGCGAGCGCTACCTCCGCCTCGTCGGCGAGCTCCGCGCGGCTATCCCGGACCTTGCGCTCACGACCGACCTGATCGTCGGGTTCCCGGGGGAAACCGAGGACGACTTGGCGGAAACGCTTCAGGCGGTCGAGGAGGTGGGATTCGACGGGGCGTTCACGTTCGTCTATTCGCCGCGCGCCGGCACCGAGGCCGCGGCGATGGCCCACCAGATTCCGGAGGACGTGAAGCGCGACCGGATCGAGCGGCTGATCGAAGTCGTGCAGCGCGTTGCCGCACAGCGCAACGCTGCAAGGGTCGGCGGCGTCGAGGAAGTCCTCGTCGAGAGCCCGAGCCGCACAGATCCTGCGCTCCTGCGTGGACGGACGCGGCGCAACACGACCGTGAACTTCGCGGGGACGGCGGCCCCGGGAGAGCTCGTCCCCGTTCGCATCGACGACGCGACGTCCACGACCTTGCGCGGGGTGCAGGCCCTGCCGGTCGCCGCCTGATGCGGATCCTCGTCACCGGCTCGAGCGGCCAGATCGGGACGAATCTGGCGCAGCGGCTGACAGGAGACGGCCACGACGTCTTCGGAGTCGATAAGCGGCTGAACACCTGGACGGACGACTTCCGTTACCTGCTGCAGGATCTCTCCGGCCACTATCCGTCGTTCCCCGGGGGCATCGGCGGCGTCGAGTATCCGGAGGTCGACCTGGTTGTCCACCTCGCGGCGCACGCGAAGGTCCATCAGCTCGTCCGGCAGCCGCATCGCGCGCTCGAGAACGCGATCATGACCTTCAACGTCCTCGAGTTCTGCCGCCAGGGGAACGTGCCGATCGTCTTCTCGTCGAGCCGCGAGGTGTACGGCGACGTCCACCGGTTCGCCGAAGAGGAAGCAAGCGAGGCGAGCGCCGACTTTGCGTACACGGAGTCGACGTACTCCGCCTCGAAGATCGCCGGCGAG
>JBKOWS010000007.1:0-4869 GCA_046724565.1 Actinomycetota bacterium | reverse complement strand
CGGCTTGCCGCACTTCACTAGGACGCGCCGCCACGCGATCGCCGTGGCGGAGCGCTGGGTGCGCGAGCGACAGGAGGCGGACGGGTCGTGGGGCGGCATCCAGCCTCCGTGGGTGTGGTCGCTGATCATGCTCGCCGCGCTCGGGCACGGGCCCGAGGACGAGACGTTCGCGCGCGGGCTCACAGGCTGGGAGCGCTTCATGATCCGCGACGGCGACCGGTTGCGACCCGAGGCCTGTCAGTCGCCGATCTGGGATACCGCGCTCGCGGTGCTCGCGCTGCGCGCGGCCGGTGTCCCGGCCGATGACCCGCGGTTGCAGGCTGCCGGAGACTGGCTGCTCCGCGAGGAGGTGACGGTGCGTGGCGACTGGTCGATCCGTCGCCCCGATCTCGAACCGGGCGGCTGGGCGTTCGAGTTCGACAACGACCTCTACCCGGACGTCGACGACGCGGCCGTGGTCGTTCTCGCGCTGCGCGAGCTGGGAATCGGCGACGCTGCAGCTCGCCGCGGTCTCGACTGGATGGTCGGGATGCAGTCCCGCAGCGGCGGCTGGGGCGCGTTCGATGTCGACAACGAGGCGCTCTGGCTCTACAAGCTCCCGATCTGCGACTTCGGCAAGGTCACCGACGAGCCGAGCGCCGACGTCACGGCACACGCGCTCGAAGCGCTCGGCCACGAGGGCGGCTTCGACTCGGCCCTCGGCTCTGGGCGCGACTGGCTGCTCGCCGAGCAGGAGGAAGACGGCTCGTGGTTCGGCCGCTGGGGTGTGAATCACATCTACGGCACCGGGGCTGCGGTGCCGGCATTGGAAGCCTGCGGGCTGCCGCCCGATCATCCGGCGCTCCAGCGCGCCCTGCGCTGGCTCGACTCGGTGCAGCAACCAACGGGTGCCTTCGGGGAGGACATTCTCTCCTACTCGGATCCTGCTCGGCGGGGGCGCGGCGCTGCGACGCCCTCACAGACCGCCTGGGCGCTGCTGGCGTACGTCTCCGGCGGGGCAGCTCGGGGCTTGTCCACGCGGCGCGCAGCCGAGTATCTTTGCGAGTTCCAGCGTCCGGACGGCGACTGGGACGAGCATCACTACACGGGAACCGGTTTTCCCCTCGACTTCATGATTCGCTACCACCTCTACCGCCTCACGTTTCCCGTCCTCGCCCTCGGGCGACTGAGAGAAAGGCTCAACGGATGAAGTTCCCCCTTCGTTCAACCGTGCAGATCGGCCGCTACGTCGCCAGCCAGCAGCGGAAGGGGGAGCGGTATCCGCTCGTCCTGATGCTCGAGCCAACGCTCGCGTGCAACATCGCGTGCATCGGCTGCGGGAAGATCCGCGAGTACGAGTCGAACAAGGCGCGGCTCACGGTGCAAGAATGCCTTGACGCAGGCGTCCAGTGCCCGGCGCCGGTCGTCTCCATCTGCGGCGGCGAGCCGCTCGTCTACAAGGGGATCGAGGACGTCGTGGCCGGGGTGCTCGAGCTGGGCAAGAACATCGACCTTTGCACCAACGCGTTGCGTCTCGAGCAGTACCTCGAGGTTTTCAAGCCGAGCCACAAGCTGACGTTCGTCGTCCATCTCGACGGGATGCGGGAGATCCACGACTACATCTGTGACTACCCGGGCCTCTGGGACATCGCGGTCGACGCGATCCGGAAGGCCCGCGAAGCGGGCTTCCGCGTGAGCACGAACACGACCATCTTCAAGGAGACCTCCGTCGACGACGTGCTCGAGATGATGGGCTACCTGACAAACGAGGTCGGCATCGACGGGATGCTGATCGCCCCGGGCTACCAGTACTCCCAGATCGATCCGGCGCTGACGATGACACGCGCGGAGCACGAGGAGAAGTTCCGCGTCATCCGGAAGGTGGCCCGGCAGCGGAGCTACCGCTGGCTCGCGAGCCCGATCTACCAGGAGTTCCTCACCGGCGAGCGCAAGCTCAAGTGCGCGCCGTGGGGATCGATCACCCGGAACCCGTACGGCTGGAAGGGCCCGTGCTATCTGCTCACAGACGGAATCTTCCCGACCTACGACGCGTTGCTCGAGGGGATCGAGTGGGAGGAGTATGGGCCCGGAAACGACCCCCGCTGTGAGCACTGCGCGATTCACTCCGGCTTCGAACCGTCCGCTGCCTATGAGGCGGCGGGATCCCTCAAGGAGAGCGCCAGGAGCATGGCTTGGACGCTGACGGGCTGACATTCGCGTGCGCGATGACGGTCGAGGAGCGCATCGCGCGGCGATTGGGTCGTACGGCGATCGTCGGGCTCGGTGCGTCGAAGGGAATCCCTGAGGGACGGCTCGTGTCGTTCGGAATCGCCGGAGCGCTGTCCGGGGAGTTGCCGATCGGCACGGTGATCGACGCCACCCGCGTCGTGGACGAGTCGGGTGCCGTCCTGTGGGAGGGTGCTCCGCTCGGAGCTGCAACAGCGCGTACCGGGACGATCCTCGGTGCGAGCCGGATCGTCGACGATCCGGTCGAGCGTGCCCGTCTGCACGAACGCACGGGGGCGGACGCGGTCGACATGGAGTCGGGGCCGCTCGCGCGCAGCGGACGGCTCGTCGGCTGCTTACGCGCGGTCAGCGACACGCCGACGCGACGACTCGGCGGTGTGGCCGAAGGAGCGAAGCCGAGCGGTGAGGTCGACCTGCTCGGGTTCCTGCGCGGGTTCGTGCGCGAGCCGCTGGTGACGCTGCGAGCAGCGCTCGGCGCGAGGCGGGCACTCAGACGTCTCGAGGCGCTTGCATGAAGCGCGTGCTGCTGGCCGCACCTGACGAAAGGCCGGGGTCTGACCCCGGAGGGGTCAGACCCCAGAAGTTGGCGCAGGTGGCCGGATGAGCAAGCGTGTCCTCCTGGCCGCCCCGCGCTCATTCTGCGCAGGAGTCGCGCGCCTTCGGCGCGCTCCCGCGAGGGAACCCATGGTTCCCCCGCGAGCCCCTTCCTTTAGGTCGCGCCTCAGCCCACGCGCCGCTGTGATCGCCGCGTTGGCTGAGGAGCTCAACCGGGGAAACCTCACGGTTTCCCCCTTAGCCCCTTCCCTCGCCCGCGCAGAACGGGGGATCCCCCTGTGACAAAACGCGTCCTCCTAGCCGCCCCGCGCTCATTCTGCGCGGGCGTGGATCGCGCGATCGAGATAGTCGAACGCCTGCTCGCTGATCACGGGCCGCCGATCTACGTGCGGCACCAGATCGTCCACAACGATCACGTCGTTCGCCGGCTCGAGCGGATGGGTGCGGTGTTCGTCGACGACGAGAGCGAGATTCCCGCCGGCGAGATCTGCGTGCTGTCCGCACACGGCGTCGCACCCGTGGTGCGCGAGAACTGTGAACGGCGGGGTCTGCGCGTGGTGGACGCGGTCTGTCCGCTGGTCTCGAAAGTGCACGCGGAGGCGCGGAGGTACGCCGACTCCGGCCACGTGGTAGCGCTCGTCGGCCACGCCGACCACGTCGAGGTGATCGGCACCCGCGGTGAGCGTCCCGACTCGACCATCGTGGTCGAGTCGCCCGAGGAAGCTGCGCGGCTCGACTCGGGCGGCAAGCCCGTAGCGGTGATCAGCCAGACCACCCTGTCCCTCGATGACGTCCGGACGACCGTCGATGCCCTCGAGCAGCGCTTCGGTACTCTCACCCGGCCGGGTGCCGACGACATCTGCTACGCGACCCAGAACCGGCAGGACGCCGTCAAGCGTCTCGCCGAGGAGGCGACGCTGATCCTGGTCATCGGCTCCGAGACGAGCTCCAACGCGCAGCGGCTGGTGGAGGTCGCTCGGCTCGGCGGCGCCGGCGCCGAGCTGATCGACGGCGAGAGCGAACTGTCGTCGGAGCTCCTCGAGAACCACGAGGTGGTCGGCCTGACCGCCGGTGCCTCGACCCCCGGCGAGCTTGTCGACGCCACCATCGAACAGCTGTCCGCGCGAGGTTATGACGAGGTCGTCGAGGTGACCGTTGCGAGGGAGGACGTGCACTTCCGTCTGCCGAGGGAAGTGGCCTCCTGACCTCCATCGAGATCCCCGTCTCGATCGCCGCGGCACTGCCGAACCTGACGGTGCTCGACATCACCAACGACGTCCGTCGAGAGGTCGCGACGACAGGTGGCAGCGGGATCGCGTACGTCTCGCCGAACGGCGATCCCTCCGTGATTCGCGTGCAGGAACGCGAGTCGGGCTTCTTCGAAGACCTCGAGTGCATGCTCGAGCGCCTCGTTCCACTCGAGGCGGACGAGCGGGCACGGCTCGTCTCCATGTTGCTCGGCCCGCGAACGGAACAGATCCCGTTCAGCGACGGCTCGCTTCATCTCGGGCAGTACCAGCGCATCTTCCTCGTCGGCTTCGAGGATCGCCTCAGCGACGAGTGGATGCTGACGATCGTCGCGTAGCGTCCACCTGACCGCGCCGGCGCCTCAGAGTTGACCTGACTGCGCTGCAACGCGCACACTCTCATGGGCATGGAGCGTGCTCGGCGGCATCAGCGACTTCTGGCGCGACTGGCGTTGGGTCTGCTCGCGCTCATCGCGGAGCTTGCGGGCCGCAGTCTCGCGCACCGCCTCGACTTCGGCCGGCACGTCGAGACGCCGTATTCCGGCGCGCAGTACTACCCCGTTCTGCTGGCAGTCGTGAAGGTCGCGGCCGCGCTCATGCTGGCGCGCGTCGCGTGGCGGTTCGTCAAGGCGCGCGCGGTCGCGCGCACGGCACGTCGGCTGCTTGCCGCGCAAGGATTTGCGACGAGGCAACACAGGCCGCGTGTGCGGATCGAGCTGTCACCGCGGCTGTGGCTCGGCTCGTTCCTGGTCACGTCGGTGATCTACCTCGTGCAGGTTGACGCAGAAGGAATCTCGGCCGGTCGCTGGCCGTTGTTGGCACCATGGCTTCACACCGCTGC